>CAIWVP010000071.1 GCA_903916195.1 uncultured Verrucomicrobiota bacterium | reverse complement strand
GCCCGGCCGGGTGTGCGCTCCGCGGTGCCTGAAGGCGGATCACCCGACGACGCGGGAAGAATCCACGGACGGGCAGCAGCCCGTCCCTACCCTCGTGGGTAGGGTCCGCGCTGCCGCGCGACCCCATCTGTCCGGCCAGGGACCTCCATGGGTAGGAAGTAGCCGCCGACCACCTCGGGCACGCCTACTGGGATCTTCCCTCACACCACCTCGACGCTCCGCCACTTCCGATCGCGCCCCCGGTCCGGTCGCGGCTTGCATCGGTTCTTTCCTTCGGCAGCGTTGCGCCTGATGCATGCCGCAAGATCCTGGCCGCGCTGGTTCCTGGTGCCGGCGTGGATGGCGTTGGCGATGCGGGCGTCGGCCCTCATCCTTTTCGGCACGGATGATCCGCAGCGGAACACGACCGCGCCGACGGGAGATCTGGCGGCCAGCGGCTGGCAATGGCAGAACGACAGCGGCCAATGCTCGACGGCCATCGGTCCCCGGCACGCGGTGACGGCGCGGCACCTGGGCCTCTCGGCGGGCGGCGAGGTCCGGTTCGGTGGATTGTCTTACTTCGCGACCGCGGTGGCCGACGCCCCGCAAAGCGACCTGCGGTTGATCGAACTCGCGGGCCGGCTTCCGGCGGCCGCATCCATCCACACCGGCACGAACGAGATGGGCCGCACCCTCGTGCTGCACGGGCGCGGGACCCTGCGCGGGCCGGGCGTCTTCGCGGACGCTCCGGGTGGTCCCGGATTGCGAGGATGGCGCTGGGGCGCGGCGGACGGACGCCTGCGCTGGGGCACCAACACGGTGTGGACGGCGTATAAGCCCAAGCCGGAGGACGGTTTCACCGGCGAGGTGCTGCTGGCCAAGTTCAGCAAGGACGGCGGCGACGACCAGGCATCTTTTTCCGGCGGCGATTCGGGCGGCGGCGTCTTCCTCAAGGACGACGACGACCGGTGGAAGCTCGCGGGGGTGATCTTCGCGGTCGAGGCCGAGTTCCGCACGACCGCGGACGGCGAGAGCTTCTTCGCGGCGTTGTTCGATCGGACGGGCTTCTACCAGACCGTGAAGCCCGACGAATGGGGGCTCGATCCCGAGGCCGCAGAACGGCCCGAGACGGTGCTCTACATCACGCGCGTCTCGGCGCACGCCGATTGGTTGGCGACGCAGATGGCGAATCCACCGGCGGTCGCATGGCCGAGGCTCTTCAGCTCGACCGAGGTCATCGGCGGGTACGCCGAGCATCCGGCTTACGCGGTCGACGTGGCGAAGAAGACGATCACCATCCTCGTCCCGGAGGGGGCGGCGCGGTTCTTTGCGCTCGACGGCGCCTCGGTGGTCGGTGCGCCGTCCCTGCAGGACGGCCGGTTGATCTTCATCTACGAATGAAAAAACCCGCGCCGATGAAGGCGCGGGTCATGGAAGCAGTGCGACCGGATCAGACCACCTTGGTCTTGCCCGGGATGGCGACCGGATAGAAGCCGTCCGGCCCGGCGAGCGTCTTGGGCGTGGTGTCCCACGAATAGCTGTCGGGATGGAGGTCGACGTTGGAGTTGAGGGCGTCCTCCCAGGAGACCTCGACGCCGGAATACGTCGCCAAGCGGCCGAGGATGGCCGTCATCGTCGATTTCGCGCCGTTGAAGGCCTCGTTGTAAGGCTGGTTGTTGCGGATGGCCGCGAAGAGGTCGTCGTGCTCGACCTGGTAGGGGTCCTTGTCCTTGCCCTTGTAGCGCCAACCTTCGCCGCCCTTCGGCTTGATGGAGTAGCCGCTGACGTCACAGATGCCCTTGGAGCCGACGGCGTGCTCGCTGACGCTGCTCCAGCAGCCGCGGATGTGGCGGCACTGGCTGAAGT
Organism: uncultured Verrucomicrobiota bacterium; assembly: GCA_903916195.1. Taxonomy (GTDB): domain Bacteria; phylum Verrucomicrobiota; class Verrucomicrobiia; order Limisphaerales; family UBA9464; genus CAIVQB01. Next base: position 14,970 of record CAIWVP010000071.1, on the reverse strand, counting down.
TGGTCGCGCCGTTCTCGTAGAAGAACTCGACGGCGTGGTGGTCGTAGATCTCGCCGAACTCCTTGCTGGTCCGCACTTGCCGGCCGCCCATGCCGCGGGCTTTCACCGGGTAGCCGTTGAGCACCCAGTTGGCGACATCGAGGTTGTGGATGTGCTGCTCGACGATGTGGTCGCCGCCGAGCCAGACGAAGTAGTACCAGTTGCGCATCTGGTACTCCATCTCGGTCTGGCCTTCCTTGCGGGGATTGACCCAGACGCCGGCGTCGTTCCAGTAGGTGCGCATGGTGTGGATGTCACCGATGGCGCCGTCGTGCAGCCGCTTGATGGTCTCGAGGTAGCCGCCTTGGTGATGGCGTTGGAGGCCGACGCCGACCTTGAGGTTCTTCTTCTTCGCCTCTTCGGCGGCGGCGAGGAACCTGCGGATGCCCGGCGCGTCGGTGGCGACCGGCTTCTCGGCGAACACGTGCTTGCCTTGGCGGACCGCTTCCTCGAAGTGGATCGGGCGATAGCCCGGAGGCGTGGCGAGGATGACGACGTCGGCGAGGGCGATGGCCTGCTTGTAGCCGTCGAGGCCGGTGAACTGGCGCTCGGCGGGCACGTCGACCTTGTCGCCTTGGGCCGACTTCAGGTTGGCGAGCGCGCCCTCGAGGCGGTCCTTGAAGGCGTCGGCGATGGCGACCAGCTTGGTGCCGGGGACGTTCAACGCCTGGTTGGCGGCGCCGGAGCCGCGTCCGCCCGCGCCGACGAGGGCGATCTTGAGCGTGTCGTTGCCTTGGGCGTAGGCGAAGCGGCTGGCGGCGAGCGCGCCGACCGTGGCGACGCCGGCGGTGGTGATGAAATTGCGCCGCGTGACCGGCGTGATGATCGGTGACTGGTTCATATGGATGCTGTTCGGCCGTTCGGACGCCGACAAAGGCGCGCCGATTCAAGCCGGTTGGTCTTGTGACAGGGAACTTGTCCCGACGTTATCGGGCGCGGTGCGGCGGGCAAAGGAAAGATTGCTGCGGAGCTGCGCTGGATGCAGGGGCGCGCGCTGCCGATCCACGCGAACGCCGCTTCGCCCCCCCGGCTCGCGGCCCCCAGTGGCCGAAACGACGGCCGGGGCCCGCGGCGCGCGCCGGGAGCGCGGGTTTTCCAACCCGCGCGGTGGCCAGGGAAGCCGGGAGCCGGGTCCTGCCGGACAACGGGGATCCACCGCTGATGTGGGATCCATCGCATCGGTCCCGTTTTGCCTTCGGCTCGGGAACATGCTGTGTCGGACGCGTCGGGGCAGGCTTGAAAACCCGCCGCTCCCGGGACGGGGCAGCCACTGGCCATCCGCCGACCACGGCCCGAGAAAACAAAAACGGCGCGTCATGGACGCGCCGTGTGTCTCCGCTGTGCCCGGCCCGGCCGGGTCACTTCTTCGGCGGGAAGCTGGTCCAGACGGCCCTGAGTCCTTCCGGCGTCGCCGGCACGGTCATCGGGCGCACCACGCGCCAGCCGAGGAACTGTGCGTCGGTGAGGTACCACTTGGATTTCGGCAGCTGCGGGTCGCGCATCTTCCAGCTCGGGTCGCTGGATTTGCGCGCCGAGATGCGCAGGTCGCCGACATCGTCGTCCCACGATCCACCGCGGGCGATGTGCGGATACTCGGCGAAGCCCGGCTGCCACGGGTTCTCGCCGGGCAACGTCGCGTAGGCGTCGGCCTTGTAGCCGTCCATCGTCCACTCGGCCACGTTGCCGATGATGTCGTACAGACCCCAAGGGTTGGGCTTCTTCTTGCCCATCTTCTGGTACTTGCCGTCCGCGTTGTCCATGGACCAGGCGTACTCGGCGGCCTGCTTCGGGTCGTCGCCCCAGAAATACTTCGTGGTGGTGCCGGCGCGCGCGGCGTATTCCCACTCGGCCTCGGTCGCGAGCCGGTAGAAATGGCCGGTCTTGGCCGACAACCAGCGGCAATAATACAGCGCGGCCATGTGGGTCATGCTGATGGCCGGGTAACCCTCCTTGCCCATGCCGAAGCTCATCTCGACGTACGGCGTGGTCGGACGGCTCACCGCGTCGGCTTCCTTGCCGGTGTAGGGGTTGCCGCCGTCCGCCGGCACGGGGAACTGGAGCACCATCATCAGCTCGCGGTTGACGCGCTCGGTGCTGACGTTGGTGCCCTTTTCGAAGGCCGGGAACTGGAACAGTTCGTACTCGGCCCAGCCCACCTCGGTCTTGCCCATCCAGAACGGCGAGATCTTGACCTTCTTCTGCGGACCTTCGTCCGCCTTGCGCCCGGTTTCACCTGCCGGGCTGCCCATGAGGAACTCGCCGCCGGGGATCGCCACCATGTCGAACTTGGCCGGCGTGCCGGGGATGGATTCCGAGAAGTTCTCCGCCTTGGCGCCCGAGGGCAGTGGATTGTTCTTCACCAGCAGCGCATGCAGCGCGGCGTAGAGCGCGGTCTCGTCACGGCTGGTCGAGGCAGCGGCCTCCTTCTGCGAAAGGGTCACGCCGTCCGGCCACTCGGCGCCCTGGTCGATCCAGTCGCGGATCAGGTCGGTCTGCTGCTGCGGGAGCGGTCCGCCTTTCTTCTTCGGCGGCATCAGGTCGTCGTGGTCGGCCGGGAGGACGGTGGAGGTGAAGACCTTCGAGGCCTTGGCGTCGCCGGGAACGATGTCCTTGGACTTGAAGAACTCGCTCTTCACGTCCATCCGCAGGTCGCCCTTGGCGTGGCCTTCCTTGTGGCAGGCGACGCAGTGGACCTCGAAGATCGGCTGGATCTGCTTCACGAAATCGACGCGCTCCGCTTGCGCGAGCTTGATGTCGTCGGGCCAAGGCGCGCCCTGCTCGATCCAGGTTTTCAGCGTGGCCTGCTGGGCGGCGGTGAGGCGGTCGCCCTTCGGGGGCATCGCTTTGTCGTCGTCCTTCGGCAGCGTGGTGCTGACGAAGAGCGGCGACTTGGCCGGATCTCCCGCGGTCAAGGAGGTGCCCGATTCGCCGCCTTTGACGGCGGCGGCGCGGGTCACGAGCGAGAGGCCGCCCTTGGGCTTCTCCGGTCCGTGGCATTTGAGGCAGCGGACCTCCAGGATCGGTTTGACCTGTTTCTTGAAATCGACCGGCGTCGCGGCGTGCAGCGCGACCGGGACGAGGAGAGCCGCGGCGAGCGCGAGGCGGTAAAGTGTGGGACAGCTCATGTGAACGGTGAGGGAGAGTAGCGGCGCGATACGTGGCGCTGTCAAATGCGCCGAGCAGGACGCCCGCCGCCGGAGTTTTGTTCGACCGGGATCATCGGGCGCGTCCGCCGGATCCGGTGACCGCCACAGCAGCGCCCGGCCGATGCCGGATCCGCGCGGATCGTTCAACGGCGGTAGGGATCCAAAGCCAGCCTGGTCGTATCCAGCACCGGGATGCCTTCGCGCAGGCTGAGTTCGCCGGTGGCCCGAAGGCTCCGGGCCGCCCCGCTGCCCGTCAGCATCGCCACGCCGCCGCCAAGACGAGCGGGATCACCACGGCCGATGCCTTCCCAGCCAGCCCATGCACGGCGCGGAGCCGTCGCGGTGCCACCGGTGCGTCGGGCTCGCCGAGGAATGTACGTCCCGACGCGGTCCGCTGCCAACGCAGGGCCGATAGCGGCCAGAGCGCGATGATCCCCGGCGTGATGACCAGCCGGAAACCCCAGCCGGTCTGATGCGTGGCCGGATCGATCGCCGCCGCGCCGCGCCGATGGAACAGGACGGCGAAGACCGCCCCGGCCGCGACGTGCGCCGCCAGCAGCCAAAGACCGATGCGGACGATCTCAACCATGGCAGGGAAGGGGGACGGGCATCCTTGAAGGCGACGGCGTGCGCCCGCGCCCGACTTCTCGGGATAGCGGTCTCATCCCGGCCAATCGTTCAGCGGCGGGATGTTCGGGATCGACCGTTGGTGCAGCCACAACGTCACCAGCGTCGCGGCAAAGGTCGTGCAGGCCATCGCGAAGAGCAGCCCGTGGTCGCCCTGCACGGCGATCCCGAGCACGGCCCGATGGCTGAGCAACGCCGCGCCCATCGCGGCGAGGGCCAAGAAGCAACCGAGCCAGACCGTCCTCGGCGAGGCCAGGAGCAGCACCGACGCGAGCAGTTCCCAGACGTCCTGACCCTGCCGGCCCCACGCTTCCATGTTCATCTTCGAGAAGATCCCGATGGATTCGTTCGAGCCGGTGAACTTGAAGAACAGCGTCTCGGTCATGATCCCGGCGGCGATGATCCGGCACGTCCAGCTGATGGCCAGCTCGCGCCGCGTGAGCATCGACCCGGTGTCCCGATGTTCGCGCGCGGCGGAATCGGCGAAAGGTCGGTAGGTGTCCATGGTCTCGTCGCGGGTCGGGTCCGGTCCCGGGCACGTTCACTTGCCCTTCTTCTCGAGCAGTTTCGGCCAGTTCGCGTCGGCCTTCTTGATGTTCCTTGCCGTATCGGCGTTGAAGTCGTCGCGGACGCCCTTGCTGTACTGGAGCAGCAGGCGGCCCTCCACGACCTGGAACGCCGCCACGTCGATCTCCACCAGCTTGGCTTTGGAGACGCCGTACGCGCAGTAGCCGCCGAACTGCGGTTCGTACTTCGCGGGTTCGGTATCGAAAGCCGCCTTGTTCTTGGCCGAATGGAAACGGTACCGCGTGCCGTGGAACTCGCTGGTGAGCTCGGGCTTGCCCTTGAGCGGCGCCTTCACGGTGAAGAACGCGACGGGGTCGTGGCCTTGGATGGCGACGCCGTCCTTGTCGAGGTCGAGCAGGGCCTTATCGGCGGCGAACACCGGCGACAAGGCCGCGAGGGCCGCGCAGGCGAGGAGGAGGCGGAGACGTTTCATGCTGCGGTGAGTGGCCCGGCGTGCCGATTCCTTACAACGGACCTTCCCGGGATTTCGGCGCCGGCATCGTGAGAAGGCGTCGACACGAAAAAGCCCGGTGATTGCTCACCGGGCTTTTTTCGCTTCGGAGATGGTGGAGCCGAGGGGATTCGAACCCCTGACCCCCACAATGCCATTGTGGTGCTCTACCAACTGAGCTACGACCCCAAATCCGAAGCGGCGGAGAAATTAGGAATTCGCGGCCGAGAGTCAAAGCACTTTTGCGGAAAACTCTGGGGCCGAGGGCAACGTGGCCAACAACTGCTCGTCGGCCGGCGGAAATTCACGGTCGCCCAGGCCTTCCGGCGTCACCCACCCGAGCGCAGCGCAATCGACCGGCCGCGGCTCGCCCGACACCAGCGAGCACACGAAGAAACGTAGCCGCACCGTCTTGCCCGGATACGCGTGGGTCACTTCCGAAAAACAGCGGCCGACCTCGACCTCGACGGCCAGTTCTTCGCGCAACTCGCGCCGCAGGCAGTCTTCCCACGATTCATCGGGTTCGCGCTTGCCGCCGGGGAACTCCCACAGACCGGCCAGATGCGAGCCCACCTTGCGCTGGGCGACGAGCAGCTTGCCCGCCCGGAAGACCAAGCCGGCGGCGACATCGATGACGGGGGAAGCGGCGGCGTGAGCCGTGAGGCGTGAAGCGTCCATGGCGAAGCGGGGGAGGGGAGCGGGGCTCGGGTCCAAGGTCCGAAGTCTCAAGTCGAAGGTCCCGCCGTGTCACGTCTCACGGCTCTTGGACCCAAGACCCAAGACCCAAGACCTGAAACCCGGGCCTTCGGCTGGATCTCTCACCGTCCGACACTCTTGTAGATGAAGCCGAGGCGTTTCATCTCGGCGGGGTCGAAGAGATTCCGGCCGTCGAAGATGATCGGCGTGCGCATCGATCGCTTGGCGCGGGCGAGATCGAGCTGGGTGAATCGCGGCCATTCCGTCGCGATCACCAGCGCGTCGCAGCCCTCGGCCACGGCGTCCATGTCGTCGACGTACTCCATGGCGGCGGACGGCGGCAGCAGCGCCTTCGCCTTCTCCATAGCCTGCGGATCGGAGACGCGCAGGTGGGCGCCTTCCTTGGCGAGGCGCTGGCAGAGATCGATGGCGGGCGAGGTCCGGACGTCGTCGGTGTTCTGCTTGAAGGCGAGGCCGAGCACGCCGATGCGCTTGTCCTTGAGCACCCAGAGGGTGTCCTGGATCTTCTTCACGAACCGCACCATCTGGTCGGCGTTGATCTGCTGGACCTCCTTGAGCAGGCGGAAGTCATAGCCGAGCTGCTCGGAGATGTGGATGAAGGCCGATAGATCTTTGGGGAAGCACGAGCCGCCGAAGCCGAGGCCGGCGTTGAGGAAACGCGTGCCGATGCGGTTGTCGAGGCCCATGCCGCGGGTGACCTCCTGGACGTTGGCGCCGGCGGCGTCGCAGATGACGGACAGGGCGTTGGCGTAGGAGATCTTGAGCGCGAGGAAGGAGTTGGCGGCGTGCTTGATGAGCTCGGCGGAGTTCGTGTCGGTGACGATGACGGGAGCGTCGAACGGCGCGTAGAGCTCGCGCATCGCGGCAACCGGCCGCGGGCTGCTCACACCGACGACGATGCGGTCGGGCTTCATCAGGTCGTCCACGGCGAAGCCTTCGCGCAGGAACTCGGGGTTGCTCACCACGTCGAAGTCCACGCCGGCGGGGCAATAGCGTTTGATGGTCTCGGTGACCTTCTCGCCGGTCTTCACCGGCACCGTGCTCTTGTCGACGATGATGCGGTAGGCGGTGAGGCTGGCGGCGACCTCGCGGGCGACGGCCTCGATGTAGCTCATGTCCACCGAGCCGTCGGCCTGCGGCGGCGTGGGCACGGCGATGAAGACGACCTCGGAGGCCGCGACACCCTCGGCGGTGGAACCGGTGAAGCTCAGCCGGCCGGAGGCGACGTTGCGGCGCACGACCTCCTCGAGCCCCGGCTCGTAGATGGGGATGCCGCCGTTCCGGAGCAGCGCGACCTTCTTCGCATCGGCGTCCACACAGACGACGGTGTGGCCGACCTCCGCAAAGCACGCGCCGGTGACGAGTCCGACGTAGCCGGTGCCGATGATGCAGAGTCTCATGGGTGAAAAGCAGGAACGGCGGTCAAGGACCGCCGTTCTTAGAATACGTTCAAACTGTCCGGCGACCGATCATTTTGTCGGAGCCGGCGTGATCTTCACGCTGTTGGTCAGCGTGGACGGCTTGTCCAGCTCCGGATGTTTCTGGAGGAGCGCGGCGCGAGCGGCCATGGCGGGCTGGAGCGCGGAGGACGAGGTGGTGGCGGTGGCGCTCTTCGTGATATCTTCGTAGAGGGCGAGGGCGAGCTCGGGCTGGTTCGCCGCCTCGTGCAGGCGGGCCTTGGAGAGCCGGGCCTGGGAAGCGATGGATTCGGTGCCATAGGTGCCGATGACGCGCTGATAGGCGGCGATGGCATCGGTCGCTTTGTTCTCGGCGTCGAGCGCGCTGGCGATGCCGAGCGCGGCGGTCCCGGCGAGCGGGCTATCGGGGAAATCGGCGGCGAACTTCTCGAACTGCGCGCGCGCATCGGCTGGCTTGCCCTCGGTGAAGAGGCGGCCGGCGGCGAGCATGCGGGCGCGTTCGGCGGCGCGGGTGCCGCTGTGCGCGGCGGCGACCTCGAGGAACTTCGCGCTGGAGACCGCGGCCTCCGGGGTCCCGGAGGACGTCACGGCGAGCAAGGCACGGTCCGCGGCGACCTCGGTCTGCTCGTGCTGGTAGCGCACGAACATCGTCGCGATGACGGCGACCACGATCGCGGCCGCGGCACCGACGAGCAGCTGCTTGTTGACCTCCAACCACGTCAGGAGATCGAACTGCGGCTCGGAGGTGCCTTCGGGCAAGGTCGGGAACGAAGAGGGGCTCGGCGAACTCATAAAAGTGGAGGTGATAGTTCGGCGAGGAGGCCAAAACACAAGCCCCATTTCCCGGCGCCCGGGCAGAAAGAGGGAGGTTTGCCTTCGGCGCGGGCCGGCGGGAGACTGCGAGGAATGATCGGGACGGCGTTGAATGTGGCGGGGATCTTGGCCGGCGGCCTCGCGGGGGCGACCGTGGCCAGGCACCTCCACCCACGCACGCAGCAGCGTCTCCGCACCGGCCTGGCCGGCGTCGTGGTGTACACCGCCGGCGTGATCGTGTGGTCGGCGGTGCACGGGCCGATCGGCGCCGCGGCCAAACAATTCGCCATCGCGGCCCTCGCGTTGGTCGCCGGCAACATCCTCGGTCGCCGGCTCGGGCTCCAGCGGGCGCTGGACCGGCTCGGCCGCGAAGCCGGCGGACGCTTCGCCAAGGCTTCCGCCGCGGCTCCCGGGACCGAGGCGGTCTCGGTCGGCGCGGGCTTCATGACGTGCACCCTCCTGTTTTGCGCCAACCCGGTCGCCTTGCTCGGAGCGGTCCAGGACGGCATCGGCGGCGAATGGCGGACGCTCGCGCTCAAGGCCGCGTTGGACGGCCTCGCGGCGATGGGCCTCGCGGCGACCTTCCGTTGGGCGCCCTTGCTCGCGGCCGTGCCGGTGCTGGCGCTGGAAGGAACGCTCACCTTGGTGGCGCGCGCCGTCGCGGAACGGGTCGGCCAGCCGGCCCTGGTGGACAGCGTCAACCTGACCGGCGGTCTCATCGTGGCGTGCGTCGCGCTCGTGGTGCTCGACCTGCGCAAGGTGCCGTTGGCGGACTATCTCCCGGCTCTCGTCGTCGCACCGCTGCTCACGCGCTGGCTTTGAGCCTTGCAGGTCCGGTTTCCAGGCCGGGACCGCCGTCGGCTCCGCCCCGCCCGTTGCCGCGCCGTCGCTTTCCCGTTTGAAATCCATGCGGCTGCGGCCAAGTTGAACGCCGTCCTGCCGGTCGTCCCGGCTGTTTCAACCGCTTTCCAACCGATGAAACTCCGCATCCTCGCTCCATCCGTCGCCGCGCTCGCCCTCATGATCTCCTCCCCCCTGGTCGGTGACGAAGGCATGTGGCTCTACAACAACCCGCCGCGCCAGCAGCTCAAGGAAAAGCACGGCTTCGACCTCACCGACGCCTGGCTGGAGCATCTGCAAAAGTCGTCCGTGCGCTTCAACTCCGGCGGATCCGGCAGCTTCGTGAGCGAGGACGGTCTGGTGATCTCCAACCACCACGTCGGCGCCGACGCGTTGCAGAAGGTCGGTTCAAAGGAGAAGAACTACCTGCGCGACGGTTTCCAGGCGAAGTCCCTCGCCGAGGAGATCCCGTGCGCCGACCTCGAGCTCAACGTCCTCCAGTCGATCGAGGACGTCACCGCCCGGGTCGACGCCGGCGTCCCGGCGACGGCGACCGGCGAGGAGGCCTTCAAGGCCCGCCGCAAGGTGATGGCCGCGATCGAGAAGGAATCGCTCGACCAGACCGGTCTGCGCTCGAACGTCATCACCCTGTACCAGGGCGGCGCGTACCATCTCTACCGGTTCAAGCGCTACACCGATGTGCGGATCGTATTCGCGCCCGAGCAGCAAATCGCCTTCTACGGCGGCGACCCCGACAACTTCGAGTTCCCGCGCTTCGACCTCGATATCTGTCTCTTCCGCGTCTACGAGGACGGCAAGCCGATCAAGGTCCGACACCACCTCAAGTGGTCGAAGGCCGGCGCTTCCGAAGGCGAGCTGACCTTCGTTTCCGGGCATCCCGGGCGGACCGACCGCCTGCTCACGATGGCGGAGCTCGGGTACCTGCGCGACGTGCAGTACCCCTACACGTTGTCGCGGCTGCGCCGGCTCGATTCCTTGCTCACCGCCTGGAGCGGACGGAGCGAGGAGAACGCCCGCCGCGCGAAAGAGGATCTCTTCGGCGTGCAGAACTCGCGCAAAGCCCGCGAAGGCGGCATCGCCGGTCTGCAGGACCCGGTGCTGATGGGCAAGAAGGCCGCGGCCGAGCAGCAGTTCCGCGCGCGCCTGGCGCTCAGCGGCGAGTTCCCCGACGCGGTCGCCGCCTACGACAGGATCGCGGCGGCACAGGCGGAGATCGGCAAGCACGCGCTGCGGGTGCGGCTGCTGGAAGGCGAGCACGGCCTCGCCAGCGAGAGCTTCGCCATCGCCCGCACCCTGCTCCGCGCCGGCGACGAGAGCCCCAAGCCCAATGGCGAGCGCCTCAAGGAGTTCACCGATTCGGAGAAAGAATCGCTCGAGCTCGGGTTGTTCTCTGACAAGCCCATCCATCCCGATTACGAGACGTTGCGGCTGGCCGATTCGCTGGCCTTCCTCATCGAGCAGCTGGGGTCTTCCGATGCGCTGGTGCAGCAGGTCCTCGCCGGCAAGTCGCCGCGGGCCCGCGCCGCCGAGCTCATCGCGGGCACGCGGGTCCGCGACGTCGCGTTCCGCAAGCAGCTGTATATCGGCGGCGCCGCCGCGGTGGCCGCGGCCAAGGACCCGATGATCGAGCTGGCCCGGCGGGTGGACGGCGATGCCCGCGCGGCGCGCAAAGCGGTCGAGGCGCAGGACGAGACCAAGCAGCAGGCGCAGGCCGCCATCGCCAAGGCGCGCTTCAAGCTCGAGGGCACGGACCGGTATCCCGACGCGACCTTCACGCTGCGCCTCGCCTACGGGCCGGTGAAGGGCTACGAGGAGGACGGCCGCACGGTGCCGGCGATCACCACGATCGGCGGCCTCTACCAGCGGAGCGCGGAGATGAAGGACAAGCCGCCCTTCGACCTGCCGCCGTCGTGGGTGAAGAAGAAGGGCGCGCTCGACCTGGGCACGCCGTTCAACTTCGTGAGCACGGCCGACATCATCGGCGGCAACTCGGGCAGCCCGGTGGTGAACCGGGCGGGCGAGTTCGTGGGGATCATCTTCGACGGGAACATCCAGAGCCTCGTGCTCGACTTCGCCTATGACGACGTCCAGGCCCGCGCCCTGAGCGTGCACAGCAGCGCCATCATCGAGGCCCTGGGCAAGGTCTACGGCGCGAAGGACCTCGTCCGCGAGCTGCAGGCAGGCAAGCGGAAGGGTTGACCGCCGGAGCTGCGTGAGGACGCGGGACCGGTGAAGGGTCGCTCAGCTCCTGTCGGCAAAACGGGATGGCTGGGCGACCCGGAGGGGCGGCAGCGATCAGCCGGGGGCGAGGAGCACGGCGCGCGTGTCCTTCCGTCCACCTTGCCTTTTCAAACAGCAGGTCCCGAGGAGCCGACGATCGGCAGGGGCTGGATCCGCAGTGGGCGTGACGAGGACTCGTGGAGCCCGTCGTCCTGCGTCGCGTGGGCGGACCGGAAAGCCCGCTCTCCCAGGAAAGGGCGGCGACAAAAAAAGACGGCGCGGGGGATTCCCGCGCCGTCCTGTCTGAAAGCGGCGTGTCGCCTTACTTCTTGCCCTTTTTGGCAGGAGCCGGCAACGGGACGGTCGCGATCGTCTGCAGGATGCGGCTCGCGATCTTGTACGGGTCGCCCTGGGAGTTCGGACGGCGGTCTTCCAGGTATCCCTTGTAGCCGTTGTTGGCGAAGCTGTGGGGGACGCGGATGGAGGCGCCGCGGTTGGCGATGCCGTAGTTGAACTTGTCGATGGACTGCGTCTCGTGCAGGCCGGTCAGGCGGAGATGGTTGTCCGGTCCGTACACGGCGATGTGCTCGTTCTTGTACTTGTCGAACGCGGCCATGAGCGCCTCGAAGTACTCCTTGCCGCCGACTTCGCGCATATGCTTGGTCGAGAAGTTGGAGTGCATGCCGGAGCCGTTCCAATCGACGTCCTTGCCGAGCGGCTTGCAGTGGAAGTTCACGTCCACGCCGTATTGTTCGCACAGGCGGACCAGGAGGTAGCGGGCCATCCAGACCTGGTCGGCCGCGCTCTTGGAGCCCTTGCCGAACACCTGGAATTCCCACTGGCCTTTGGCCACCTCGGCGTTGATGCCTTCGTGGTTGATGCCGGCGTCCAAGCACAGTTCGAGATGCGTGTCGACGATCTCACGGGCGATGCTGCCGACGTTCTTGTAGCCGACGCCGGTGTAGTACTCGCCCTGCGGGGGAGGGAAGCCGCCGCCGGTCGGGAAACCGAGGGGCACGCCGTCCTGGTAGAGGAAGTATTCCTGCTCGAAGCCGAACCAGGCGCCGGGGTCGTCGAGGATGGTGGCGCGGGCGTTCGTCGGATGCGGGGTGACGCCATCGGGCATCATGACCTCGCACATCACCAACACGCCGTTCTTCTTGGTGCTGTCGGGATAGACCGCGACCGGCTTGAGCAAACAGTCGGAGCTGCGGCCTTCGGCCTGCCGCGTCGAGCTGCCGTCGAAGCCCCAGTTGGGGAGCTGTTCCAGCTTCGGGAAGCTGTCGTATTCCTTGACCTGGGTCTTGCCGCGGAGGTTGGGGACGGGGTCGTACCCGTCCAACCAGATGTATTCCAATTTGTATTTCGCCATGTGAGTGGAGTGTGTTGTTGCAGTGCGATGTCAGCGCCCGACCCGTCCGGGCCTTCCGACACGCTGTCCGATTATGGACAGCAGCGTCCGGCAGATCCGAAAAGCAGACAGGGTGCCAGCCGACCTCGGCACCCTCGCCTCGCGCCCCGAAAGAAGCGTCTTCCGCCGTGATGGCGGCCCGATTCCGGCGCGTGGCGATATTCATCCAGAGAACCCTCCTGAGTCGTCAAGTGCTCTTATTTGCGCGGCCTGTGCAAAATCTTTCCGCTGCAGATCCCCTGTCCGTGCCCCGGGCACAACCGCGGGTCGACCCACGGCGGCCGTCTTTGGGCTTGCTTGGGGAAGGCCATCGTCACAGAGCTGTCGCTCATCAAGCCTGCTGCCAGATCGTTCTTATCGGGGGCATGGCTCGTTGGGGGCTTGTTCGTCTTGTTGCTCTGGGATTTGTTGGCGGCCTTGCCCTTGGACCGGCCTCTGATCGAGGTGCGCGCGGATGTGGCGTCCGTCTTTCTTCATGCCCAAGGCCAGTGGCAAACCTTTGGCGCTCTGTTCCTGAACGCTTGTGCCTGGACCGGCACCCCCGCGTTCCTGCGTTGGCGGCGAACCGGTGAAAAGCCCCGCTTGGACGAATGGGCACTGTTCGGGCTGCTCGGACCGCTCGGCCTTCAATACTTGTTCCGATACCCCGCCGCCGCCGGGTCCTCGGATGCCCTCGTGCTCTTGGCCGGCATCTGGATGGCCAGCCTGTGGCGCGCCCTATCGCCCGTCATCCCGGTTCGTGGCCTCTTGATCTGGCTCTGGCTGGGGATGTTTGCGCTCGCATTGGGCAGTTCTTGGGATTGGCACCTCTTCCAGGTTTTTCGCTACCGGGAGGAAAAGCGGGCGACCGGACTTTGGAACAACCCGAACACCTTCGGTTTGCTCGCCGCCTGCCTGGCCGCAGCCAGCATCGCTTGGCTGCTCAAACTGGCGCCGTGGACACAATCACCGGTTCCGCCATCGGAACCAAGCCGTGGACCCGATTTCCAGGGTTCCAGGCGGTTCCGCTGGCTCCTCGTTTTACCGTTCTTGGTAGCCGGGGCGGGGCTGGTCCGCAGCTACAGCCGTGGGGCTTGGCTGGGGATGCTGCTGGCCCTTGCTTGGTGTGGTTGGTGGCGATGCGGTCCGACTCTTCAAAAGCTGCTTGCCCAAGTTCGCGACGGTGATGCCGTCGCCCGGCGGCGCTGGTTTGCGTTGCGCGTGCTCACGGTCGTGATGCTTTGCGGCGGATTGCTCGCTTTGTGGAGCTTCAAGGACTTTCAGAACCCTCTGCTCCGCCGCATGGGCACCGTCACCAACCACACGGACCGCTCTTGGCGCAACCGGGTGGATGCTTGGATCGGCGCGGCGCGTATGACCGTCGCCCGCCCGCTCACCGGGTGGGGGCTGAACCAGGTCGAGGAAGTCTATCGCCAACGGTTCAAACCGGCCGGGCTCAAGGAGACCGCCGCCATCCAATTGAACGACTACCTGACGCTGGCGGCCAGCATGGGTGTGCCCGCGTTGGCCGCTTTTCTGTTGCTCGTCGGCACCCGGCTGCGGATCGCCCATCGCGAACGCAACCCCAACGTCGCCCCGCTGCTCGTGCTGCTGGTGGGCTGCTGTTTCGATGGCGTGCTGTTCCGTCTGGCGCTGGGCATCCCCTTTTGGACCCTCCTGCTGGCGGGAACACCGGAGCTAAGACAACCCTTCTCCCTTGGAACGGCCTCGGGGCGATTTTGTCGGAGGTTGGCATTGGTTGCAAAAAAACGGCTTCACGGCGCACGTCTAGCATTGCTCATCGAACGCCGCGCCTTTGCCGACCTGTTCTTGGCGGCGCCGCCGCCTTCGGGTCTAAGTCACCGGCTGCGCCTGTTTCGTGGTTGGCTGAATCGGTCTTGGGTTCGCCGAGCCTTAGGCCTCACCGCTTTGCTGCTCTTAGCCATCCAAGTCTATCGCCCCGACATCCGCGGTGGCCTGCGCTACCGGCTCGATCCTTGGGTCCGACAAGCGGCCGGTTTGGTGGCCGGGCGATCCGGCACCGCCGCCAAAGCCGATGCTTTGCAGGACTGGATGCACTTTCGCGCCAAGCAGGAAATCGGGACCGAACAGATCTTCGGCGAACTCGACTGGCCCACCACCGGCGCGCGCGGTGGCTGCCGGGCATTCTGCGAAACCTACGTCAAGCTCGCCCTGGCCGTCGGGCTCAATGCCCGGCCGGTCTATACCTTCTGGCCCACCATCGGCAGCTCCCACTATTGGGTCGAGGTGTGGGATGCCGAGAATCAACGATGGCATGCCTACGACGTTTCTGCCGAGAACCGCCCGTGGGATAAGCCATGGATGCACCGTGTGCCCAAGGCCATCTGCTTGGTCCCCACCGACCAGCCCGGCAGTTGGCCAGCCCACGATCAGCGACAGTGGGAACTGCTCGAGAACACCATCGGCCAGCATTATCCCAGCGGACAGGTGGAAGTCAGGGTGCTGGACCGTGACCAAGCGTTGCCTCGTGCCCGCGTCGAGGTCCAGGTCTGGCTTGGCAACGGCATGGGCGGACACGCGGCCGATGCCCACAAGTTCCACATTCCCCAGTTGTTCTCCGTGTTGGCGGGCCGCACCGATACCAACGGCCTGGTGCGCTTCACCCTCGGCCGTAGCGCCCAAAAGCCCTACCGCTTCCGATTGGACCGCCCCGGAGATGCCGATTGGGCTTGGGCAGCG
>CAIWVP010000070.1 GCA_903916195.1 uncultured Verrucomicrobiota bacterium | reverse complement strand
GCGCGACGGAAAGTCCGGCGAGGCCGTGGCCGCGGTCATCCGCAAACGCGCCTGATCAGCCGGCCCGCCGACGCGCGGTGATCCGCTCGCGGTAGAGCGCGAGGTATTCCTCGGCGACTGCCGAGGCCGACCTCTGCCGGACGCTTTCGCGCGATACTTCCGGTGCGGCGGGCCGGATCTCTCCGCGGACCATGGCGCCGAGCTTGGCGGTCAGGTCCTCGACGTCGTCCGGCCGGAACAGGCAGCCGGTGACGCCGTCGGCCACGATGTCCACGTTGCCGCCGCTGGCGGACGCCACGACCGGGATGCCGAGCGCCAAGGCTTCGATGAGCGCGACCGAGCACGGCTCGTGGGTGGACGGCAGCACGAACCAATCGGCGGCCGCGACGACCTCGGCGACCTGATGTGTCGGGCCGGGGAAGCGGACGATGTCTCCGAGGCCGAGCACACCGGTGAGGGCCAAGAGCTCGCCGGCATAGGCCTTGGCATCGGCGTCTTCCGGGGTGGGGCCCCACACCTCGAGACGGACCGCGTCGCGGAGGCCCGACGGGAGTCCCGCGAGGGCCCGCAGCACAAGGTCCCAGCGCTTCCATCGGACGAGGTTCCCGATGCCGACGATCCGCATCGGCCCCGGCGCTCGCGGGGCGATGGGAAGCGGCCGGGTGAAGAACGTGTCCGCGCCGCACTCGGAGATGATCCGGACGTCCGGCCCCGCTTCGAGCCCGTAGTGGCGCGCCATGTTCGGCGTCAGGAGGGTCGTCGTGAGCCGGGGCCAGCGTCCGGCGCGGCGATACAGCCCGGTGTGCCGGGCGTAGGCGTGGTTGGTGAAGACGACCGGCGGCGCATCGCGGAGCGCGGCGAGGGCGCAGGCGAGCGGGAAGGATCCTCGCGTGTGCGCGTGGACGACATCGAAGGCTTCCGCGGCGAGCAGCCGCCGGAGCCCGGGCCATGCCTGCAGCGCGCGGAGCAGCAGACGCAGATGGCTGTCCGATTCATCGAGCGCATGCGGTGAGCGCCGGAGATCGAGTGCCGGGGAACGCTCCAAGCGGAAGCCGTCGTTGACCCAGGCCACGTTCTGGAGCCGGCCTTGGGTGGCGACCTGCAACCCGCGGAGGACGGAGACGATCCCGCCGTGGTCCCCGGTGGCGCCGAGGAGGTGCAGGACGCGTGGGATGACCGGCGTGCCCGCGGGCGCCGGCCGGTCAGGCGACGTCGGGCAACTCGGACAGTTCACGGGCGCGCCGGATGAGGTTGTGCTCGCAGGCCATCAGGATGCCGGTCATCAGGCCGAACGAGCGGACGGCGTCCTCGGGGGAACCCGCGACGACGAGGAACAAGATCAGGTTCGCCATCCAGACCGACGCCAACACGGCGCAGGCCCGGTCGAAGGTGTCGTGGATGCCCTGGGTCCGGAGGCGCCGGAGGATGCGGAGGGTCAGGGCAAGTCCTCCGCCCATGTAGACGAAGAGGCACACGGTGCCCGGGATCCCTGTGTTGATCAGCAATGTGATCGGGCCGTTGTAGAAGATGCCGGCCCGGACGTGCTGGTCGGCGACGCTGAGCGATTCGTCCGACGCATCGCCACCGAGCGAACCGAACCCGCGTCCCAGGAGCAGGTACTCCGGCATGATGGCCATGCTCGCCTCGAAGACCGCTTGGCGGCCGTAGATGGTGTTCTGGGCGTCGATGCGGACCTGCCCCTCCGCCGGGAAACTCGGCAAGATGTACAGCGCGCGCTGGACCGATTGGGGCAACGATTCCGCGAACGTGTAGGAGAGGCCGAGCGCGAGGGCGACCAGCACGGTCGTGACCATGATCCGCATGGGCTGGAAGAAACGCTCGGTGACGGCGAGCGTCATCAACAGGAAGAACATCAGATAGACGAACGAGCGGTGCCCGCTCAAGAGCCCCATCCCGATCAATCCGACCACCAGGGGCCCCAACCACACGACCCGGCGACCGGCGAGGTCGCGAAGCGAGAAGAACGAGAACACCAGCGACAGCATCGATACCGAGAGGATGCTGAGGGACTGGTAGCGCCGGATGCCGCCGATCCACCGTTGCTGGAGGAAGTTCACGCCGTCCCAGGGAAGATCAACGAAATAGAGCACCGTCGCGACGGCGCTGTTCAGGTGGTCGAGCGCGAACTCCGCCGCCACGAAAGTGACGGAGAGGAGGCACTGGATGACAAAGAGGCGCCGGATCAACCGGTCGTCCGGCAGGGTGGCGGCGAAAAGCGCCGGAAGGATCGAGCAGACGAACTGCAGCACGTAGCGGCGGCCCCCGGTCTGGCTGCTGCCGAACATCATGAACCCGCTGCCGCGCTGCCTCATCAGCAACAGCAGCACGAGCATGTAGCCGGCGAGCCCGATGAAGACCCACCGGTTGCGCCGGATGGCGTCGCCCATCCCGACGCTGTATCTTCGGAGCGACAGCGTGATCACGAGCCCGGACCAACCGAGAAGCGCCGCGGCCTCGTAGACGGGCGGGCGGCCCGGCAAGAAGGGCACGATCAGCGAGGAGCTGAACGTGGCGATAGCCAGTCGCACCGCGATCTGCGAATGGTACGGGAGCAGGACCAGCCACAGGAGCCCGCCGAACGCGAACAAAGCCAGGTAGCTGCTGGCGACCAGCAGCGCCGAGAAGAGGATGAACGCCACGATCGCGCCTCCGAGCCAGAGGATCTTCTCGAACTGCAGTTGGCGGGCGAACGCGGACATTGTTGGTGCACCGTACCGAGCGGCCACCGGTGCGGCAACGCCGTTCTCCGCGGGAAACCGCTGGTTCGGCCCGCTGCGCTCTGGTAGCTAACCGGTCACGCCGCTTTGCCCGGCGGCTTCCCATGCTGTTCAACAGTTGGTCCTTCGCCGTCTTCCTGCCGCTGGTGTTCGCCCTGCACCACGCCGGTCGGCGCGCGGGCTGGCAGGTCGGGGTGCTCACGGTCGCGAGCTTCGCCTTCTACGGCTGGGGCACCGATGCCGGCGGGAGCCCGCACTGGAAACTCCTGCCGCTCCTCGTCCTCTCCACCCTCGTCAACGGCTTCGCCGCGCAGGAGCTCCTCTCCGCCGGGCGCTCCGACCGCCGCCGCCGGGTCGTCCTCGGGCTCGCGCTGGCCTTCAACCTCGGCGCTCTCGGGTTCTTCAAGTACGCGGCGTTGATCGGGAAGCTCCTGCTCCCGGCCGCGCTCTGGGCGCGTTGGGGCGACCCGCTGTCCCACATCCCGCTGCCCATCGGCATCTCGTTCTACACGTTCCAGGGCATCAGCCTCGTGATGGAGGCCTGGTGGGCCGGTGCCGCGGGCATCGTCGGGCTGGCCGCGCCGACCGCGGCCGGCGGACGCGGCTGGTTCCACGCCAAGGTGTGGTTCTTCAAGTCGTTCTTCCCGCAGCTCGTCGCCGGTCCGATCGTGAAGGCCGGCGAGTTCCTCCATCAGATCGGGGCCAAACGGTGGGCGGACGTCGATTGGGACGGCGCGGTGAAGAAGCTGGTGCTCGGCTTCTTCCTCAAGATGGTGGTGGCCGACAACCTCAAGGACGCGACGGCCGCGCTCCGTTTCCCGGAGTTCACCGATCTGCCAAGGATCAACCTGCTCGCGCTGCTGTACGGGTTCTCGTTCCAGATCCTCGCCGATTTCGGCGGCTACTCGCTCATCGCCCAGGGGTTGGCCAAGCTCTTCGGCTACGAGCTGCCGCTGAACTTCGACATGCCCTATCTCAGCCGCAGCCTCACCGAGTTCTGGCGCCGCTGGCACATCAGCCTCAGCTCATGGCTGCGCGAGTACCTCTACCTCCCGCTCGGCGGCAACCGTCGCGGCGCCGGCCGGACCTATGTGAACCTCTTCCTGGTGATGTTCCTCGGCGGTCTGTGGCATGGCGCGGCATGGAGCTACGCGATCTGGGGCACCGCCCACGGCCTTCTGCTCGCGGGCGAACGGTTCTTCCTCGGACAAGGGCGCGCCAAGGAAGCCGTCGGCTGGACCATCGGCAGCGCCGTCCGCGCCTTCGTCGTGTTCAACGTGGTGTCCGCGCTGTGGCTGCTCTTCAAGCTGCCGGACCTTTCCCATGCCGTCGCCTACGCGCGCTGTCTTGCCGGCAACTCCGGCAGCCCGCAGGTCCAGGCGCTCTTCGTCGTCGCGGTGTTCTCGGCGCCGGTCGTCGCCTGGCATCTGTGGTCGGTCGCCGCGCCCGGATGCGTGCGGCGGGCTCCAGCGTTGGCCGGACGCGCGGAGACGGCGGCGTACGCGATGATGCTGTGGATGACCGTCATCAACGCGGGTTCGCCCGGCGACTTCATCTACTTCCAGTTCTAAGATGGACCGCCACCGCCAAGCACTCGTGATCGTGGCGTCCGCGCTCCTCGGACTGGGCGCGTGGACCTGCGTGCGGCCGTGGCTCCCGCGGGCCGAGCTCGCCGAATCGAACTTCCAGGCGAACCTGATCCGCTTGCAGGCCTGGTCGATGGAACCTCCGCGCTCCAACGTCGTCGTCGGTTCGTCGATCGCCGGCCGGTTGCTCCCGAGCTGCTTCCGCGGCACGCCGTTGGACAGCTTGGCCAATCTGGCGCTCGACGGCTCCGGGCCCGAGCTCGGGATCCGGCTGCTGCTGGGCGCGGGCACGGTGCCGCCCCGCGTGTTCGTCGAGGTCCATCGCCTCGGAAAACCGTGGCACGCCAACGACGACACCTTGCTCGGCGTGGTCCACGAGACCGGTTTCGCGCTGGCCGGACACCTCTCTGCGCTCCGTGCGGACACCCGCCCGACCACGCTGCTTTACGCCTGGCTCAAGGGCCGGCGCGAGCCGGGCGGCGAGGCCCGGGCACCCGGTGCGGCCCCGGCCCCCGCCACGGCCCGGTTCCCTGCCGCGGATCCGGGCTGGGAGGAACGCTTCCGCGGCCAGGTCGGAGAACTGCGCCGACGCGGGTGCGAAGTGGTCTTGCTCCGTCTTCCTGTCGGCCGCGAGAACCCGCCGATCCGGCGGCGCCCGGCGATGCCGACCGGTTGGCCCGGGAGCTCGGTGTCCGGCTGATCGATGTGAACCGCGAAGCGGCGAAGCGCGGTCTCGTGCCCGCTTATTCGGACGGCCTGCATCTCGCGCCCGCATCGGCCCGGGCCGTGGGCATCCTGTTCGCCGAACTCGCCGCCCGGCCCGCGCCCTGAACCGGTCCGGCGACGACCGGACGAGGCAGGACGGACGTCGCCTCTCCTTGACGCGGCGTCACGAGAAGAGGTCGAGCTGCGGCGGAGGAGCGAGCTGCTTGAGCCGGTCGCGTTCGGCGCGGTGCCGTCGGCCTTGGGTCCTCGCGGGCGCTTGGCTCGCCGGGTCACCGTCGATGCCGGCCAGTTCGCGCACGTTGAGTTCCGCCTCCTCGAGCACGCGGAGGATCTCCTTGGCACGCTCGATCACCGGGCGCGGGACGCCGGCGAGACGTGCCACCTGGATGCCGTGGCTCTTGTCGGTCGGGCCGGGCAGCACTTTGCGGAGGAAGATCAACTGATCGTTCCATTCGCGCACCGCGACATGGTGGTTGCGGATCCGCGCCAACGCCGGCGTGCGATGACCGGGCACCGGCGCGGTCGGGATCTCCTCGCCCGTAGCCGCGGCGGTGGCAGGAGGACCGGCGTCCTGCGCCGCGGCCGCCGGCTTCGTCCCGAGCTCGGTGAGCTCGTGGTAGTGCGTCGCGAAGAGCGTCTTCGCGCCGACCTGCTGGTGCAGATGCTCGACGATGCTCCACGCGAGGCTGAGGCCGTCGAACGTGCTGGTGCCGCGGCCGATCTCGTCGAGGATCACGAGGCTGCGGCGGGTGGCGTTGTTGAGGATGTTCGCCGCCTCGGTCATCTCGACCATGAACGTGCTCTGGCCGCGCGCGAGGTCGTCGCTCGCGCCGATGCGCGTGAAGATGCGGTCCAGCAGGTCGATCCGGGCCGAGGCGGCGGGGATGCTGCTCCCGGTGTGCGCCAACAGCGCGAGCAGCGCGACCTGCCGGATGTAGGTGCTCTTGCCCGCCATGTTCGGT
This sequence comes from uncultured Verrucomicrobiota bacterium, assembly GCA_903916195.1. Taxonomy (GTDB): domain Bacteria; phylum Verrucomicrobiota; class Verrucomicrobiia; order Limisphaerales; family UBA9464; genus CAIVQB01. The sequence goes on along the minus strand of CAIWVP010000070.1, from coordinate 37,568 downwards.
CCGGTGATCAGCGCGATCTGCTCCTGCACGAGGTCGAGCGCCGTGTCGTTGGGGACGAAGCGTTCTTCGGTGGCCGCCAGGTCCAGCACCGGATGCCGTCCGTCGCGGACCGATAGCACGCCGTCGTCGCCCACCTCGGGTCGGATCCAGCCGTGCAACCGCGCCGTCTCGGCGAAGGCCGCGAGCACGTCGAGCTGCGACAGCGCACCGGCGGTCTGTTGGATGGGGCGCAGCTCGGCGAGGACCTCTTCGCGCACCTTCAGGAAGAGGTCGTGCTCCAGCTTGGTCGCCCGCTCCTCGGAGCCGAGGATCTTCGACTCCATCGCCTTCAGCTCCTGCGTGATGAACCGTTCGCCGTTGGCGACCGTCTGCTTGCGGACGTAGTCGCCCGGGACCTTCGCGAGGTTGGCCTTGGTCACCTCGATGTAGTAGCCGAAGACCGAGTTGAACCCGACCTTCAGCGACGCGATGCCGGTGCGGGCCGCCTCGTCCTGCTGGAGCTGGGCGAGCCAGTCCTTGCCGCCGCGCGCCGCCGCGCGCAGCTCGTCCAGCTCGGGGCTGAAGCCGTCACGGATGATGCCGCCCTCTTTCACCGCGAGCGGTGGATCGTCGGCGATGGCGCGGCCGAGCAGCTCGACGAGCGCCGGCAGCTCGGCCAGCTGCCCGGCCAGCTCGACCAGCAACGGGCGCGGGACCTCGGCGACATCCGGCCCGGGCTCTCCGTCCAAGGCCGTCCCGTCGGTCGACGTGGCGGCATCGGGGCCGGTCGTCGGACGGATGCCGGCGAGCAGCGAGCGGAGCGACGGGACCTGTTCCTGGGCGAGGCGCAGCGCGATGAGGTCGCGGGCGTTGCCGGACCCGAGGCTGAGGCGGGCGAGCGTGCGCTCGAGGTCGCGCACATCGGCGAGACGCGCGCGGAAGGCCTCCAGCACGGTCGGAGCGGCGATCCACGCGGCGACCGCGTCCTGTCGGCGATGGATCGGCGCCGACGCGGCGAGCGGCTGGGTGAGCCAGTCGCGGAGCCGTCGCGCGCCCATCGGCGTGGCGGTGCGGTTCAGCGCGGCGAAGAGCGTGGTGTTCCGCACCGCGTCGCGGTGGAGCGGTTCGAGCACCTCGAGGTTGCGCAGCGACGTCGCGTCGAGCACGAGATAGTCCGCGACCTGGTAGAAGCCGAGCCGCGTGAGATGCGCCAGGTCGCGGCGGAGATGGTGTGCGAGGTAATGGAGCACCGCGCCTGCCGCGCCGACGGCGGCGGGACGGTTCCGCAGGCCGAAACCGTCGAGCGACGCGACCTTGAGATGTTCGCGCAGCGTGAAGACGGCGGTCTCGGGCTGGAAGGCCCAGTCGTCGTAGCCGCTCAACTGGGCGCCGGAAGCGGACCGCGCCGGAAGCATGCCCGCGGCGTCGTCGGAAGCAGCCGAACGGCCGACGATCGCGGCGAGCGAGCGCGCTTCCGCGGGCAGGACCAGTTCCGCGGGACGCAGGCGCTCCAGCTCCGCGAGCAAGGACTTCGCCTCGTCGAGCTCGGTCACGCGGAAATCGCCGGTGGTGAGGTCGACGACGGCGAGGCCGAAGGTCTTGCCGTGCGCGCAGACGGCGGCGAGGAAGTTGTTCCGCTCGGCCTGCAGCAGGCGCTCGTCGAAGTGCGTGCCCGGCGAGAGGATGGCGGTGACCGCGCGCGACACGAGCTTGCCGGGCCTCGCCTCCTCGGCCTGGTCGCAGATGGCGACCTTGCGGCCGTGTTTCAGCAGGCGACCGATGTAGTTGTTCGCCGCGTGGTGCGGGAGCCCGCACATCGGGACCCCGTTGCGTTGGGTGAGCGCGAGGTTGATGAGCTGCGACGCGACGACGGCGTCCTCGAAGAACATCTCGTAGAAGTCGCCGAGGCGGAAGAGCAGCAGCGCGTCCTTCGGGAGCTCCGCCTTGATGCGGCGGTACTGCGCCATCATGGGCGTGAGCTGAGGTTCCGGAGCGCTGCTGGACATGTGTCGGCGAGGCTAGAAGAGCGGCACGCGCGCGCAAAGCGCGCAGACGGAGAGACGTCCGGCGCAAAATAATCCGGGCATGGAAACGAAAACACTCGCCCGTGTGGGCCGTCGCCACTAGAAAGGCGCAAGACGAATTCCACATTTTCCCCCTCTTCGCTGACGCGAAGCAACATGGAAGTAAGTTCCAAATCTTAGAAGGGAGGTGACAATCGATGGCAGCCAAAAAGGCACCTGCAAAGAAAGCTCCGGCGAAAGCCGCGGCCAAGCCCGCCGCGAAAGCGGTAGCTAAGCCCGCCGCGAAAGCGGTAGCCAAGCCCGCCGCGAAAGCGGTAGCCAAGCCCGCCGCGAAAGCGGTAGCCAAGCCCGCCGCGAAAGCGGTAGCTAAAAAGCAAACGACGAAGAAGTAACGTCGCCCAACCCAACCCTGAGGCGGAAGCAGGACACCCAAAGTGTGCTGCTTCCGTCTCTGCTTTTCCCGCGGTCCTTCGCGGCCCATCGCACGGAAGATTTCTTGGCTCCCTTCCGCGACGCGCCTCTGGCTAGACTCCTCTCATGGCCCGATTGGTCTTCGACATCGAGACGTCCGCGCTGGGACTCGAGCACTTCGACGAGACGCAGCAAGAGTATCTGTTCCGCGAGGCGGAACGGCTCCCCGATCCCGACGCGCGCGCCAAACGCCGTGCCGAGATCTCGCAGATGTTCAGCCTGTGGCCGCTCACGGCGCAGGTCGTCTGCATCGCCATGGTCAACGCCGACACCGGCCGCGGCCAGGTGCTCTTCCAGTCCGACGACTTCGACGAGGAGGAGCCCGATGAGGCCGCGGCCGCACCGGTGGAGTTCGCGCCCCAACCGGACGAAGGCGAGCTGCTCACCGCGTTCTGGGACGTCGCCAAGCGCTACGACAGCATCGTCACCTTCAACGGCCGCGGCTTCGACGTGCCCTTCCTCTATCTGCGTTCCGCGCTGCTCAACGTGCCCATCACGCGCAAGGACTGGTTGGGATACCGCTACAACACCGAGCCCCACTGCGACCTCGCGGAGCAGTTCTCTTTCTACAACGTGAGCGGCAAGGAGGGCGCGGCGCGGAAGTTCAACCTCGATTTCTACTGCAAGGCCTTCGGTGTCCCGTCGCCCAAGGCGCAGGGCATCTCCGGGCTCGACGTGAACGACCTGCTCGCCGAAGGCCGCCACCGCGAGATCGCCGAATACTGCCTGCGCGACGTGGAGGCCACCGTGGAGCTGTTCAAGATCTGGAAGGGCCGCCTCGCCGGGATCAAGTGACGTGCGGGGACCTGCCGCCCTTCGCCCGTCCGATCCGGCGCCGCTGCTTGGCTCCACGGGGACGGGACCTCGGCCGAGACGACGGAGCCTTGGAAAGGTCGGGTCAGGGTGGGTCCATCCGGACGGCGTGCGCCCCGTTCCGACGGGCCGCGGGCGGCATCGGCAGGCGACAAAGGAGATCGATCATGCGGTATCCGTTAAGATATCGGGCTCGACGGTGGAGCTTCCTCGCCGCCGCCGCGCTCGCGGTGGCGGCCTCGACAGCGGGCCGCGGAGAAGGCGCGGCTGATGCCCAGCCGTTGTCCGCGCGCGAGCTGTTCAGCGACCAGCCGAAAGGGTTGGGCGAGCACTTGGCCGCATGGAAGTTCGTCTACACGGGCGAGTCGTTCGCCGATGTCGCCGGCGGTCTGCGGCACGGTGCCGTCTTCGACGGCATGGCGAAGCTCGGTGTCGGCTTCAACCTCGAGAAGATCGCGGGCCGGGGCGGCGCATCGATCTACGTCAACACGATCTTCCCGCACGGCGAGAGCCTGAGCGAGAACCACACCGGGGACCTCGGCGTGGTGAGCAACATCGACACGTACGACGGGATCCGGCTGTACAAGCTGTGGTTCCAGCAGCTGCTCGACGACGGGCGTTGGTCGCTGCGGATCGGGCAGATCGCGGCGGACAAGGAATGCTTCGTGTCCGAAGGCGCTTCGCTCTACCTCAACAACACGTTCGGCACTTTTCCGGTCGTGAGCGCGAACCTGCCGGCCCCGATCTTCCCGCTGTCGTCGCCGGGCTTTCGCGTGCGTTGGGCACCGGGTGAGGCCTTTTCGGTGATGGCGATGGTCTTCAGCGGTGATGTCGGGACGCCGGCATCCAACCCGCACAACGTGACGTGGCGATACGACCGGAACGACGGGGCCTTCGGCGTGGCCGAGATGGCGTACCGGACGCACACGGCGCCCGACGACCATCGGTTGCGAGGAATCTTCAAGCTGGGCGTGTTCGCCGACACCAAGGCGTTCGACGACCTGGACGGCCGTCCGGTGCATCGCGGGGACGGAGGCGTGTACGCCGTCGCGGACCAGTGGGTGTACCGCGAACGCGGAGGAGAAGGGGACGGCCCGAGAGGGCTGAGCGTGTTCGTCCGCGCGGGGACGGCTCCGAGATCGGACCGCAACCGGGTCATCTTCGATACCGAGACCGGGGTCGACTACACGGGGTTGGTGCCTTCGCGGGGCCGCGACATCACGGGGGTCGCGCTCGCCTACACCCGGCTCGGGGCAGCAGCGGTCCGCGCGGCCGGCGGTAGCGGGGACCACGAGATGGTCGCCGAGCTGACGCACCTGTTCGTGGTCGGCGAACACCTGGCGATCCAGCCGGACATGCAATACATCGTCGATCCGGGCGGATCGGGTCGGATCCCCGACGCCTTTGTCGCGGGGCTGCGGCTGACGCTCTCGTTCTGAGCGTCGTCGTCCCCGGGGCCGCATCGGGCACCACCGCCTTGGCCGCTCAGTTTTTCGCCTGGGCTTTGTTGAACGCCTCGGACAACGCGCTCCATGCGTTTCCACCCAGATCCGGGGACGTCCGCGGACCGGGGCCGCCGGGACGGCGCGGAGGGGCCGGCGGACGCGGGCCGGCGGGCGAGGTGCGTTGCTCCTTCGGCGCGCCGATCTGGGGATTGGCGCGGAGCGACAGCGCGATCCGCTTCCGCTCGAGATCCACCTCGGTGACCGTGGCGTGGACCTTCTGGCCCACCTTCACGACCTCGGACGCCTCTTTCACGAAGCGGTCCGCCAGCTGGCTCACGTGGACGAGGCCGTCCTGGTGGACGCCGATATCCACGAACGCGCCGAAGGCGGTGACGTTGGTGACGATGCCGGGCAGCTTCATGCCGGGTCGGAGGTCCTCCATCTTTTCCACGCCTTCCTGGAACGCGAAGACCTCGAACCTCTGGCGCGGGTCGCGGCCGGGTTTGGCGAGCTCTTCGAGGATGTCCTTCAACGTCGGCAACCCGACCGATCCGGTGACGTACTTCTCCGGCTGGATGCGTGCGCGGAGCGAGCTGTCGCGCACGAGGTCGCTCACGCCGCAGCCGAGGTCGCGGGCCATGGCGTCCACCAGCTCGTAGCGCTCGGGATGCACGGCGCTGGCGTCCAGCGGATCGGCCGCGCCACGGATGCGGAGGAAGCCGGCGCATTGCTCGAAGGCCTTCGGTCCGAGGCGTTGCACCTCGAGCAGTTCCCGACGGGAGCGGAAAGGACCGTTGGCATCGCGGTGGGCGACGATGTTGGCCGCGAGCGAAGGCCCGAGACCGGAGACGTAGCTGAGCAGCTGGCGGCTGGCGGTGTTCAGCTCCACGCCGACGCGGTTCACACAGGAGACCACGGTGTCGTCGAGGCCGCGCTTGAGCGCGGACGGGTCGACGTCGTGCTGGTACTGGCCCACCCCGATCGATTTCGGGTCGAGCTTCACCAGCTCGGCCAACGGGTCCATGAGCCGGCGGCCGATGCTCACCGAGCCGCGGACGGTGAGATCCTGGTCGGGGAACTCCTCGCGGGCGACATCGCTGGCCGAGTAGATGGACGCACCGCTCTCGTTGACCATCACCACCACGACTTCCGGCGGGAGCTTGAGCGCGCGGATGAACTGCTCCGTCTCGCGGCCAGCGGTGCCGTTGCCGATGGCGATGGCCTCGATCGAGAACTTCGTGACCAGCGCGCGGACCACCTCCGCCGCCTCGCGCACCTGCGACGCGCCGCCGGCCGTGGCGTGGATCACCGTCTGGTGGAGCAGCTTCCCCTGGCGGTCGAGCGCCACGGTCTTGCAACCGGTGCGGAACCCGGGGTCGATCGCGAGCACGTTCTTCTGGCCGAGGGCGGGGGCGAGGAGCAGCTCGCGGAGGTTGTCGGCGAAGACGCGGATGGCCTCGGTGTCCGCGCGCTTCTTGGCCTCCATGCGGACCTCGGCCTCGATGGCGAACCCGACGAGGCGCTTGTAGCAGTCCACCGTGGCGAGCCGCACCTGTTCCGCGCCGGGCGTGCCGCGGGCCTTGATGAAGAGCTCCATGAGGATGCCGATCGCGTCCTCCTCGGGCGGCTGGGTGCGCATCAGCAGGAATCCCTCCTCCTCGCCGCGTCGGATGGCGAGCAGCCGGTGGCTGGGGATCTTGCCGACGGGTTCGGTCCAGTCGAAGTAGTCCTTGAACTTGGCGCCTTCGGTCTCCTTTCCGGTGAGCACCTTCGAGCGCACGACCCCGGCCTTCCAGTAGAGGTCTCGCAGTTTGGCCCGGGCGGTGGCATCGTCGCTGAAGCGTTCCGCCAGGATGTCGCGCGCCCCCGCCAACGCGGCCGCGACATCGGCGACGTTCTTCGCGACGTCGACGAACGCAGCGGCGGCGGCGAGCGGATCGACGGCGGCCTGTTGCGAGAAGATCTGGTCGGCGAGCGGCTCGAGACCGGCCTCTTTCGCGAGGGTCGCGCGGGTGCGGCGTTTCGGGCGATAAGGCGCGTAGAGGTCCTCGAGCTCGGACAACGTGACGGCTCCGGCGATGGCGGCCTTGAGCGGATCGGTGAGGAGGTCCCGCTCCGCGAGCGACTGGACGATGGCCTCGCGGCGTCCCTCGAGCTCGACGAGCTGGGCCATGCGGTCGCGGACGGCGGTGATGGCGACCTCGTCGAGGCTGCCGGTGACCTCCTTCCGGTAACGCGCGATGAACGGCACGGTTCCGCCCTCGGCGAGCAGTCTGGCGGTGGCGGACACCTTGCTCGCCGGGACGTTCAACTCGGCGGCGATGCGGTCGACGAAGCTTTCTTGGATGGACACGGGGCGCGTTGTCTAGCGGCCGCCGCCGAGGGCGCAAGTGATTTGGGATCGGATTTGGGATCGGATGTTCTCGCGGACGGATCCGCCGCTCCGTGAATGCGCTTCCGTGCGCCTTCCCGGCGCGACATGCTGGCCCGGTCCCCTACATCCCATGGAACACAGATCGACTCCGCTCCTCGTCCTTCTCTTGTCCGGCGTCCTGGCCGCGTCGTCCTTGGTCGCGGATGCCCCGTTGCCGGCCCCGCCTGCGCCTGCCGGCGTCCCGATGCCCGGACCGAAGACCGACGCACCGTACGCGCCGCAGACGATCCTGCCGGGCGGCGTGGTCATCCCGCTCTATCCACCCGGTTCGCCCTATCTCCGGGCGCAGGACCTCCGTGAACCCGAGGTGTACCGCATGTGGGCGCCGGGGCAGGTCGGGGCGATCACCCACATCCACAACCCCTCGATCGAGTTCCACCCGGGCAACGGCCAGCTCGCCACCGGCGCCGCCATCATCCTGGCCGGCGGCGGCGGGCACGCTTCGTTGAACGCGGGCGAGGCGTCGCCGTTCGTGCCGTTCTTCGCCAACCACGGCGTCAGCACGATCCTCCTCCGCAACCGTCTCCGCAGCGACGGTTACGAGCCCAAGACCGACGGCGTGAACGACGCCTTGCAGGCGATCAAGCTCGTCCGCGCCCATGCCAAGGCCTGGAACCTCGATCCCAAGAAGATCGGCATCATGGGCTTCTCGGCCGGCGCCGAGCTGGCCGCCAACTCATCGCTCGTCTGGGACGAGTTCGACCGGAAGAACGACGTCGAAGGCAACCCGCTGGCGAAGGTCTCGTCGCGCCCTGATTTCGTGGCCAGCATCTATCCCGGGCCGTCGTTCTTCGCGAACGGCGGCACGCCGCCCATCCCCCGGGATGCGCCGCCGGCGTTCATCACCTGTGCCGGCTGGGGCGATTGGATCCACGCGGTCTGGGCCAACCAATATTTCACCGCCTTGCTGGACGACAGCGTCCCCAACGTCGAGATGCACATCTACGCGCGCGGACATCATCCTGGCGACAAGGTCGGCCCGGGCGAGCCGCCCGCGACCGGCGCCCTGAGCAACATGGGCGGGATCTCCTACGGCACCTGGTCGGCGCGCTACCTCGACTGGTTCCGCGACCTCGGTTTCCTCGGCAAGCCGGGCGTGGAGACCCAAGCGGCCAAGGACGTCGAGGCGAACCTCGCGCGGGTCAAGAAGAGCGCGACGAACCGCCCGCGCCCGGCGACCGCCCCCGCCCCCGGAGCCGCGGCCCCGGGTGCATCGAAACCTTGATGCTCCAGGGCCGCCTTGTCGGCGGCCGGTGCCCTCCTCACGCTCCGGCGACCGGTTTCTTCTCCTCGGCCCATGCGTAGAGCACGGGCAGCAGCACGAGCGTCAACAGGGTCGAACTCAGGATCCCGCCGATGACGACGGTGGCCAACGGCCGCTGCACCTCGGCGCCTGCGCCGGTGGCGATGGCCATCGGGACGAATCCGAGCGACGCGACCGCGGCGGTCATCAGCACGGGCCGCAACCGCGTGAGGGATCCCTCACGCACGGCGGAAAGGAGCGACTTCCCCTCCTCGCGGAGCTGGTTGAAGCAGCTCACCAGCACGATGCCGTTGAGCACGGCCACGCCGGCAAGCGCGATGAACCCGACGGCGGCGGTGATGCTGAAGGGCATCCCGCGCAGCCAGAGGGCGGCGATCCCGCCGGTCACGGCGAGCGGGATGCCGGAATAGACGAGCGACGCCTGCCGGAGCGAGCCGAACGCGAGGAAGATGAGCACGAAGATGAGCCCGAGCGCGGCGGGAACGACGACCATGAGGCGTTGTCGTGCTTCGATCAGATTCCTGAACTGGCCGCCGAACTCCACGAGGTAACCGTCGGGCAGCTTCACCTGGTCGCGGATGGTCCGCTCGGCCAGGCCGACGAAGCCTTCGATGTCGCGGGTCTTGAGGTTCACCATCAGGGCGGCACGACGCTGTCCATCGTCGCGCTGGATCGGTTCCACCGTCTTCACGGTGGCGAACTCGACGACGTCGCCGAGAGGAAGCAGACCCTGCTCGCCGACGCGCAAGGGCAGCTTCTTGATCTGTGCGTCATCGGCCCGGAGTTCCTCCGGCAAGCGCACCACGATGTCGAAGCGGCGGTTGCCGTCCACCAATTGGCCGACCACTTTTCCGGCCAGGGCGGCGTTGACGGCCCGGTTCACCTCGCCCGCTTGGAGCCCGTGACGCCGGAGCACGTCGTGCTTCGCTTTGATCTGCAATTGTGGTTTGCGGCCTTCGGTCTCGTGTTCCACCTGCGCCACACCGGGGGTCTTTTCGAGGATGTCCTTGATCTGTCCCGCGAGCTTCTCCAGGAGGTCGTAGTCGTCGCCGAAGATCTTCACGGCCAGCTCCGCCTTCGTGCCTTCGAGCATCTCGTTGGCGCGCATCTCGATGGGCTGGGCGAAGAGGATGTCGTAGTCGGGGTTGATCTTCTTGATCTTCGACTCCATCTGTTCGCGCAGCTCCGCCTTGGTCTTGGGACGGCCCGCCGATGCCGGCCACTCGGCCAACGGCTTGTAGAAGACGTAGACGTCGCTCTCGTTCGGGGGCATCGGGTCGGAGGCGATCTCGCTGGTGCCGATGCGCGTGAAGATGCGCGTCAGCTCCGGGAATTCCGCGAGGAGCTGCTGGGTCACCTCGATATCGGTGCGGACCGATTCCTCCATGCTCATGCCGACGGGCTTGTAGAGCATGGCGGTGATGGAGCCTTCGTCGAGCTTGGGCACGAACTCCGCGCCCAGCCGGGTGGAGAGCCAGAGGGAACCGGCGAAGAGCAGCACCGCCGCCGCGACCACGAGCCAGCGCAGTCGCAACGCGACGTCGAGCGCGGGCAGGTAGACGCCCTTCGCGGAACGGATGAGCCAGTTGTCCTCCTCGGTGATCTTGCCGCGCAGAAGGAGCGAACAGAGGACGGGCATGAGGGTCAGCGCCAACACCAGCGCGCCGCCCAAGGCGAGCATCACGGTGAGGGCCATGGGGTGGAACATCTTCCCCTCGATGCCGGTGAGGGCGAGGATCGGGATATAGACCACGGTGATGATGACCACGCCGAAGGACATCGGGCCGCCGACCTGTTTGCTGGCGGCGAGCACCGTCCGGGTGCGCTCCTCCTCCGTCAGCACCCGGCCGAGCTGGTGCTGCTTCTGACCGAGTTGGCGGACGATGTTCTCCACGATGACCACCGCACCGTCGATGATGAGGCCGAAATCCACCGCGCCGAGGCTCATCAGGTTCCCCGAGATGCCGAAATGCCTCATGCCCGTCAGGGCGAAGAGGAACGACAGCGGGATGGCGCAGGCGACGATGAGCGCCGCGCGCCAGTTGCCGAGCAGGAGCAGCAGCACGACGACCACCAGCACCGCGCCCTCGGACAGGTTCTTCTCCACCGTGCCGATGGTCTGCCCGATGAGGATGGACCGGTCGTATTGCGTCTGGATCTCCACGCCTGCCGGCAGCTTGGTCTGGATCTCGGCGAGCCGCGCCTTCACCCGGCCGGCCACTTCGCGGCTGTTCTCGCCCGCGAGCATCATGGTGGTGCCGATGACGGTCTCCTTGCCGTCCAGGGTGGCGGCTCCGGTGCGGAACTTGGTGCCCACCTTCACCTCGGCCACATCCTTCACCAGGAGCGGCCTCACGCCTCCTCCGAACTTCAGCGGGAGGTCGGCGATGTCCTCGACGGTCTGCACGCGGCTGACGGCGCGGATGGTGAGCTGCTGTCCGCCCCGGTTGATGATGCCGCCGCCGGCGTTCTCCACGTTCTGCGCGACCCGGTCGGCCAGTTCGCTGAAGGTCATCCCCGCTTCGGTCAGGCGCTCGGGTCTGGGCTGGATGACGAACTGCCGTTCATAACCGCCGGTGCCGTTGATCTCCGCGATGCCGGGCACGGTTCGGAGCAGCGGTTTGATGGTGTATTCCTGCAGTTCGCTCAGCGTGAGCAGTTGGTCCAGTTCTGCGGCGGGCTTGTGGGTCGCGTCGGCGCGGTAGCCGAGGCTGTAGTAGAAGATCTCACCGAGGCTGGTGCTGATGGGCGCGAGCTTGGAGGAAGAACCGGCCGGCAGGCGTTCCGCGATGCCCTGCAACCGTTCCGCCACCAACTGGCGGGCGCGGTAGATGTCGGTGCCGTCCTTGAACTGGAGCGTGACCTGCGAGAGGCCGAACTTGGTCAACGAGCGCATCGCCTCCACGCCGGGCAGCCCGGCCAACTCCATCTCGATGGGGTGGGTGACGAGCTTCTCCGATTCCTCGGCGGCGAGCGCGGGGATCTCGGTGTTGACCTGGACCTGCACGCCGGTGATGTCCGGAACGGCGTCGATGGGCAGGTGCAGCGCCGACCACAGGCCGAGGCCGAGCATCGCGGCCACGCCGAGCAGGACCACGGCGCGCTGCCGCGACGAGAACTCCAGGATGTGGTCGATCATGGCGTGGCGAGGAGGTCGAGGCCGGTGAGTTCTTCGAGTTCCGCGGCGGCGGCGATGGCTTCGCGGCGGGTGTCGAGCAATGTCTCCACCGCTTCGAGGTACTGCTTCTGCAGCTCGACGTAGGTGGTGACCGGCACGGCGGCGAGCCGGTAATGGCGGTCGGCCAGTTCCGCGGCCTCGGCGAACCGGGCCAGCGAATCCGGTCTCCATCGCGCCATCTCGCCCACCTTGACCTCATAGGCCCGCGCCGCCGAGACGACGCGCCGCTCGACCTCGCGCCGCGCGGTCCCGAGCACGGTCTCCGCCTGGATCTGCCGGGCCTTGGCGGCGGCGACGTCCGAGGCGTTGTCGCGCCAGAGCGGCAGCGGGAACGACACGCCGACGCCGATGACACGGTCCCGGCCGCCCGCGTTCTCCTCGGTGACCTGCGGGCCGACCTTGATGGCGGGCCAGCGCTCGTTGCCGGCGAGCGACACGCGGAAGCCTTGTCGCCGCAGCTCGGTCTCCCGCAGCCGCAGCTCGAAGTTGTGGGTGGCGGCCGCGGTCAGCAGCGCGTCGAGGCGTGGCACGGACGGCAGCTCGGCGACGGTCGCGGCGACGGCCAACGGCGCGTCCACCGGACGTCCGAGCAGATGGTTCAACGAGAGCCGGGCGTCGTCCGCGGCGAGGCCCGCCTCGGTGGCGCGCCGGCGCAGGCCGATCTCGGTGGCCTCAAGGATGCGGATCTCCAGCTGCGGCGTGATGCCCGAAGGGTCACGAAGCACGAGCACCTCGCGGAGCGCCCGATAACGGTCGGCGACCTTCCGGGCGATGCCGGCCTTCTCGTCCGCGGCGCCCAACGCATGGGCCTGGCCGCGGACGCGCGCGGACAACGCGGTGCGGAAGCGTGCCAGCCCGAGCTCGGCCAACGCGACGTCCTGGTCCGCGATGGCCTTGCGCAGGCCGAGGCGTCCGGGCCACTCGAACGATTGGGTGACGCCGACGCTCCATGCGACGCCGTCGCCGACGAAGCCGCCGACGGCATCGGTCGAGCGCTTTTGTCCGACGCTCCCGGAGACCTCCGGCAGCGCCTGCCGGCCGGAGGTCCGGCGCGATGCCCGGGCGGCATCGAGCTCGGCCTCATAGAAGCGGAGCTCGGGGTTGTGGACCGCGGTTTCCCGCGCCAACGCGGCGGCGTCCGTGGAAGGAGCGGTGGGCGTGTCGGCGGCGGCGGCGCGCAGCGCGAGCATCAGGGCCAGGAGGGTTCTCGGGAGCGGTTTCATCGTGGCAGGAAAAGGAAACGGACAGGGCACGGACGGGAACGGGAGGAGAAGGCGACCGCCCATCGGCGGAGGTCGGGCACGGAAAAGCCCGGAGGAGCGCGCAGGCGCCCGGTCCGGGCCGGAAGGCGGATCAGACCCGCAGGACGGTCGTGCGGACCACTGCGACCGGCAGGTCCGGCGGCGGGACGGCGATCGACTTCGCACCGAGCCATCTCGCCGGGACGGGGCGTGCCATCGGGCAGCCCTGAAGAGTGGTCGCTGGCTGCGCCGCACCGGCCGGTGTCGGCATCGAGGCCGCGCAGAGCGTGCTCGGGTGACAGGCGGAGAAGTTCAGCACGTGGTCCGGATCGGCCGTGTCCGGCGTTTCCGCGAGCAGGACCAGCGTCCGCGACACGGGACAATGCGCGTGCTCCGCACTGGTCCGAGAGCCGGCCTCGCCGTGGCGGAGGACGATGCTCACACCGTTCTCGCCGGAAGCCATCATCACCCGGTGGTCGCCGTCGGCCCAGGCGACCAAGGCGACCAAGGCGGGCAACAGCGACGTCGCCACGCCTAGGTAGGTCGCGAGGCACACCACCGCCCACAAGCGATGGAGGAGGTCTCGGGAGTTGCGCATCGGATCGTGCGGGATGGCGTTCTGCTCCGGCCGGACGCGAGGTCCTCCGGAATTATTTGATACCATTGCCCGCCGCCGGCCCGGCTGTCACGGGGAGACATCGTCCGGGACACCGTCGAAACGCTTCCGGACCGTGCCCGGAGTGTTGCTCAATCTTCACCACCGTTCCATAGAGACCCGGCACCCGCCGTGGTATGATGGTGGACCAAGGTCGGGGCGTGCCTCCGGCCTACGAAACCATGATCCATCCCAATCCTCGTCGGACCCGCTCTTGGGTCCTGTCCATCGCGTCGGCGGTCGCCTGCGCGCCGATCTCCGCCTTTGCTGCGGACTATCCGTCCACCGTGCTCGCAGACCAACCGCTCGGATATTACCGCCTCCAGGCGGCGGTCCGGACGAACTTGAACCTGAACGCCGGCTCGATCGGCGCGGCCGGCAACGCGACCAACTTCAACGTCCATCCGGTCGGCGGCGGGCTCGCCGGCAGCCGCGACGGCGCCGCGTATTTCAACGGCTCGCGCACGATCATCCCCCACCAGGCCGCGTTGAATCCTGCCGGCAACAAGGACTTCACCATCGAGGCGTGGATCCAGCCGACGGTCGAGGTGACCGATTCCCCGGGGCCGTCCCCGCTGATGAACCGCTATTCCTACTCCGGCGTGAACCGGCAGGGCTGGGTCTTCTTCCAGCGTTCGCCGGCGACCGGTTGGAATTTCCGCACCTATATCGGTAGCGGATCCTCCACCGGCATCAACATCACCGGCCAGGCCTCGGGCGCCGGCGCGGGCACGGCCGGCACGTGGAACCACGTCGTGGTCGTCTACGAGGGCGCCACCACGACGGCGACGATGTACGTGAACGGCGAGCAGGTCGCGCAAGGCACCGGCGGCTATGCGGCGAACACCGATGACCACGGCGCCGAAGCCGTCCGCGGCGCGGCGGGCTTGTCCATCGGTTCCTACAACAACACGGAGCCGGGCTCGAACCCGTTCACCGGCGCGGTGGACGAGGTGGCGCTCTACACCGCGAAGCTCACCGCGGCGCAGGTGCTATCGCACTACCAGAACGGCACGAACAGCCTCCGCGCGACTCCGTACGATGCGCTCGTGCTCGCCTCGGCCCCGGCCGCGTATCTCCGTCTCGGCGAGGCCTCGCCCGACACCGATGTCGCGGTCAACTTCGGCTCCGCCGGCGTCGCCGGCAACGGCCTCCACGCCGCCGGTGTCGACCATCCGGTCTCCGGCGCCGTGGCCGGCACCGCGGACACCGCGGCCCGCTATCGCTCGCGCGTCTCCGGCGGCGGCGTGCAGACGCTGGTCCCCTGGTCCGAGAAGCTGAACCCGCCGGCCGACCAGTCCTTCACCATCGAGTCATGGTTCCAGCCGGGCGACGAGGTCACCGACAGCCCGGGGCCCGCGCCGATCATGAACCGCTACTCCTACCCCGGCGTGAACCGTCAGGGCTGGGTGTACTTCCAACGTTCGCCGACGAGCGGATGGAATTTCCGCACCTACACCGGCAGCGGATCCTCCACCGGCATCAACATCACCGGCCAGGCGTCGAACCCCGACGCCGGCAAGAAGGGCACATGGAACCACGTCGTCACCGTGTGGGACGGCCCGGCCAAGACGGCCACGATGTACGTGAACGGCGAGCAGGTCGCGCAAGGCACCGGCGATTACCAGGCGAACACCGATGACCACGGCGCCGAAGCGGTGAACGGCGCCGCCGGCCTCGCCATCGGCTCCTACAACAACACCCAGCTCGGCGAGAACCCGTACAACGGCACCGTCGCCGAGGTCGCGCTCTACGGCGACGTCCTCAGCGCCGCCCAGGTCGCCGCGCACTACAAGGCCGGCACGAACGACCTTCGGGACACCGCCTACGCCGCGGTCGTGCTCGCCGACGCGCCGGTGGAGTATCTCCGGCTGGGCGAGCCGGCCTACCAACCCGTCCCGAACCTCGGCACCGCCGGTGGATCGGCCGCTGGCAAGGTCCTCTTCGCGCCCGCTTCGGTCGCGGGCCCGGCCGCCCCGGCCTTCGCCGGCTTCGACAGCGCCAACTCCGCGCTCTCCTTCGATGGTGGCAACCCTTACGTCTCGCTCGGCGACTCCGCCGCGCTCGCGGTGACCGGACCGATCACGCTCGAGGCCTGGATCAAGCCGGCCGCCGACCAGAAACCCGTCGCGCAGGTGGTCGCCCACGGCATCAACTTCGCCGCCGACGCCGCGGTCTCGCTGGCCATCGTCGATTCGGGTGCCACCTACTCGGTGTCCTCCACCGATGCCGACGGCGTGCACGGAGCGACCTTCCCGGTGCCGGCCGGTGATCTCGGTGGCGACAAATGGATCCACCTCGCCGGCACCTACGACGGCGCCAAGTGGAACCTCTACCGCAACAGTGTCGCGGTCGCCTCGGCGGCTTCGACGGTCGGTGCCGTGGCGGTCGACGCGCTCTGGTCCATCGGCCAGAGGGGCGGCGGCGGCAGCGAGCCGTTCACCGGCGCGATCGACGAGGTCGCGATCTACGGCAAGGCGCTGGGCGCCGCGCAGATCAAGGCGCACTTCGACGCCGCCACCGCGGACTCCTCCGCGGCCCCGGTGCTGTCCTGGACCCGGACGGCGGCCGGACTCTCGCTGACGTGGACGGACGGCGTCCTCCAGGCCGCTGACGCGGCCAACGGCACCTTCACCGATGCGGCTGGCAGCAGCCCGTTGGTGATCACGGCCGACCGCGCGGCGCGCTTCTATCGTCTGCGCCGCTGAGATCCTCGGGCGCTGCGTGCCCGACCGGCTGACAGACCCCGCGGGCGCTCCGGTGCCCGCGGGGTCTCTGTTGTCGGGCGGGTCGACGGGTCGCCCGCCCGACGGTGGCCGCGGTGCGATGGGAAGCGGCGACGGTGGCGGCGCAGAGTCGCGCTCTTGTGTCGCGGGTCCGGGATCCGCAAACGCCCCCCTTGGTCAGGCGTTCACCCGTCGTCGCCCGCCTGCCGGGTGCAGATCCGGCGAAACAGGAGCAGGTTGAAGACCTGCTCTACGTCGTCGGCCGTGTTGGCCGCTCTGCGCCTCACCTCCGCGGATGTGGGTCCGCGGCGGTCTGCCGGTGGTGATGATCCACCGGCACCGGCCCAGGTCGGTGCCGACGGGAGGACGACTCCTTTGGCAGGGCGCCGGACCTCCCCGGCGACGTCCGCCCGCCTACTTCTTCGGCTCGTCCTTCTTCCGCTCCACGGCCGCGGCCGGCGCGTTGGTCGACACCATCGCGGCGAGCTCGGCGCCCGTGTTGATGCTCAGACCGGGCAGCGCCTCCTGGAGTTTCTTCACGCCGTCGGGCGTCACCTTGGTCTGCCAGAGGTACAAGCTGCGGAGGAACTTCATCCCCTTGAGCGAGTCGAGCGCCGCGTCGGTGACGGACGTGCCGTAGAGGTTGAGATAGGTGAGGTCCGTGAGACCCTTGAGGTGGGCGACACCGGCGTCGGTGACGCCGGTGAGTTCGAGCCCGAGCACCTGGAGATGCGGAAGGTTCTTCACCACTGCGAGCCCTTGGTCGGTGACCTTGGTGGTGCCGAGGCGCAGTTCGATGAGGCTGGCGACATCCTTGAGCGGGGCGAGGGTCTGGTCGGTCACGTTGGTGCCGACAAGGCGGAGGTTGACCTCGTGCCACGGGCTGTCCTGTGCGACGAGGCGCACGTCGATGCCGGCCTTGGCCAAGGCCGCGAGCGCCGCGGTCTCGCCGGCGGACGCCTTGAAATCTTTCGGCAGCACCGGGACCGGGACGGTCGGCCGCGGGGGGCCGGAGGGGGCAGCGGCCGCGATGGCCGCGACCGCCGAAGCCGACGGAACGGGGGGCGGGACGACCACGCCGTCGGGCCACTTGGCGCCTTCGTTGACCCAGTTTTTCAGCACCTCGATCTGCGCGGCGGTGAGCGCCTCGCCTTTGGGCGGCATGCGGTCGTCGTTGTCGGAAGGCAGCAGCGTGCGCTTCACGAGGTCGCTCTCGGCGGCGTTGCCGGGCTTCACGATCTCGCCGTCCTTTCCGCCCTTGAAGAAGTCCGCCTTGGTGTCGAGGCGCAGCTTGCCCTTCTGTTTGTCCGGACCGTGGCACTCGATGCAGCGCGACTGGAGGATGGGCACGACGTCCTTGGCGAAATCCACTGCGGCACCGGCGGGCGCGAGCGTGAACGTGAGTGCGGCGAACAAGGTCGGGATGCGGGCGATGGTCTTCATGGCGGTCTTCTGTGTCCGTCCCAGGACCGGTCGGTCGGACGATCCGGCGCGGGGACTTGGTGGACCGTATCGTCGGGGGCGGGCGGATCCAAGCCCTCAGCGGAGTTCCTTCCGCAAGTTCGTTCGTGACGTCATCGCCTAGGTTGGCGTAACAGAATCGCTTTCCGGGTCGTCCCGGACTCCAGCCGCCATGAGAAATCTGCTGAGCCTTGAAGCCCTGACCGGCGCCGATCTGCGCGCGATCCTCGACCGAGTCGCCGCGTTCAAGCGGGATCGCGCGACCCACGCGCGTCCGCTCGCCGGCCAGACGTGGGCGCTGATCTTCAGCAAGTCGTCGACCCGCACCCGCGTGAGCTTCGAGGTCGGCCTGCGCGAGCTCGGCGCCGAGGTGCTCTTCCTCAACGCGAACGACATCCAGCTCGGTCGCGGCGAACCGATCAAGGACACCGCCCGCGTGCTCGGCCGGATGATCCACGGCGCGGTGATCCGCACCTTCGCCCAGTCCGATGTCGAGGAGTTCGCCGCCCACGCGAAGATCCCGACGGTCAACGCCCTCACCGACGACGAGCATCCCTGCCAGATCCTCACCGATATCTTCACCTATGAGGAGCGCACCGGCACGCTGATCACCGGCAAGACCGTCACCTTCGTCGGCGACGCCGCGTGCAACGTGCCGGTCTCCTGGCTCTGGGCGGCCGCCCGGCTCGGGTTCCATCTCCGCCTCGCCGCTCCCAAGACCTACTGGCCCGCGGAGGCGGTCATCCGCCGCGCCTCGGCCGGGTCGCCCGTCCCGTGGACCGGCCATCACGAGGCCCCGACGGTCGAGCGCATCATGATCGGTTGCGGGACGCTGGAACTGTTCACCGACGTCGGTCTCGCCGCGCGGCAGGCCGACCTGCTCTACACCGACGTGTGGGTCTCGATGGGCAAGGAATCGGAATCCGCCCAACGGATCGAGGACCTCGCCGGTTACCAGATCAACGCCGATCTTGTGGAGCGGGCGAAGCCCGGCGCGCTGGTGATGCACTGTCTGCCCGCCTACCGCGGCAAGGAGATCGACGAGGCCACCTTCGAGGCGCACGCCGACACGATCTTCACCGAGGCGGAGAACCGCCTCCACGTCCAGAAGTCGATCGTCGACTGGATGGTCCGCTGATCCGCCCGCGGATCCAGCGCATCACCGGCATGCGCCGGGCCGGGTCGATGCCGAGCTCCTTCGCGACGCCCGCGCCGTAGGCCGGATCGGCGCGGAAGAAGTGGCAGAGCTGCCGCCGCTGGATCTCCCGCGGCACCTCCGCCCTGGGGCGCGTCCACCGACAAGCTCTGGCGGTCCACACCGATCCGGTGCCGCTGGGCGTCGGCGTCGGCGAAGATCCGCGCCGGGAGCATGCGGTCCGGCGGTTGGCTGATGCCCGGCACGACGTTCGATGGCGAGAAGGCCAACTGCTCGACCTCGGCGTGGTGCGTCGCAAGGAGTTCCACCCCGGCAAGGCCGCGCAGGAGTTCCTCCGGCATCTCCGTCCGGCGTCCTCGGCCGATCCGCAGCATCCCCCGTCCGGACGGAAATGAAATCGGACAGGAGCCCCGCGCCGCGCCACGCTGGGCCCATGGAATGGACACCGCTGGACATCACCGTGCGCGTCGGCTGCGACATCGCCTACGAGACCTCGGTGCCGACACCCGTGCTGTTCGTGCTCCGACCGCGGCTCGAAGGCCGTGTGCTCGTGATGCAGGAGAAGCTCTCCTTCGGCATCGGACTGCCTTCCTATGAGTTCCAGGACAGCCACGGCAACCTCGCGTATCGCTCCACGCTCATGCCGGGCCGCAACGACATCTTCCACGACGCGCTCGTCGCCGTCTCCTCCCGGCCCGACGACCGCGATGTGCGCGGTCCGGTCGTGCCGGTGGGCCAGCTCCCGTCGGACGTGCTGCGCTACGTGCTGCCCAGCCGCTATTGCGATTCGGACAAGCTGATGGATTTCGCGTGGAAGAACTTCGGGCACATCCCCAACGGCCTCCCGCGCGTGCAGGCCATCTGTGATTGGGTCCACCGCAACATCGAGTACCGCTACCTGTCCGGTCGTTCCGACCTGTCCGCGTCGGAGGTGATCGGCCGTCGTTACGGGGTCTGCCGCGATTTCGCCCATTCCGCCATCGCCTTGTGCCGCACCTTCAATCTCCCGGCCCGCTACGTGACCGGCCACCTGCCGGACATCGGTTGCCTCGACCCCGGCACTCCGATGGATTTCCACGCCTACTGCGAGGTCTATCTCGGCACCCGATGGTTCACCTTCGACCCGCGCTTCAATGTCCCGCGCATCGGCAGGGTCAAGGTCGCCCAGGGTGCGGACGCGGTGGACGGCGCTTTCTCCACCATCTTCGGCGAAGCCCGGCTCACCCGTTTCAACGTCTGGGCCTACCAGGTGGACCCGAAGCGGGTCACCGTGGGCGACCCCGTCGATCTGGCCCAGCGGATCGACAACAGCCTGACGGTCCGCTTGGGCTGACCCGCCGCGTCCTCGCGCAGCCAACTTCGCCCTAGCCCGGCCCGCCCGGCCTGGCCTAGCGTCCGTGCTCCGTTCCGGGGTAGTGATCAGTATCCAGTGTCCAGTGAACGAACCGCCGCTGAACCTGATGATTGGCCACTGACCACTGGATACTGATTACTGATCACTTTCCGCACTCTCCGCCCATGACCTCCGCCCAGATCCGCCAGAGCTTCTTGGATTTCTTCCGGTCCAAGCAGCACACCATCGTCCCGTCGTCCTCGCTCATGCCGGACAGCCCGAACCTGCTGTTCACCAACGCCGGCATGAACCAGTTCGTCCCCATCTTCCTCGGCGAGCGCAAGGCCGACGTCTCCAAGTGGGGCGGCGCCGTGCCCTCGCTCGATACCCGCGCGGCCGACACCCAGAAATGCATCCGCGCCGGCGGCAAGCACAACGACCTCGATGACGTCGGCCTGGACACGTACCACCACACGTTCTTCGAGATGCTCGGCAACTGGTCCTTTGGCGATTACTTCAAGAAGGACGCCATCGACTGGGCCTGGGAGCTGGTGATCGAGGTCTGGAAGTTCCCGCCGCAGCGCGTCTACGCCACCATCTACCAGCCCGACAAGGCCAAGAACGATCCCGCCGACCGCGACCAGGAAGCGTGGGAACTGTGGGCCGCGAAGTTCCGCTCCGTCGGGCTCGACCCCGACATCCACATCGTCAACGGCGGCAAGAAGGACAACTTCTGGATGATGGGCGAGACCGGCCCGTGCGGTCCTTGCACCGAGATCCACGTCGATCTCCGGCCTGGCCCGGTGCAGACCGACGTCGATGCGCAGACCTCCGGCGCGAAGCTCGTCAACGGCTCCGACGCCCGCTGCATCGAGATCTGGAACAACGACTTCATCCAGTACAACGCCAACCCCGACGGCACCTTCTCGCCGCTGCCTGCGCAGCACGTGGACACCGGCATGGGCTTCGAGCGCGTCACCTCGATCATCCAGGGCACCCAGGGCCTGACCGATTTCCAGGACGCCAAGATCTCCAACTACGAGACCGACATCTTCCGCCCGATCTTCGACGAGATCGAGAAGATGAGCGGCAAGCGGTACGGATCGACGCTGCCCAAGGCCGGCAGCACCGGCGACACCGAGCAGGAGAAGGAGGACGTCGCTTTCCGTGTCATCGCCGACCACATCCGCACGCTCAGCTTCGCCATCGCCGACGGCATCGGGCCGGGCAACACCGACCGCAACTACGTCCTCCGCCGCATCCTGCGCCGCGCCGTGCGCTATGGCCGCACGCTCGGTTTCCACGAACCGTTCTTCTACAAGCTGGTGGACGTGCTCGCCCGCACCATGGGCGACATCTTCCCCGAGATCCGCGCCAAGCAGCAGCACGTGAAGGATGTGCTCAAATTGGAGGAAGAGGCGTTCAACAAGACGTTGGACCGGGGCATCGAGCTTTTCAGCGAAGCGGCATCGGTCGGCAGCATCTCGGGCGGTTTCGCGTTCAAGCTCTACGACACCTACGGCTTCCCGCTCGACCTCACCGAGCTGATGGCCCGCGAGCGCGGCCTGACGGTGGACAAGGAAGGCTTCGAGAAGCTGATGAACGAGCAGCGCGCCCGCGCCCGCGCCGCCCAGAAGAAGCAGGTCATCGAGCTTTCCCAGATCGAGACCAAGTCGCCGACGAACTTCCTCGGCTACGACGCGCAAGAGACCTCCGCCAACGTCCTCGAAGTGGTCGAGCTGAAGGACAAGACCGCCGTCATCCTCGACGCCTCCGTGCTCTACGCCGAGATGGGCGGCCAGGTCGGCGACACCGGCGAACTGAGCGGCTCCGGCCAGCTCTGGCGCATCGTCGACACCCAGAAGTCCAGCAACACCTTCCTGCACTTCATCGAGGGCGGCGACGCTCCGGCCGTCGGTTCCAGCGTCGCGCTCCGGTTGGATGCCGGCCGCCGCCACGCCATCGAGCGCCACCACACGGTCACGCATCTGCTGCACTGGGCATTGCACGAGGTCGCCAACAAAGAAGCCTCGCAGAAGGGCTCCAGCGTCACGCCCGAGAAGCTCACCTTCGACTTCAACAGCGCGCCGCTCACCCCCGCGCAGGTCGCCGACATCGAGAAGCTCGTCAACGAGCGCATCGTCGAGAACGCCGGCGTCAGCTGGACCGAGGTGCCGCACGTCGACGTGAAGAACCGCGCCGACGTGATGCAGTTCTTCGGCGACAAATACGGCGACGTCGTCCGCGTCGTGCAGATCGGCGGCCGCGCCTCGAAGCTCGACGGCTATTCCATGGAGCTCTGCGGCGGCACGCACACCCGCGCGACCGGCGAGATCGGGCTCTTCCGCATCGTCAGCGAGGCCGCCGTGGCCGCGGGCGTCCGCCGCATCGAGGCCGTCGCCGGCCTCGGCGCCTACGTGCTCGCCCGCGAACAAGCCGAGCTGGTCAAGACCATCGCCGGCAAGGTCGGCGCGCCCGTGGCCGAGCTGGAGAAGAAGATCGACGCCCTGCTCGCGCACCAGAAGGAGCTGGAGAAGGCGCTCCGCTCCGCCGCGCAACGCGAGGCGGTGGGCAAGGCGAAGTCGCTGCTCGCCCGCGCCGAGACGGTCAACGGCACGCCGTCCATCATCGCCGACCTCGGCGAAGCGGACGGCGACACGCTGCAATCCGTGGCCGACGCGTTGAAGGGCGAGTTCAAGGGCGTGGTCGTGCTCGGCGGCGTGAGCGCCGGCGCGGTCGCCTTGATCGCGGCGGTGTCCTCCGACTTCACCGCGAAGGCGCAGGCCGGGAAGATCATCCAAACCATCGCGCCGATCGTCGGCGGCAAGGGTGGCGGCAAGCCCGACAACGCCCGCGGCGGCGGCAAGGACGCATCGAAGCTCGGCGAAGCGCTCGCGAAGGCGAAGACGCTGCTCGCCTGAGGCGACGGCCCGCTGTCGATCCGCATCGCGGCTTGCCGTGTGATATACCGACCGGTATAGACCACGTATGACCGCAGCCAAGGTGTTCATGAACGGACGCAGCCAGGCCATCCGCCTGCCGCTGGAGTTCCGCGTCGGCACGGACGAGGTGTTCCTCAAGAAGACCGCGGAGGGCTTCTTGGTCATGGAACGCGATCTGTGGGAACTTTTCGCGGAAGGTTGCCGCGAGTTGTCGGACGGTTTCATGGAGGCCCGGGACCAGCCGCCGCTCGAGAAGCGGGACCATCTCGGATGATCTTCCTTCTCGATACCGACACGCTCATCTTCGTGGTGCGCGCGCTGAGATCGGCGGGCGGAGACGAGCGGGGGCGGCACCGGGCCGCTGTCGCGCGGCGCATCGTCGCCAAGTGCCAGAAACGGCAGGCGGCAGAGGATGTGGTGGGAGTCTCCGCGATCACCGTCGGCGAGCTGGAGTTCGGTGCCCGGAAAAGCGGCAACTACGACCGGGAGATCACCGCGGTGCGCAAGGTCCTGTCGCCGTTCGTGGCCTTCGATCTCGATGCTTCCCGATCCGCCGCGATGTACGGCGAAGTGCGCCACGCCCTCGAGACACAGGGCGTGCCGATCGGTTCGATGGACATGCTCATCGCCGGCCACGCGATGGCGCTCGGCGCCAGGTTGGTGACGAACAACACCGCGCACTTCTCCCGGGTCTCCGGCTTGGTTTGCGAGAACTGGACGGCGTAGCATCGACGCCCCGCATCCGCTCCGTCCCGACGCGTTGCTTGGATCACGCCGCGGCATCGGCCAGTCTCCGGCCGTGGAACAGTTCTTCCAGGCGGATAGCTGGGCCGGTTGGTTGCGCATCGGCGCCCGGAACGCGGGGTCCGACGGCGTGGTCTATCTGCTCTTGGCCGGGACCGGTTGGGTGCTCGGCTACCTCCTCTTCCGACGGGCGTGGGCCCGGCGCAAGATCATCGCCGCCTATCCCGGTCGTGCCGACATCGTCCGCGAGGTCCGTCTGTCGCTGCTGACCCTGGCCGTCTACGGGATCGTGGGGGCGTCCACCTTCTGGGCGACCGGTCGCGGTGGGACGCACCTCTACTGGCGCATCGGCGACCGAAGCGCGGGATGGTTCTGGGCGAGCATCGCGCTGACCATCGTGCTGCACGACACCTGGTTCTACTGGACGCACCGGATGATGCACCATCCGGCGTTGTTCCGTTGGTTCCACCGGGCGCATCACCGCTCGCACAACCCGTCGCCGTGGGCGGCGTACGCCTTCAGCCCGCTGGAGGCGTTGATGCAGGCGATGATCTTCCCGCTCGCCGTCGGACTCTATCCGATGCACCTCGCGGCCTTCGGCCTGTTCATGCTCTGGCAGCTCACGTTCAATGTCATCGGTCATACCGGCTACGAGATCTATCCGCGCTGGATGATGGATTCCTGGCTGGGCAAGGTGATCAGCACGCCCACCCACCACGTGATGCACCACGAGACGTCGCGCGGGAACTACGGCCTCTACTTCAACGTCTGGGACCGCCTCATGGGCACGAACCATGATCGCTACGAAGAACGTTTCCGCGCTGTGACCGCTCCCGACCGCTCCCGTGCCGCTGTCGGCTGACCCGCCCTCGCCTTGGACTGCCATCCCGCCCGCACCAAGGACCCGGTCGCCAGGCTGGAGACCTGTCCGGACTTCTCGCAATCGCTCGTGGCGCTCGCCGGAGGACGGAAGGGGGCGCAACGGAAAGGCGTGGGAGGAAACGGTCCCGGGCAGGCGCGCGACGTCGCGTGACCGTCGGGCGGCGTCGGCACGCGGTGCCCGGACCAATGCCCCGTTGACAGCTTGTGCGGCTTCGCGTTGGTTGCGCGACCACCGCCGTTTACACCGGCGAACATCCTATGCGCCGCCCGATCCTGCTCGCCTTGCTGTCGTTCGCGTTCCTTCTGCGCGCCTTCGCCGCCTTCCCCGTCATCACCGGCATCTCGCCCCTCAAAGGACCGCCCGGGACCCATGTCGTGATCATCGGGAGGAACTTCATCGTCTCCAACCGTGACCCCGAGTTCCGGGTCGAGTTCAACGGCGTCCGCGCGACCGTCCTCTTCGCGACCTCGTCCGGCCTCGAGGTGATCGTCCCGTCCGACGCGACCACCGGACCGGTCTCGGTCTTCAACAGTGACGGGCAGGATTCCACCACCTCCGATTTCCAGCCTTCGCCCCGGGTGACGGACGCCTACACGTTGCTCGACCTTTTCGGCAACCCGGTGCGGCCGGTGAAGGCGACCGCAGGGCAGGACCTTACCATCACCGGGTTCAACTTCGTCGATCCCGCGGGCAGGCTCGCCATCTTCGTCGGCGGGACGCGGGCCTCCGGTTTCGCGAGCGCCGAGACCCAGATCCACGCGACCGTCCCTGCGGCCGCCCAGAGCGGCCCGGTCATCGTCACCAACAGCGCCGGCGCCTCCACGAACGGCATCGTCTACCTGAACCCGGTCATCGAGACCTTTCCTCCGTCCGCGGCCGTGGGCGACACGATCGATATCTTCGGCCGGAGCTTCTTCGGCGCCACCTCCTTCACCATCGGCGGCGCTCCGGCGACCTTCACGGTCCGCTCCGGGACGAACATCCAGGCGGTCGTCCCCGCGACGGCGATCGACGGCAAGCTGTCGGTCACTTCGCCCGGAGGGACCTACATCACGGTGGGCACGTTCCGGCTGCGGCCGCAGGTGACCGGGTTCACGCCGGTCGGCGGGCCGGTCGGCACCGTGGTCACGCTCGACGGCACGGGGTTCGGCGGGATCACGTCGGTGCGCTTCGGCGAGGTCGCGGCGACCCGGTTCACCAACATCAGCGCGGTCAAGCTGACGGCGGTCGTGCCGCAAGGCGCGTCCACGGCACCGCTCCGGGTGGGGAACGCGATCGGCACGAACGTCTCCACGGTGCCGTTCTACGTGGCGCCGATCGTGGGCTCGTTCGCGCCTTCGTCGGGACGCCCCGGGGACGACGTGGTGCTCACCGGTGCGAACTTCACCGGCACGACCAAGGTCGAGCTCGGCGGCGTGGACGTCCCGCAGTTCACCGTCACCGCGACCAACAAGATCTCGGCCAAGGTGCCGGCCTCCGCGGTGACCGGGAGTTGGCGCGTGTCCACGCCGGGCGGCACCGACGTCAGCGATGCCAGCTTCACGGTCATCGGGCCGACGCCGACCGTCGCCGCATTCAATCCGGTCGACGGGCTTCCCGGCACGCAGGTCGCCATCACCGGCCAGAACCTGTCCACCGTGACCAAGGTCGAGTTCAACGGCGTTCCGGCGGCGTTCACGGTCGCCGGAGCCGGCCTGCTCGCCACGGTGCCGGCCAACGCGACGACCGGCCCGGTCCGCGTGACCAACCCCGCCGGGCAGGCGGTCAGCGCGACCCGCTTCACCGTGGGCGGAAGCGCCGATCTCCGGGTCACCTTCACGGCTTCGGCTCCGGCGGTCGCGCACGGTCCGCTCTCGTTCAACCTCCAGGTGGTCAACCGCGGTCCGCTCCCGGCGAACGGCGCGAAAGCGGTCGTCACCTTGCCGGCGACCGCTGCGTTCGATTCGGTCAGCGGCTTCGGGGACTTCGACCTCGTCGGCTCCAAGGTGACCTTCAATTTGGGGGACCTCGCCTCCGGCTCGACGGTGAGCGCGTTCGTCCGCGTCCGTCTCGGCGCGCCGGCGACGCTGTCGGCGAAGGCGGAGGTCTCGAGCGCGACGAACGACGACGTGCCGGGGAACAACGCGGCCGCGCTCGCGGTCGTCTCCGGCTATCCGTCGCTCTCGCTCGAGTCCACGGACAGCGCGGAGCTCTCGCTCCAGTGGACCTCGCTCGCGACGAACTACGTGGTCGAGAGCACGCCGTCGTTGACGGCCCCGGCCACGTGGGCGCCGGTGACCGAACCGCCGGTCGACGACGGCGTCAGCCGCCAGCTCGTGCTGCCGCTGTGGCCCGGCGAAGGCTACTATCGGCTGCGGTTGAAGTGAACGCCCGGGCTCTGGTCCGTGGGCCCGACCCGGTCCTTGGCAAGCGGACCGAAGTGCGGTCCATGCCGGCGCATCGGCCGCGTTGCCGTCGAGAGACCCGACAAGCGCAGGCGACTGGGTGACAGGTCTCCCATTCACGGAACGCCTGACGGCCTCGTCATCCCAGCTCGCCGGAGCGCAGGATCCCGTCGCCGGGCTGATGGGGGATCCTGGGCCCCCCTCGCGACCCGGACGCCCTTTGCGGCTGTCGCGGCAAGACGTGGCCCTTTAGGCTCCGCTCCGTGCTCGATCGATTGCCGTCCTCTTTGCTCCGCATCCTCCGCGGGGCGCCGGAACTGGCGCATTCGTATCTCGTCGGCGGTTGCGTGCGGGACTGGCTGCTCGGCGTGCCTGTCAAGGACTTCGACGTGGAGGTCTTCGGGCTCGGCTACGAGAAGCTGGCAGGGGTGCTTTCGCGCTGGGGACGTGCCGACCTGGTCGGGCGCTCCTTCGGCGTGGTGAAGCTGTCGGTCGGCGACGAGGTCTTCGATTTCTCGGTGCCGCGGCGCGATTCGAAGGTCGCTCCGGGCCACAAAGGGTTCGCCGTGGAGTTCGATCCGGCCCTCACGCCGAGGGATGCCGCCGCCCGGCGCGATTTCACCGTCAACGCGCTGATGTTCGATCCGCATCGCGGCGAGATGCTGGATTTCTTCGGAGGCGAGGCGGACCTGCGGGCGCGGGTGCTCCGGCACACCGGCGCCGCCTTCGCCGAGGATCCGTTGCGCGTGCTGCGCGGGATGCAGTTCGCCGCGCGGTTCGGACTCGATGCCGCGCCGGACACGGTCGCGCTGTGCCGGAGCATCGCCGGGACGTTCCCCGAGCTCGCGACGGAGCGCGTGCTGGGCGAGTGGATGAAATGGGCGACCCGGGCCACGGTGCCGTCCGCGGGGCTGCGTCTCCTGCGCGATTGCGGATGGATCGGGTGCTTCCCGGAAATCGCCGCGCTCATCGGCGTGCCACAGGATCCGGAGTGGCATCCGGAGGGCGATGTGTGGACCCACACGCTCCACGGCCTCGACGCGTTGGTCGGACTCGACGGTTGGCGGGAAGCGGACGAGCAGACGCGCGCCGTGCTCAGTTTCGCGGTGCTGGCGCACGATTTCGCGAAGCCGGCCTTCACGCGGACGGTCGAGCGCGACGGCCGGGAGCGCGTCGTCTCGCCCGGGCACGAGGCGGCCGGTGGTCCGCTGGCGGAGCGGTTCCTGCTCCGGCTCGGCGTGCCGAACATCCTGCTCGCGCGTGTGCCGCCGTTGGTCGCCGACCATCTTGCCCATCTCGATCCCGCGACGCCGCGCATGGTCCGCCGTCTCGCGGACCGCCTCGCGCCCGCGAACATCCGCGAGCTCGCGGTCGTGATGGTCGCCGACGCCTTCGGCCGGCCGCCGCGTCCGCAGGTCGTCCCCGACGCCGTTTCGCGCCTGCTCGATGTCGCGGCACAGCTCGATCTCCAGTCGAAGGCCCCGAGGCCGGTCCTTTTGGGACGCCATCTGATCGAGCGCGGGATGGTCCCGGGCATCGCGTTCAAGGCCGTCCTCGAAGACGCGTTCGAGGCGCAGCTGGAAGGCGCGTTCACCGACCTCGCCGGAGCGCAGGCCTGGCTCGCGGAGCGGCTTGCCGCGGATCCGCCGCCGGCGCCGGACCCGGTCAGCGGCTGAAGAGCTCGATCAGCTTCTCCCTGCGGAAAGCGAAGATCCGCCGGATGTCGCCCCGGACGAAGAGACGCTCCACCAGCGCGCCGCCCCACACGGCGTAGCGGACCTCGTCGCGGCAGAGCGTCCCGCCGTCGCGCTCCTCAAAGGTGTGGGTGTGATGCCAGAGACGGTACGGCCCGCGGAGTTGGCGGTCCGTGAAACGGAAGGGCGGTTCCCAGGTCTCGATCTCCGTGCGCCAGCGCATCGGGAAGCCGTGCAGACGGATGCGGTAGTCGATCAACGCCCCGGGCCGCATGTCGATGGGCGTGGGCGTGAGGGTCTCGAACCGCACCCAGGGCGGGGTGATGACGGCGAGATTCCGCGCATCGGCGAAGAACGGGAACACCTCGGCGCGCGGACGCGGCAGCCAGATCTCGTCGCGGAACGTGTGCTCGTGCATCGTTCGACACCTTCGCACACATCCGCGGCGTGCCAAGAGCCCTGGAGGTGACCCTCCGTGCGGAACGTGTTTCCCGCGCTGAACGGTGCCGGCCGGATCGCGGGTGTGCCGGGCAGCGGTGCCCGGGTCAGCGGACCGGCTTCTTCTTCGGCGCGATCTTCTTGGGCGATGTCGTCTTGGCCGGCTTCTGCACGGTGAAGGCGACTTCTCCCGACCAGACGCTGCGCGGGCCGGCGACCGTCTCGACGCGCAGCGTGTGCGGGCCCTGCGGGAAGTTCGCGAGATGGAAAAGGAAGCGTCCTTCGGCCGTCGCCACCGTCTGCCCGAGCACCTGCGTGTCGTGGTACAGGCGCACGAGCCCGCCCGGCTCCGCGGTGCCGGCCAGATCACCGATCGCGCCGGAGATGAAGACCGTCCCCGGTCGTGGCGACACGATGACCGAAGGCGCGAGGGCCCGCGGCGGCGGGGCCACCGGAGCCTTCCGGACGGCCGCGACCGGCGGCGCGGGCAGCACCGCCAGCGCCGTGACCACGAGCACCAAAAGCACCGGCGCGGCCAACGACCACCGGTCGATGGCCGGGATCCAGTAGCGCGGTCTCAGGGCGGCGAGCATGGGTCAGCGGAGGCAAGCGGTCCGGCTCCGCACAGCGCGATGGATCGGACGGGGTTCATGGGTTCTCACGGGCGGCGGCGCGGACGGCGGCTTGGGTGATCCACGCTGCGTGGTCGGCTGGCCGTTGCGGTGTGCCCGGCCAGACCTCGGCCAGGCGCTCCGCGGAAGTCCTTGCGAGCGTCTCGAAGGTGCAGATGCCCGCGTCGTGGAGCTTCTTCTCGGCCGCAGGGCCGATGCCTTCGAGCTGCGCCAAGCCATCCGGTTCCGACCCGTTCCATCGACGTCCGACCGATCCCGTCTCGCGGGCGCGCCGGGCGGCGTCGAGGCGGATGCCGTCGAGGTCCGCGACCGAACGCTCGGTCGCGGTGAGATCCAGCGCTTCGGCGATGTCCGCGTCGCTGAGCTGCGAGAGCTCCCAGTAGCTGCCGACGCCGACGGCGTGGAGCTTCTGCTCGTAGGTCGGTCCGATGCCCTCCACGTCGGAGAGATGCTGCGGGCAGGCGGCGAAGAATTCTTCCGGCTCGGGCTCCGGCCCGGCAGCCGGCCGCTTCGCGCGTTTGGCGGCCGGAGGTGGTGTTGACCGGAGGCTCGCCAGCTCGGCAGCCATCTCGTTGCGTTCGCGCGTCATCAGCTCCAGTTCGGCGAGCAGGCCGGCGTCGGCCGCCGGTGGGGGCGGATTGACCGGTGCCGACGTCGGGACGACGACAAGGGAGGGCCGTTCTGCGAGCTCGACCTGGAGGCGTCCGTGCGCCTCGGAGGTCGCGCGCAGCTCGGCTTCGACCTCGTCGAGCTTCTCGCGCATCGTGGCGACCTGCCCTTCGCGGATCTGGACCTCGGCCTCCAAGGTCGCGCGCGTCTGGAGCGTGGCCTTGTGGTTGGCCTGGACCTGGGCGTGCTGGGTCCGGAGGGCGACCAACTCCTCGTTCGCCTCGCCCAGCAGCTCGGACAGCTGCTTCACCTCGTCCTGTCGGGCCTTGAGCTTCTGCTCGATCGGGTCGACGTCGGCCCGGGCGTCCTTCAGCGCGGTCTCCAGCTTCTCGGCCTGGGCCCGCAACGCGGCGTTCTCCTTCTCCGCCTTCGCCAGCGCCGCGGTCCAGCGCCCGGTCTCTTGGGCGGCGGTGGCCGCGCCCTTCGCCATGGCCGCCTCGGCCTCGGCCTTCTCCGCGCGGACCGCGGTGAGCATCGACTGCGCGGCGGACAAGGCCCCGAGTGCTTCGCCGCCGGAAGCCTGGGCGTCGGCCAGACTGCGCAACGTCTGCTGCAGGTCGGAGCCGAGCGCATCGGCCTTCGTGGTCTGGGCGCCGAGGTCGTGCTCGAGCCGAGGGATGCGTTCCGCGAGCGCCCCGACCTCGGCGACGGCGCGGGCGAGGTTGCCGCGGAGCGACTCGATCGCGGAACCCGAGGTCGCCAACTCGGCGTCGCGGACATCGGCACGCACGCGGAGATCGGTGATCTCGGAAGCTTGGCCGCGCGCGTCGGCCACCGCGACCGATAATTGCGCGGCGGTGGATCCGAGCTCGCGCCCGAGCGCTGTCCGGGCTTCACCGACCTTGGTCAGCTCGGTCTCCGTGTCGGCAAGCCGGTCCTTGAGCGCGGCCGCCTGGGCAGCGAGCAACGCGCCGGACTTCTGCGCGGCGGCGAGCTCCGCGGAACGGTTCTTCAGATCGACCTGCGTGCGGCCATGGACGTAGCGCTCGGAATCGAGCTCCTCGCCGCGGCGGCGGACCGCGGACTCCGCGTCGGACAACCGTTCGCGCAGCAGGTAGATGTCGAGCAGGAACTTGACGGTGAAGCCGAGCAGGAACGTCGCGAGAAGGCAGAGCAGCGGATGCTGGGCGACGAGGGTGTTCATGGAAGGAGCGGACGGCGGCGCCGCTGCACGGCAGGCTACACAGGCGCTCGGTCTGCGCAATGACGGTCAGGTCGGTCGCCGTCGATGCGCCGCGACGGCGGGCAACGGTCGCACAGTGCTGTCGGTCTCTCCCCCGGGCGCAGGACGGATCCGTCGCGAAGTCCGGTCGGACCGGGGAAGGGGTGCGTGGCTCGGACATCCCGGTCGGCACGGGGTGTCGTCGATGGGCTTTCCGAGGACGTCGACAGGGCGACAGGTCGCCGCTGTTGCCGCGGCGGATCCTCGGTATAGGGTCTCCTCCGGGTCCGCTGGGCGGCTCCGTCATGCTTTCCGTCCGCGCCATCATCCTCGCCGTGCTGCTCGCCGCATCCTCTGCGGTCCGGGCGGATGACGCATTTCTCCGGGACGTGAAGCCGAAGCTCGACGCGCTCTGTCTCGATTGCCACGGCGGCAAACGAACGAAGAGCGGCGTGGATCTCGCCCCCTTCACCAACGCCCCGTCGCTCTATCGCGATCCGAAGCTCTGGGAATCGGTCGCCCGCCAGATCGAGGAACGGCAGATGCCTCCGGACGACAAACCGCAGCCGACGCCTGAGGAGCGGCTGCGCCTGGTCGAATCGTTGCGGCATCTGCTCGACGACCCGGACCCCGCATCCGTGCCGCGCGACCCGGGTGCGACGGTCGCGCGCCGCCTCAACCGGACCGAATACAACTTCACGATCCGTGACCTGCTCGGCGTGGACAGCCGACCGGCGGACCGGTTCCCTGCGGACGGCGGCGGCGGCGGCGGCTTCGACAACAACGCCGACACGCTCTTCGTGCCGCCGATCCTGTTGGAGCGCTACCTGCAGGCCGCTGAATCGGTGCTCGCGGAGGCCAAGCCCGAGCGTCTCTCCATAGCACGGCCCGTGTGGCATCGGCGCGACCGGGCGGTGGCCGGGGAGAACCTCGCGTGGTTCGCGGCGCGTGCTTACCGGCGTCCGCTCGAAGCCGGCGAAGTCGGGCGCCTGCTCGGCTTGTACGACGCGGCGAGGAAAGGCGGGATGCCGTTCGCGCTCGCCCTGCGTTCCGCCTACAAGGCGGTGCTGGTCTCCCCGAATTTCCTGTTCCGCGTCGAGCGCGAGCAGCCCGGCGGGAAGCCGTGGCGGATCAGCGACCACGAGCTCGCATCGCGCCTGAGCTATTTCATTTGGTCGTCCATGCCGGACGAAGAACTCCTTGTGCTCGCGACGGCCGGCACGCTGTCCGATCCGGGCGTTTTGGAGGCGCAGGTGCGTCGGATGTTGCGCGACCCGAAGGCGTCCGCTCTGGCCGGGCAGTTCACCGCCCAATGGCTGGGCACGAAGACGCTGTCCATCACGTCGAGCCCCGACCGGTCGAAGTTCCCGCGTTACACCGACACCCTGCGCGACGCGATGATGGCCGAGCCGGTCGAGTTCTTCGGCGCGTTGCTGCGGGACGACGCGAGCCTGCTGAAGCTGCTCGACGCGGACTTCACCTACGCGAACGCTGAACTGGCTGCGCTCTACGGCATCACCAACGTCACGTCGACGAACCTCGTCCGCGTACCGCTGCCGGACCGGCGACGCGGCGGCATCCTCGGCATGGCGGCGGTGCTGACCCAGACGAGCTATCCGCTCCGCACGAGTCCGGTGCTGCGCGGGAAGTGGATCCTGGAGGAGGTCCTAGGCACCCCGCCGCCG
Source organism: uncultured Verrucomicrobiota bacterium (assembly GCA_903916195.1). GTDB lineage: Bacteria > Verrucomicrobiota > Verrucomicrobiia > Limisphaerales > UBA9464 > CAIVQB01. The sequence continues at coordinate 4,155 of CAIWVP010000070.1, read as the reverse complement.
CCGCCGCCGCCGCTGGTGAAGACCTTGTCGCCCGACGACAAGACGAAGGACGGCCTGACCTTCCGGCAACGCCTGGAAGAACACCGCAAGGACCCGAACTGCGCGGGATGCCATTCGCGCATGGATCCGCTGGGTTTTGCGCTGGAGAACTTCGACGCCATCGGTGGTTGGCGCACCGAATCCGGCGGCGCGCCGGTGGATGCCAGCGGGGTGCTGGTGAACGGCGAGAAAGTGGAAGGGCCGGTGGCGTTGAAGAACGCTTTGCTGGCGCGGCGGGCGTTGTTCCTCCGGCACCTCACCGAGAAGATGCTCGCCTACGCGCTGGGCCGAGGGCTCGAGCACCACGACATCCCGGCGGTGCGCCGGATCGTCGAGCAGAGCGCGGCGCAGGACCATCGCACCGCCGCGTTGGTGCTCGAGGTGGTGCAGAGCTATCCCTTCCAATGGCGCCGGGGCGAGAACCCGCCGAAGGATGTGGCCGCGACGCCATGAACCCGATCCATCCGGACCGAAATCCACAGCGATCCGCGGCAGGTCTCTTGCAGGATCGGCCGTCGAGGTTATAACCCCTATCACGATGACAAGCCGCCCCATCTCTCGCCGGACCTTGCTCAAGGGCATGGGCGTCACCATGGCGTTGCCGTTGCTGGACGCGATGCGGCCGATGGACGCTTGGGGAGAGGTCACCTCCAAGTTCCGCGGAACGCCCGCGGCCAAGACACCGGTGCGGTTCGCTGCTCTGTACATGGCCAACGGGGCGAACATGGCGGAATGGAAGCCGGTAGGGACCGGTCGGGATTTCGCGTTGTCGAAGACCCTCTCGCCGCTCGCCGGGCACAAGGACGACCTGCTCGTGCTGTCGAACCTCTGGAACGCCGCGACGAACACCGGTGACGGGCATTATGTGAAGACCGGCGGTTGGCTCACGGGCACGACCATCACGCGGACGACCGGCAGCAATCTGTGCTCCGGCAACACGTCGATGGACCAGCTCATCGCGCAGCGCATCGGCCATCTCACGCCGCTGCCGTCGCTGGAGCTCGGCATCGAACCGGTCACGACCGGTGTCGACACCAACGTCGGCTTCACCCGTCTCTACGGATCCCACATCGCGTGGAGTTCTCCCACGACGCCGTTGGCGAAGGAGATCAATCCCCGGTTGGCCTTCGACCGGCTCTTCCGCTCCACCGCCGGCACGCGTCCTGGCGGCCTCGGCAACGACCCGAGCGTGCTCGACCTCGTGGCCGACGATGCCAAGCGGCTCCAGGCCAGGCTGGGCCACGCCGACCGGCAGAAGCTCGGCGAGTACCTCGACAGCGTCCGCGCCATCGAGAAGCGCATCGAGTTCGACCGGAAGCGGAAGTCCGCCGAGAACATGGAGGACCCGCTCGTCCGCGCCGAGATCGAGAAGCTCGGCCAGGCCATCGACCTCTACGACGACCCGGGCCGGGTGAGCGAGCGGCGCGACAACCACACCGAGCAGGTGCGCTTGATGCTCGACCTGATCGCCCTCGCCTTCTGGACCGATTCCACCCGGGTCTCGACCTTCATGTTCGCCAACTCGGTGAGCGGCCGGAACTTCTCTTTCTTGGAGGCCGGCCTCGGCAGCCACCACGAGAACAGCCACCACGAGGGCAAGGCCGACAAACGGGCGCGGTACCAGAAGATCAACCAATGGCACGTCGCCCAGTACGCCTACCTGCTCGGGAAGCTGCGCGGTTACAAGGAGGGCGATGCCACGGTGCTGGACAACTCGATGATCTTGTTCGGCGCAGGCATGAGCGACGGCAACAAGCACAGCCCGCACGACCTTCCGCTCGTGCTCGCCGGACGCGGCGGCGGCACTCTCCAGACCGGTCGGCATCTGGACTATGGGACGGATCATCCCATGGCCAACCTCCACGTCTCGGTGATTAACCGGATGGGCGTGAATACCGACCGCTTCGCCGACAGCACCGGAGAGTTGGCCGGTCTCGCGGGCTGACGGGCCTGCGTCGGGGTCTTTACGATCACTGGTCGCCGTTCTTTCAACGTGGCGACCTTCCGCTGCCAGCGATGCGGTTTTCTCGGGTCCTATGCGGGATGACCGCGGCGTCCCGTTTTCCGTGGCCAGCCCGAGCGGGGCCGCTTAGAAGACAGCTCGATATCCTACCCGACACCCACTCATGAAACTCCATCGTTCCAACCGTGAGTCCATGATCGCCGGCGTCTGCGGAGGCATCGCCGAGAGCATCGGCTGGTCCGCGACGCGCGTGCGTATCGTCTATGTGCTGGTGTCGGTGCTCAGCGCGGCGTTCCCCGGCATCATCGTCTATCTCGCCCTCTGGTTCCTGATGCCGGTGGAAGGATCCGGGGACCGTTCCTGAGAGCCGCATCCGGCGTATGGGCACCCTCTTCACGCTGATGTTCGTCCTGGTCCCGCTCTTCATCGCCGCGGTGTTCGTGCTGATGATCGGTATCTTCGTGGTCGTCGCGGTCAAGGGCATCGCCCAATGGACCGACAACAACGCGCAACCGGTGCTCACCTTTCCGGTGCGCATCGCGACCAAACGCCTCCACGTCAGCGGCGGCGGGCAGGATTCAGGCGCTTCCACCTCCTACCACATCACGTTCGAGACGCTGGCGGGCGGACTGCGTCAGGAGTTCAGGGTGTCCGCCACCGATTACAGCGGTGTCGCCGAGGACGACACCGGCGACCTCACCCACCAAGGCACCCGTTACAAGGGATTCGTCCGCGTTCGCCGTCCCGCGGCACCGCCTCCGATCGCCGCCGCCCCCTGCGCGCCGGCCTGGACCTGCGGTTACTGCGCGACGTTCGTCGACGGCGCGGAACGCAAATGCCCGTCCTGCGGCGCGACAGAACGCACGCAGCCCGCGACCCATTGACTTTCACCGAAAGCAAACTCCCCATCTACCTATGCTCTCCTTCATCGGTGTCCCGGAACTCATCGTCATCGGGCTCGTCGTCCCCCTCGCGGTCGCTTGCTTCGCCTTCTGGGTGTGGATGCTCTTGGACTGTGTCCGGAACCCGAGGCTGACCGACACCGAACGCCTCATCTGGGCCATCGTCATCTGCCTCGCGCACCTCTTGGGCGCGTTGATCTATTTCTTCGCCGGACGCCGGCCCGGACGGCCTCCGACCCCATCGGCGATCCGTTGAAACATTTCTCCGCACCGCTGGGTGCTCTTCCCGAAAGAAAAGCCAACCATGCTCGCTCTCCTCTCCATCGTCGGTGTGCTGCTGCTCCTCCTGCTCGTGCCGTTGGGCATCGCGTGCTTCGTGTTCTGGATCTGGATGCTCGTCCATGCCATCCGGAACGACGGGCTGGACGGCACGACCCGCGTCCTCTGGGCGTTGCTGATCTGGTTCCTGCCCTTCATCGGCTCGGTGATCTACTTCTTCGCCGGCCGCACGGCGTCGCCGCGCCGATTGATCGCTTGATGCCCGCTCCGCAAGGCCGATGGGGCCGTCCGTGACGGCCTGCGCTCATCCGGAGCGCATCCGACCGGCTCAAGGTTTCTTGGCCGCCGCCCGGAGCTTGACCACTTGGTCGAGCACCTCCCGGGCGGTGCTGTCGTCTGGCGCGAGGCGCAGCGCTTCGCGCAGATGGCGCTCGGCTCCGGCGAGGTCGCCGCGCTCTCCGAGCGCGATGCCCAGGCTTCCGTGGGCCTGAGCGTTCTTCGGATTCAAGCGGACGGCTTCCGCGAATTCCCGTTCGGCGGCGGCGGCGTCCTTCTGCTCCTGATGCACGATACCCAGGTTGAAGTGCGCATAATCGTCCGCCGGATCCAGCCGGATCGCGGTGCGGAGCTGCGCCGCCCCGGCGGTGAAGTCGCCGAGATGCAGCTTCGCCACTCCCAAGCGTCCATGGGCGTGGGCGTCGTCCGGGTCGAGGCGCAACCGGTATTCTTGGTAGGTGACGATCTCGCGCAGTGCTTTCGGGGCGTAGGCTTCGCGGAGCGCCTCCAGGTCGCCCGGGTTCTTCGGTAGGAGCTGCAGCCAGAGCTCGGCCATCTCGTCGGTGGTCTGCATGCCGTAGCGGACGCGCTTGGGGGGCTTGTCGGGGTTGCGCGGGTTCGATGTCGAGTTGTCAAAGGTGAAGCGCATGACCAAACGGGTGCCGCGCGGCAGCTCCACCGGTTGGGCGTAGCGGT
>CAIWVP010000069.1 GCA_903916195.1 uncultured Verrucomicrobiota bacterium | reverse complement strand
TGGAGGCAGAGCAGGACGTCGGCCCCGCGGGCGCGGGCGATGGCGGGCCGTTCCTCGAGCGCGACGAACTTGTCGCGCTCGCGGACCTGGACGACGCGGAGCCCGGCGCGTCGGAGCTGGCGTTCGAGCTCGAGCGCGAGCGCGAGGGTATAGACCTTTTCCTGCCGGTTGCCTTCGAGGTTGCCCGGGTCCTTGCCGCCATGGCCGGCGCTGATGGCGACGGTCGTCATCTTGTCGCCCTTGGCGAGCCGCGGCGGGTTCAGCAGCGGGTGGAGGACCGCGTCCTCGTCGGCCTGCGAGATGTGCAACCGCTCGCCGGTCCTGAGCAACGGGTAGGAGAGCCACACGTTCGAGCCGTCGATCGCGACCCGCTTGGTGTCGGCCTTGAAGAGCAGCTTGGCCCAGCGGTTCGTCAGGCGCAGCTCGCCGGCGCGCGAGTTCCAGCGGGCCGTGAACCCGTTCGCCGCCGCCCAGGCGGTGAGGTCGGTGTGGATCCGGCCGCCGATCAGGCTCTTGCCCGAGCGCTGGGTCCGCGTGGACGGCGCGGGCGCGGCGGCACTCCACCAGGCCAGGGCGAGGAGGCAGATCAGGAGGCGCGCGGACTTCATTGCCGCGGCACACTGCCTACCGGACCCGCGCGAGGGCAAGCGGTCGGGAGAGGGTCCATGTCCTTGCCACATCGGCAGAAACCGCGACGATCCCGGCGTGATGCGCTTCATCGGCCTCGCTGCCGACCTCGTGCTCGGACGGATCCTTGCCTCCGATCGGCCGCTGCGCGTTCCGGGCTGGTCCGGTTCGGTGGCGGGCGGCGCCTTGGGCTTCGGCTCAGTGAGCGTCATGGTCTTCGCTTGCTGGGCGTATGCCGGCCGCTGGTTCTATTCCCACGTCGGCGAAGCGGGCGCCTACCTCGCCTGGGCCGCGATATTCGTCGTCGGATCGGGCGGCTTGCTGGGGTGGTTGGTCATCGGGGCGGGCAGCGGACGACGGTTCTACGGCGGTTTCGCCATCGCGTTCATGGCCTACAGCGTCGTCTGGATGGCGGCGTGGTTCGCGTCGCCCGATCGCTTCGGCGAGATCTGCGGGGCGCTCGTCGGGGTCGCGGCGTTCGGCGCGTGCTTGTGCGGGATGTTCGGCGCTTGGCGGGCCTGGTCGTCGATGATGGTCGGCCTCGTGGTCGGGAACCTCGTGGGATACTTCTTGGGAGGGGTCTTGCACGACCTTTACGGCGGCAACGCAGGCAAGCTGCTGTGGGGCCTGAGCTACGGGCTCGGGTTCGGTGCCGGGATGGGGCACGCGCTGCATGCCGTGCAGTCGGGGCTGCGCAGGCGATTGTCCGCGCTCACGGAAGCGCGGCGCCGGGGCTGAGATGCCGGCGACCTTCGGGTCCTGCGCTGCCGAGAGAGGGTGCGAGAGGGTGCGAGAGGGTGCTGCGCCGGATTCAGCTGCCAGCCTCGTCGCTGAACGGACATCGCACTTGGCGACCTGGCTCCGGCTCGGACAATCCGGGCATCTTCGCCGAGCACTCGGGCTTGGCGATCGGGCAACGCGGGGCGAAACGGCAACCTGCCGGCCATCGGCCGGGTCCCGGCACGATGCCCGGGATGGTCGTCAGCCGGGGCACGGGATGGCCGAGCTCGGGCACGCTCCGCATCAGCGCCCTCGTGTATGGGTGCAACGGGCGGCGGAGCAATTCCTGCGCGGAGGCGAGTTCGACGACTTGTCCGGCGTACATCACGGCCACGCGGTCCGCGAGGTCGCCGATGATTCCGAGGTTGTGGGTGATCAGCAGGATCGCCATCCCTGTCCGCCGTTTCAGGTCGAGCAGCAGCTCGAGGATCTGTGCTTGGATGGTCACGTCGAGCGCGGTGGTCGGCTCGTCGGCGACGAGCAGCTTGGGTTGCGTGGCCAACGCCATCGCGATCATCACGCGCTGCTGCATCCCGCCGCTGAGCTGGTGCGGATGGTCCCGCATCCGGCTCTCGGGAGCCGGGATCCCGACGAGCTTGAGAAGCCGGACCACTTCGGCGTCGTCCGCGCGCTCCGGTCGGTGGAGATGCAGCGCTTCCTTGATCTGGTCCCGGATCCGCATCACCGGGTTCAGCGACGCGCCCGGCTCCTGGAAGATGTAGCTGACCGTGCCGCCGCGGACGGACCGGAGCTCCTTGTCCGACATCGCCAACGTGTCGAGCCCTTCCACGAGCACATGGCCGCCGGTGTATCGGGCGGGCGGGGTCGGCAACAGGCGCGCGATGCTGAGCGCGGTGACGCTCTTGCCGCAGCCGCTCTCACCGACCAGGCAGAGCGTCTCGCCGGCGGCGATGGTGAGCGACACGCCGTCGACGGCACGTGCCCAGGCGTCGTCGACGTGGAATTCGACCTGCAGGTCGCGGAGTTCGAGCAAGGGGGCGGGCATGGCGCGGGCTGCTGTGGACGGTCGAGGCGGCGGAGCGCGTTGTCGATGCTGCGGTTGACGTGCGTCGAGCGACGTCGCCCCTCTCGGTCGGCGGTTGAAGTCCTCGCGACGACCGTTATCTTTCCCGCGCCGCCATGATGAAGTCGCCTTTCTCCTCCGCGCTGCTTTCCGTGCTCACCGCCGTGGTCGCTCTGGCGTCGCCGAAGCCGGCAGACCCCTTGGCCGGTCCGGGCGAGGTGATTGATTTCTCGGCGCAGATCCGTCCGATCCTCTCGGCGAAGTGCCTCCAGTGCCATGGGCCGGACGAAGGTTCGCGCAAGGCGAAGCTCCGGCTCGATTCATTCGAAGAGGCCACCCAGGAGCACAAAAGCGGACGTCCGGTCGTCCCCGGCGACGTCGCTGCGAGCGAGTTGGTGAGGCGCATCACGACCCATGACGCGGACGACGTGATGCCGCCGCCCGAGACGAAGAACCCGCTCAAGCCGGAGGAGGTCGACCTGCTGCGCCGCTGGGTCGCGCAGGGCGGCCGTTACACGCCGCATTGGGCCTGGGAGAAGCCGCGGCGCGCGCCGTTGCCGGCGGTGCGGCAAGCGGCCTGGCCAAGGAACGGGCTCGACCGGTTCATCCTCGCGCGGATGGAACAGAACGGGCTGCGTCCGTCGGCGGAGGCCGACCGCCACACGTTGGTCCGCCGGCTTTCGCTCGACCTGACCGGGTTGCCGCCGTCTCCGGACGAGGTGGACGCCTTCGTGAGGGACCGTTCGTCCAAAGCCTACGAAGGGCTGGTCGATCGTTTGCTCGCATCGCCCCATTTCGGCGAACGCTGGGCGCGTGTCTGGTTGGACCTCGCGCGTTATGCCGATTCGTCCGGCTACGGCAGCGATCCGCTCCGGCCGAACATCTGGCCGTGGCGTGATTGGTTGATCCACTCCCTGAACCGCGGCCAGCCGTTCGACGAGTTCACCCGCGACGTCATCGCCGGCGACCTGCTGCCGGGAGCCACCGATGAGCAGCGGACCGCCACCGGTTTCCATCGGAACACGATGACCAACACCGAGGGCGGGACCGAGGACGAGGAATGGCGCGTCGCCGCGGTGAAGGACCGGGCGAACGTCACCGCACAGGTCTGGATGGGCCTGACGATGGGCTGCGCCCAGTGCCACACGCACAAGTTCGATCCCATCACCCAGCGCGAGTACTACTCGTTCTACGCGTTCTTCAACCAGACCGAGGACAACGACCAACCGGACGAGCGTCCGACGCTGCCGCTGCTGTCGGCCTCCGACAAGACCCGTCGCGCCGCGCTGGCATCCCAGCTGGCCGGGCTGGAAGCGGATCACCTCGCTCCGGCGGAGGCGTTCGACACCGAGCTCGAGGCTTGGGCGGAGGTCGCCGCCAGGCCCGTCACCTGGCAGGTGCTCACGCCCGTCTCGGTCAGGTCGTCGGCCACGAACGCGCCGGCCTTCGCCGTGCTAGGCGACGGCTCGGTGCTCGTCTCCGGAGCTTCGCCGGCGAAGGACACCTACACGGTCACGACCCGGACCAAGGCGTCCGGCCTGACGGCGTTCCGGCTCGAAGCATTGACCGATGGATCGCTCCCGAAGAACGGACCCGGGCGCAAGGAAGGGGAGGGGAACTTCGTTTTGGAGGACGTGCGAGCGACGGTCCGGAGCACCGGTGCGCCGCCGGTGAAAGGCCGGTTCGTGCGGGTCGAGGCGCCAGGCAAGTCGCGGCACCTGATGTTGGCCGAGGTCCAGGTCTTCTCCGGCCCCGACAACGTCGCCTTGCGCGGGCAGGCCAAGCAGTCGAGCACCGCGTTCGAGGGCGCCGCCGCCCGGGCGAAGGACGGTAACACCGACGGGAACTATCACGTCTCCAACTCGGTCTCGCACACCGACATCGAGGCCGATCCGTGGTGGGAGGTCGATCTCGGGTCGGAGGTGCCCATCGATGAGGTCGTGCTCTGGAACCGCACCGATTCCGGAGGCGATCTCCTGGCTGGAAGCCGGATCGTGGTGTTGGACGCGTCACGCCGTCCGGCCTGGAGCGGTGACGTCAAGGCCGCGCCGATGCCGACGGCCCGGTTCGGTCCGAACGCGGCACGGTCGCTGTCTCTCCGCGCCGCGAGCGCGGACCACGAGCAGGCCGGATTCGACGCGGCGCGCGCCATCGACAAGGACGGCGGCACCGGTTGGGCGGTCGGCGGTTCGCTCGGCAGGTCCCACGCGTTGGGATTCGAGCTGGCGGAGCCGTTGACGGCGGACGGCGAGGTCGAGCTGGTGTTCACCTTGAAGCAGGGCCACGGCGACCAGCTCACGCTCGGGCGGTTCCGGTTGTCGGCCACCGCGCAGGCCGCGCCGGTGCGCATCTGGCCCGCGGCGGTCCAGGTGGCGCTCGACGTGCCCGCGGCGCAGCGGACCGAGGCGCAGCGGAAGGCGCTGGCGGACCTGTTCCGTCCGACCTCGAAGACCAAGGGCCCGGTGGTCGCGCAGATCGCGCAGGTCCGCGCCGAGCTCGACGGTATCAAGGGCACTCCGATGCCGGTGATGAAGGAGAACGCCGAAGACCACCGGCGTGTGACGCGCGTCCTGAGCAAGGGCAACTACCTCGTGCCGGGCGACGAGGTCGCGGCCGCTGTGCCGGCGGCTTTCAACGCTTGGCCCTCCGGCACGGCCACGAACCGGCTCGGTCTCGCGGCTTGGCTCACGTCGCCGGAGAACCCGCTCACCGCCCGGGTGATGGTCAACCGGTTCTGGGCACAGCTCATGGGCCAGGCGCTGGTCGAGACCGAGGAGGATTTCGGCACCCAGGGCACTTTGCCTGCCGACCGTGACTTGTTGGATTGGCTCGCGGTCTCCTTCCAGGCGAAGAGGTCCGGCTCCGGAGCGGCAGATCCTGATCACGCGCCGGCGTTGGGCTGGGATTTCAAGGGGATCCTGAAGCTCGTCGTCATGTCGGCGACCTATCGTCAGTCGTCCGTGGTGACCCCGGCGCTCTTGGAGCGCGATCCACGGAATCGTTTCTATGCCCGTGCGCCTCGTCGTCGCCTCGATGCGGAGGGCGTGCGCGACCAGGCCTTGGCGCTGAGCGGACTTCTCAGCCGGAAAGTCGGTGGCTCGAGCGTCTATCCGGCCCAGCCGGACGGCTTGTGGCGGGCTGCGTTCAACGGCGAGCGCACCTGGCGCACCAGCAGCGGGGAAGACCGGTACCGGCGCGGGCTGTACACCTTTTGGCGCCGCACGGTGCCGTATCCGAGCATGGCGGCGTTCGACGCCCCGAGCCGCGAGAGCTGTACCGTCCGGCGGTTGCCGACCAACACCCCGTTGCAAGCCTTCGTGACCTTGAATGATCCGGTGTTCGTCGAATGCGCACAAGCGCTCGGAAGGGATCTGGCACTCGGGGACGGCACCGTCGCCGCCCGGGTCGCCCGTGGCCTTAAAAAGGTGCTCGCCCGTCCGGTGGCCGATGCCCAGGTGGCGGCGCTGGTGAGGCTTTTCGAGCAGGAGCGGGATGCCTACGGCGCGCGCGCCGCCGAGGCCGCCAAGTTGGGGACGGTCCCTTTGGGGCCATTGCCGGACGGTCTGGCTCCAGCCGATGCCGCCGCTTGGACGACCGTCGCGAACGTGCTGTTGAACTTGGACGGCGTCTTGACCAAGGGCTGATCTGGCACCTAGGGGCTGCTGCTGAGCCATCTACTGAGCCGTCGGGTGCCCGTTTCCGTGGAGGAGCGGCGCCCTGTCCCCGGTTTGCCGGGGGTGGCCCGGAGTGGTCTTCGCCAAGTCCCGGGGGCGCCGAGGGTCATCAGTTTTAAGACATAAAGTAATGCAAGCTTGACGCTTCCCATCGCTCAGACCTAGCGTCCGGTCGTAAACGTTTTACTGGCTGGCTGTCGCCGCCGTGCAAAAAGTCGGTTTTCAAACCGGCTTTTTTGTTACCCCGAAAGGGGCCAGGACGCTGACGTATGAACGCTGAGTTTTTGGCAGTCTTAGAGTATTGGGAGAAAGAGAAGGGCATCACCAAAGATGTCCTGCTCAACGCTGTCCAAGAGTCCTTGTTGGCCGCGGCGAAGAAGGCCGTGGGGCCCGCTCGCGAGTTGCGCGTCGCCATCGACCCGAAATCCGGCGACATCAAGGCTTGGGCCCGGCTCGTCGTCACGGAGCGGGTCGTCTCGAAGCACGACCAGATGTCGGTGTTCGACGCACGCCGCGCCAAGTTCCCGGATGCCAAGGTCGGGGATGAGATCGATGTCGAGGTCACCCCGGCCGGGTTCGGTCGCATCGCCGCGCAATACGCCAAGCAGGCGTTGATGTCGCAGGTCCGCAAGGCCGAGAAGGCGATGATCTACGACGAGTTCAAGGACCGCGTGGGCGACATCGTCAGCGGCACCGTCCGGCGGTTCGACCGTTCTGACGTGGTGATGGACCTCGGAAAGTTCGAGGCGATCATGCCGAACCGCGAGCGCGTCCCGACCGAAGAGTACCAGGTGGGCGAACGCATCCGTTGCTTCGTGAAGGCGGTCGAGATGACGCCCCACGGCCCCGAGATCATCCTCTCGCGTGCCGACCCCAATTTCGTGCTCAAGCTGTTCCGGCTCGAGGTGGCGGAAGTGAACGACAACACCATCGAGATCCGCGCGATCGCTCGGGAACCGGGTTTCCGCACCAAGGTCGCGGTCTACTCCCGCGATTCCAAAGTGGATCCGGTCGGAGCGTGCGTCGGGTTGCGCGGTCAGCGGGTGAAAAACATCGTCCGCGAGCTGAACAACGAGAAGGTGGACATCATCCCTTGGTCCACCGACATCAAGGCCCTCGCCACCAAGGCCTTGGATCCTGCCCGCATCAAGTCGATCCAGGTGGATGAAGCGCGCAAGCGCCTCTTGGTCCTCACCTCGCCCGACCAGCTCGCCCTCGCCGTCGGCCGCCGCGGCCAGAACGCTCGGCTCGCCTCCCGGCTCATCGGTTGGCAGATCGACATCGAGGCCGAGGCTGATGTGAACGGCTTCGAGGCGAAGGTCGACCATGCCGTGCATGAGCTCGCCGCGGTGCCCGGCATCAGCGAGGAGCACGCCCGCGTGCTGGTCAATATCGGCTTCCATGGCGTGCAGGACCTGCTCGACGCGGAGGTCGCCGACCTTGCCGCAGTCCCCGAGATCGGGGCCGCCGCGGTGATCATCCTGGAAGCCGCCAAGGGAGAGATGCTACGCCGGAACGCCGGATCGTCCGATGCTGTGACCATCGGGATCAGCGATGCTCCGGTTTCTTGATCAGCAGTCAGCAGTCATCGGTCATCAGCGGCCGCCCCGCACAGCACCGGTATGGAAAAGCCGGTGAAGGGTGGCCGAGTCCGCAGGAAGAATCGCTATGCCCGTCCGTATCTACGAGATCGCCAAGGATTTGAACTTGGAGAGCAAGGCCGTGATCGCCAAGGCCAAGGAGCTGGGTATCACCGCCGCCAAGGTTCCATCGAGCTCGCTCGACAAGATCACCGCGGAATACCTCCGCGAGCAGCTGCTGCCGTTCGCCGCTGCAGCCGCGCCTGCACCGGCTCCTGAGCCGGAGGTGCCGGTCATGATCGTCCGCCCGGTGCGCCCCGTCGTCGAGGTGCCTGCCGAGCCGGAACCGGAACCGGAGCCGGAGCCGGTGCGCGTGCCGGAGATCGTCGCCGCTGCGGAGCTTGCTACCGAGGTCGCGCCGTCGGTGGTCGCCGAGGCCTCCCGTCCGCCGTCTTCGCACGAGACGTCCCACACCCAAGAAGTATCGCTTGCGCCTGTGGAATCCGTCGCTGCCAGCGCTTCCGTGGCTCCGGCTGCCGCACTGGCACCGCAGCCCGGTGTCGGGCTTGCCGTGCCTGACGTGGCGTCGTCGCCCGCTGCGTCGCCTGCGTCGCCTGTGCCGCCTGTGCCGCCCAAGACCCAGATCGGACAGTTGGTCGGCCGCGTCGACCTCAAGAATTTCGCACGCCCCGCCAGCCGTTCGGATGCACGTCCGGCCGCACCCGTCCCCAACCGTCCTCCCGTCCGCGGCGACGACCGGCGTGGTCCTCTTGGTCGCGGTCCTCAGGGACAGCAGCGCGGTCCGTACCAGGCCTACGGTCAACGGGGACCTGCGCCCGCACCGGCTCCCCAGCGTCCAGCGGCGCCGAGGGTCAACGTCGCCGCCAATGCCCCGCTCATCATCATGCGGCCGCCCATCTTGGTCCGCGAGTTGGCGGAGAAGATGTCTCGCAAGCCGTTCCAGGTCATCGCCGACCTCATGAGCATGGGCGTGTTCGCCACGGTCACGCAGACCGTGGATGCCGAGTTCGCAATCAAGGTCTGCGCCAAGCACGGCTTCCGTTTCGAGACCGAGAAACGCGACAAGGCGACCCATAGCGTCAACGTCCCGCAGGAACAGACGGTCGAGCTCGACCAGGACGACCAGCCCGAGAGCCTGAAGCCGCGTCCGCCGGTGATCACGATCATGGGCCACGTCGACCACGGCAAGACGTCGCTGCTCGACGTCGTCCGCAAGGCGAACGTCGTCGCGGGCGAGGCCGGCGGCATCACGCAGCACATCGGTGCCTACACGATCTCTTATCCTCACCCGGTCTCCGGGGTGCTGACCCAGCTGACGTTCCTCGACACGCCCGGCCACGCCGCCTTCTCGGCGATGCGCGCCCGCGGTGCCAACGTCACCGACATCGTCGTCCTCGTCGTGGCGGCGAACGACGGCGTCATGCCTCAGACGCTCGAGGCGCTCTCGCATGCCCAAGCTGCGAAGGTCCCGATCATCGTCGCCGTCAACAAGTGCGACCATCCGGCCGCCAACCCGCTCAAGGTGCGCCAGCAGCTCCAGGACAAGGGTCTGCTACCCGATGATTGGGGCGGCGACACGCTCTACGTCGATTGCTCCGCCGTCACCAAGCAGGGTATCGACAAGCTCATCGACTCCATCCTGCTCCAAGCCGAGCTGCTCGAGCTCAAGGCGAACCCCGACCGCAACGCCAAGGGCAACGTGATCGAATCCGGCGTCGAGGCCGGCGGACCGGTGGCGACCGTGCTCGTCCGCAAGGGCACGCTGCGCGTGGGCGACATCATCCTGTGCGGCGAGCACCACGGGAAGGTCCGCGCGATGATGAACGAGGAGGGCGCGCGCCTGAAGGAGGCGACGCCCTCCGTCGCCGTCCGCGTGCTGGGCCTCAACGGGATCCCCGAGGCCGGGTCCGAGTTCAGCGCCGTCGACGACGACCGCGCCGCCCGCGACCTTGCCGAGGAGCGGTTCAACGCCCGCAAGAAATCCGAGTTCGAGGGCGTCCGCCCGCGGCGGCAGACGCTCGAGGACATCTTCGGCCAGATCCGCGACATGACCGCGAAGGTGCTCAAGGTCATCATCAAGGCGGACACCCAGGGTTCCGTGGAGGCGATCTGCGACGCGATCAACAAGATCGATTCCAGCAAGGTCTCCCTCGAGATCCTCCACAGCGCCGTCGGCGCGGTGAGCTCCGCGGACGTGCTGCTCGCCAGTTCTTCGAACGCCGTCATCCTCGGGTTCCACACCCGCGTCGACAACAGCGCCGCCGAGCAGGCCAAGCACGAGGGCGTGCAGATCAAGCTCTACGCGATCATCTACGAGCTCATCGACCAGGTGAAGGAGGCGATGGCCGGTCTGCTCGATCCCCTGCTCAAGGAACTCGTCGTCGGCCAGGCCGAGGTCCGGAAGGTGTTCAACCTCTCGAAGGGCGGCAACGTCGCCGGCTGCGCCGTCACCAGCGGACGGTTGGTGCGCGGCAAGATGCGCGTCCGCCGCCGGACGAACCTCATCTACGAGGGCGTCTCGCTCACGCTCAAGCGCTTCCAGGACGAGGTCAACGAGGTGCGCACCGGCATGGAGTGCGGCATCCAGCTCGACGGGTTCGACGATTTCCAGGAAGGCGACGTCGTCGAGTGCTACACCACCGAGAAGGTCGCCCAGAAGCTCTGACCGCGACGGTCGCGCCCAGGATCGAGATGGAACCCAACCGCCGACTCTTCCGTGTCAAGGAGCTGCTCAAGCACGAGATCGCCGAGTGCCTCCGCCGCGAGTTCACCATCGATTCCGTGGGGCTGCTCACGGTGAACGACGTCGGCGTCGCTGGCGACCTGCGCTCGGCGACGGTGTTCGTCGGGTTCGTCGGCAACGCCCAGCAACGCGAGCGCGCCACGGCGGAGCTGTCCAAGCACGCCAAGCGCATCCAGACCGTGATCGGTTCCGGCATCCGGCTGCGGTACACGCCGGAACTCCGCTTCCAGATCAACGATTCCATCGAGCAGGGCAACCGCGTCATCGCGCTGCTCGACGAGATCGAGCGCTCGACCGCCTCGCCTTCCCCCTCCGCTTCCTGAGTCCACCGGCCGCGCCCGAGCCGGCCGACCCCATGAAACCAGTCCCCAAGACCGTCGAACGCATCCTGGACACCCTCAAGGACGCCCACCGCATCTGCATCGTCGGCCACATCCGCCCGGACGGTGATTGCATCGGGTCCCAGCTCGGCCTCGCGCTCGCGCTGCAGAACGCCGGCAAAGACGTCACCGTCTGGAACCAGGACGTCGTGCCCGATAAGCTCCGTTTTCTCGACCCTGAGAAGCGGGTGAAGAAACCTCAGGCCGGGCAGACCTTCGACGTGGTCGTCGCCACCGATTGCGCGAGCTTCGAGCGCCTCGGCCGTGTCGGCGAGCACATCGGGCAGCGCGGCACGTTCATCAACATCGACCACCACGCGTCGAACACGAAGTACGCCGACATCAACTGGGTCTCGCCCCGCGAACCGTCGAGCGGCGAGCTGGTCTACGACCTCTGCGAATGGGCCGGTTGGAAGATCACCCAGCCGATCGCCGATTGCCTCTTCACCGCCGTCAGCACCGACACCGGCAGCTTCCAGTATCCGTCCACGACGCCGGACACCTTGGAGACCGCTGCCCACCTGGTCGACCGCGGCGCGGACCTCGGCAAGATCTGCAAAGAGGTCTACCAGAGCTACCCGCTCACCCGGGTGAAGCTGCTGCGCCACGTCTACAACAAGTTCCGCCTCACCCACGGCGACAAGACCGCCTATTTTTGGTTGAAGCTCGCGGACTACTCCCGGACGGGGGCCAGCACAGAGGAGAGCGAGGGCCTCATCGACCATATCCGTGCCATCGAGGGCGTGGTCGTGGCGGTCGTCTTCGAGGAGGTGGGCTCGAACCATTCCCGGATCAGCCTCCGTTCGAAAGACGAGCGTGTGAACGTGAACGAGGTCGCCGCCCTCTTCGGAGGCGGCGGCCATAAGGCGGCGGCCGGAGCCCGGGTCGAAGGCAGCCACCTTTCTGTCCAACGCCGCGTCCTCGGTGCCGTCAAACGCGCGCTTGCCGCGCAACCCGCCGCACGATGACCCCGTTCACAGCCCTCGACGGCGCCTTGCTCGTGGACAAACCGGCGGAGTGGACCTCCCACGATGTGGTCGCGAAGCTCCGCAACCACTTCCGCATCGCCAAGGTCGGCCACTGCGGCACGCTCGATCCGATGGCCACCGGCCTGCTGATCCTCGTGCTCGGCCAAGCGACCAAGCTCTCCGAGAAGCTCATGTCATCGGACAAGGTGTACGAAGGCGTGATGCGTCTGGGCGAATCGACCGATTCCCACGACGCGGACGGCGAGGAGACCGGGTCGATGCCGGTGCCGCTGTTGTCCCTCTCGGACCTCGAAGAGGCGGCGAAGTCGTTTCTCGGGGACCAGCACCAGGTCCCGCCGATGGTGAGCGCCGTGAAGATCGGCGGTGTCGCGCTGCACAAGCTCGCGCGCAAGGGTATCGAGGTGGAGCGTCCGCCGAGGTTGATCCATCTCTACAGCTACCGGTTCACCGACTACGAGGAGCCGTTCGCCTACTTCACGGTCGCCTGCACCAAGGGCACATACGTCCGCGTGCTGGCTCACGACATGGGCCGGAAGCTCGGCTGCGGAGCGCATCTCACCCGTTTGCGCCGGACCGCCAGCGGCAAGTTCGATGTCGCCGATGCGCACGTGCTGGAAGACATCCTGAAGTGGACGCCGACCGAGCTCACGCAGCACGTCATCCCCTTTCTGAAGCTGAAGCAATACGAGTGAGCCGCGGTCCGTGAGGTCACGGGACACGCATCACCTCCTCCGATGGTCATCGCCCGATATCCGCGTGAGCTCCCGCGCCATCCGCGCGGGCTTTGTCTCGCGATGGGCATGTTCGACGGGGTGCACCTCGGCCACCAGCATGTCGTCCGGTCCGCGCTCCTCGAAGCGGCGACCCAAGGAGCCCGCGGTGTCGTGGTCACCTTCGATCCGCATCCGCTCGCGGTGGTCGATCCGGCGCGTGCCCCGCTCCTTCTCCAGACCTTGCCGCAGCGCTTGCGCGCGATCGCGGCGCTCGGAGCGGACGCGGTGCTCGTCAACCCCTTCACGAAGGAGTTCGCGTCGGTGACCGGCGAAGGATTCGTCCGCGGTCTCGCCACCGACGCGGGGCCGCTCCGCAGCATCAGCGTGGGGCAAGGATTCCACTTCGGGAACCGTCGCAGCGGCAACGTGCCGTTGCTCCGGGTGCTCGGAGCGGAACTCGGTTTCGTCACCCACGAGTGCGCCCCGGTCTCCATCGGTGACGAACGGGTGAGCAGCAGCCTGGTGCGGCGTTGTCTGCGAGCCGGCCAGTTCGAGCAGGTCGCGGAACTGCTCGGGCGCCCGTGCTCGCTCGTCGGCACCGTGGTCGCCGGCGACCGCCTCGGCCGGCAGCTGGGTTTTCCGACGGCCAACCTCGATGTCCGAGGCCTGGAAATCCCTCCGCACGGCGTCTACGCGGCGCGCGTCCTCGTCCGGCGGGAGATCGTCCCCGCGGTGTTGAACCTCGGCATCCGTCCGACCCTCGGGAACTCCGGAGGCGAGCTGCGCTTCGAGGTCCACCTCCTGGATTTCCAGGGTGATCTTTACGGCGAGGAGCTCGAGGTCGGGTTCGTGGCGAAGCTGCGCGACGAGCGTAAGTTCCCGGGTATCGATGCGCTGAAGGCCCAGATCGGGCTCGATGTCGCCGCCGCCCGCGCGATCCTGACGGCCTGAGCCGGCGACTCCATGCCGCCTCGCGGAGCGGTTAGGTACCCTATCCAACGGACACCGCCCCCTGGGGCGTGCTCCACTGGCTCCGGCGGCGGAAGATCTTCTTCAAGGCCTGCCCCTTCGGCGTGGGTTCAATCGATGCCGGCACGACGCTTCACCGCATCCACGATCCCGAGGTCGTCGTCGCCGTGGTCGCGCACCAAGATCAGGAAGCCCGGCAGGTCCATGCGCATCCGGCGGAGGAACGGACGATCCCCGGCACAGCCGTACATCAGATCGGGCGGCATCTCGCCGCGGAGCTTCAGGCGGGCCTTCGCGATCAGGCGCGGGAGCCACGGGATGCCGGCCACCGTGTCGGTCTTCGCGGGCAGGTCGGCCATCGAGGCGATGCGACCGGTGGGCTTGCCTCCCAGCACACCGAGAAAGTGGTCGCGCTGGATCTCGGTGATGGCGAGCACCGTCGCAAGATCCGGCTCGCCGTGGCGGAGGAGATCATCCACGAAATCGAAGAGCTCTTGGGTCGTCCCCCCGATGCCCCCGAGGAAGGCTTCGTCGTCGGGCCCGAACATCGCGCGCGGCGACCTTCGCCCGGCCTCCCACGCCGACATGCCGCGCTGGAAGACCTGCCCGAACCGTTCTTGCCAAGTGGGGTCGCTCATGCGCGTCGAAGCTAGCGGGTCGGGCGCCCGCCGCCAACCGTGGCGTCTTTTCCGAGGCGCGCGGTTGCTTCGCGTCCGAGCCCTCCTAAGCTCCTGCCGCCGCTGCCGCGGCACCGCATGAAAAAGCGATTGGCCTACGCCGTCTTCGTCCTCGCCCTCGCCGTTTACGTGTCGGTCGGCGCCCAGGTCTACCGGCTCTCCGCCGCCGGCGAGAAGGACGACGCCTACCAGCAGCTCGAGCTCTTTTCCCGCGTGCTCGAGCGCGTCCGCAAAGACTACGTGGACGGCGGCAAGCTCACCTACAAGGACCTCGTCCAAGGCGCTCTCAAAGGGATGCTCGGCACGTTGGATCCGCATAGCGAGTTCATGGAGCCGGTGAAGTTCAACGAGCTGAAGGAGGACACCGAGGGGTCGTTCAGCGGCGTCGGGTTGCAGGTCGGCGTCCGCGACGGTGGTCTCAGCGTCATCGCGCCGATGGAGGACACCCCGGCGTTCGAGGCCGGCATCCTGGCCGGCGACCGCATCGAGAAGATCGACGGCCAGACCACCGAGAAGTTCAACATGGGCGACGCCGTGAAACGGCTCCGTGGCGAGGCGGGCTCCAAGGTCACGCTCACCCTCTCCCGCCCGGCGTGGACCGAGCCGAAGGAGTTCACGCTCGCCCGGGCCGACATCCGCGTCTTCTCGGTCAAGGACATCGACAACCGCCGCGAGTTCCCGGTCGACGCCAACAAGCTGGGCTACGTGCGCCTGACCCAGTTCGGCGAGAAGACCGCCGATGAGCTGGAGGACGCCTTGGTGAAGATGGAGGCGAACGGTATCGCCGGCCTGGTGGTCGACCTGCGCGGCAACCCGGGCGGATTGCTCGACCAAGCGGTCGCCGTGAGCGAGAAGTTCCTAGAGAAGGGCAAGCCGGTGGTGTCCACCGAAGGCCGCAACCGTGCCGCCGACGTGGCCCGCAAATCGTCGGCCTTCGGCAAGAAGCGGACCCAGCTCCCGCTCGTGGTGCTCGTCAACGGCGGCAGCGCCAGCGCGGCGGAGATCGTCTCCGGTTGCCTCCAGGACCTGAAGCGCGCCGTCATCGTCGGTGAGCAGAGCTTCGGCAAGGGGTCCGTCCAGAGCATCCTGCCGTTGCCGGACGGTTCCGCGCTGCGGCTCACCACCGCGAAATACTACACTCCCAGCCACAAGGTGATCCACGAGAAGGGCATCACGCCCGATATCCTGGTGCCGGTCACCGACGAGGAGGAGGCCGCGATCCAGCTGCGCCGTCTGCCCGGCGGTATGACCAACGTGGACGAGGTCCTCAAGAGCTACGACGCGGACAAGCGCGACAAGCTCCGTGAACTGGTGGCCGACAACCGTGACGCGCAGCTCGAACGCGCGCTCGATCTCCTAAAGGGGATCAACCTCTTCGGCCAGCGCCCACCCGAGAAACAGGAGAAGGCCGCGAAGCCGCTGCTGCGTTGAAAACCCGTTTCTCTTCGGCCTCAGGGCCTGCCGTCGTCGTCCGCCACGCCGTGCCGTGCCATGACACGGCGACGTCCGAATCGCCGGACGATCTCCGATGATCCTGGCCATCGAGACCTCCTGCGATGAGACCAGCGTCGCCGTCATCCGCGACGGCTGCGTGCTGGCGAACGTCGTGGCGTCGCAGATCCAGCTCCATTCCGAGTACGGCGGTGTCGTGCCGGAGCTCGCGACGCGGGAACATCTCCGCAACCTGCTGCCGGTGGCGCGCGCGGCGCTCGCGCAGGCCGGCGCGACCTTGCCGGATGTCTCCGCGGTCGCCGCCACGCGCGGGCCGGGGCTGCCTGCGGCGTTGATGGCCGGGTTCACCTCGGCCCAGGCGCTGGCCTTCGTCCTGGGGCGGCCTTTGTTCGGGATCCACCATCACGAGGCGCATCTCTACTCGCCGTGGATCGGTGGCGAACCGGCCCGGGCGCAGTTCGAGCGCTTCGAACCGAACGTGTCGCTCATCGTCAGCGGCGGCCACACGCTGCTGGTCCACGTCCGCGGCGAGCTCGACCACGTGGTGCTCGGCGGCACGCTCGACGACGCGGCGGGCGAGTGCTTCGACAAGACGGCGAAGCTGCTCGGTCTGCCCTATCCCGGCGGCCCGGTGCTCGACCGGTTGGCGGGGCAGGGGAACCCCGAGGCGTTCGATTTCCCGCGGCCCATGCTGGCGGACGACGGCCACGACTTCAGCTTCAGCGGCCTGAAGACGAGCGTGCGCTATTTTTTGGAGAAGCGCCCGGGGCTCGCGGACGACCCGCAGGCGTTGCGCGACGTTTGCGCGAGCGTGCAGGCGGCCATCGTCGAGGTGCTCGCGGCGAAGACCGTGCGCGCGGCCAAGTGGCTCGGCGTCCGGTGCGTCACCGCGAGCGGCGGCGTCACGTGCAACTCGGCGTTGCGGCGCGAGCTCGCCGCGCGCTGTTCGAAGCGCGGCTTCGATCTCCGCCTCGCCGACCCTGCGCTCTGCACCGACAACGCGGCCATGGTGGGGATCCTCGCCGAGCGGAAGCTCCGGGCCGGCCATTTGCCGACCGCTTTCGACCAAGAGATCAAGCCCGGTTGGGCCCTGGCCGCCTGAGCTGGATCGTGCGCTGGATCGGGTGCGGCGCTCTCCGTCTACCCGCCTTGGCGCAGCAACAGGTCGATGTACGGCAGGTCCGACGGAGCGGTGACCTTGGGATTCGGAGCGTTGCTGTCCACGAGTTCGACCGCTTGACCGATCAGCTCGCAGGCCGCGGTGTCGTCGGTCACCTGCTTGCCGGCCGAGCGGACCGCTTCCAACGCCCTCCGGATCACATCGACCCGGAAGCATTGCGGGGTCTGCACGGCCCAGAGCCTGGAGCGGTCGAGATGCCGCGCGATCTGCGTCCCTCCGTCGGTCTCCTTGATGGTGTCGACCGCGCGCTGGGCGGCGACCGCGGCACCGCGGGCCCGGGCGGTCGCGAGACAACGCTCGATGAGCCCGGCGTCGGTGCAGGGGCGGGCGCCGTCCTGGATGGCGACGACCTCGGAGCGCGGGTCGAGGGCGACCAGGCCGTTCCAGACGGAATCCTGCCGCTCGGCGCCGCCCGGGACGAAGCGGAACGGTTTGCGGAATCCGTGCAGCGCCGCCAGTTGGGCGAAGGCGTCCTGCATGCCTTCGCGGACGACCAGCACCAGTTCGTCGATGATCGGGACGGAATCGAAACGCCGCCACGTGTGGACGATGACGGGCACGCCGGCGACGTCGAGGAAGAGCTTGTCGATCCCGGGTCCCATGCGGGTGCCGCGTCCGGCGGCGACGATCACGGCGGAGGTCATCGGAAGGCGTCTGTCTCCAAGGTAGGGTGGCGGGAAGCGAGCATGAAAAAAGGCGCGGACAAAAGTCCGCGCCTATCGGGAGCCGGGGACGACCGGATCACTTCTTCTTGTCGTCCTTTTTGTCGTCGGCCTTGGTGCCTTCGGGCGGTGCGTTCGCGTTGAGCTGCTTCAACACGGCGTCGGAGATGTCGCTCTCGGTGCCGAGCAAGGTCGTGAACAGCACTACCGGCGTCTGGTTGGCGCTGGTCGCGGCGGTGTCGAGCACCATCTGGTACCCGGCGGCGCGGGATTTCTCCTCGACGACCCCGCGGATGTCGCGGAGCACGCTTTCGCGCATGCGGAGCTGTTGTTCACCGAGGGATTGGCGCGAGGTGTTGTCGAAGTTGCGGATGCCGTTCTCCTGCTCGCGCAGGTCGTTGGTCTTCTTCTCGACCTCCTTCTTGCGCTTGTCGCGCTCGTCGGCCGACACGGCTTGGTCGTTGGCGGATTCGATGAGCTTCTTGTAGTCCTCGTTCGCCTTCTTGTAGTCCTCGATCAGGCCGAGCCGGGCCTTCTCGAAGTCCGCGGCCCGCTCCTTGAGCTGCACGTCGGCCTGTTTGGTGCGCCAGAAGCCGTCGAACACTTTCTTGAGGTCCACGACCGCGATCTTGGATTGGGCGTGGGCCGTTGAGGAGGCGATGAGGGCGCCGCAGACGAGCGCGAGGAGCTGGGTCAGGGTTCGTTTCATGTTCAGTTCAAAAACAGGGAGGAAAAATCTCAGAAATCGCGGGTGTAGCCAACGCCGAACTGGAAACGGCCGCCGTTGCCCGAGTACTTGTCGTGGGTGATGGGGATGCCGTAGTCGAGCCGGAGCGGGCCGATGGGCAGGTTGAGCCGGACGCCGAAGCCGAAGTTGTCCGCATAGGCACCGGTGGTGGAGCCGTCGGCGTACTGGTACGGTTTGAAGCTGTAGGCGTCGGAGAAGACCATGCCGGCATCATAGAACAGAGCGAAGCGAAGACGTTCAATGATGGGGATGCTGTATTCCGCGGAGCCGAACCAATAGCTCTTGCCGCCCAAAGGTTCGCCGGTCAGCTCGTCGACCGGGCCGATCTTGCGGTATTTGTAGCCGCGCAGGGAATAGAGGCCGCCCAGATAGTTCCGGTCGAACAACGGCACGCGGCCCTTGTTGCCGCGGTCGCCGCTGCCGTAGGCGTCCACGACGCCGACGCGGCCGGTGACCTCGAGCACGTGGCCTTCGAGGATGTCCTGCCAGATGCTGGACGGCGACGCGAGGCGCTGCGGTGTCCAGTACTGGGCCGCGCGGATCTCGAGCTTGTAGATATCGACATCGCCGCCGAGCGGTCCGCCGACGATCTCGGGCACGAACTCGAGGCGCTGGCCGCGGGTGGGGAGGAGCGCGCTGTTGCGCGTGTCGTAGGACAAGGTCCATCCGAGGCGCGAGAGGAGCCGGTCGCCTTCTTCCTGGAGCAGCTGCGGCTGCGGCCCGGCGGCGGTGTTCGTCGCGGTCGTGATGACGGGCGGGATGAGCAGTGAGTTGGTGCTGTAGGTCGTGGTCGTGATCGTCGTCGGGTACTGGGCCTTGTACGCATCGGAGAACTTGATGCCGATGTTCTCCAGCGTGTAGTTGACGCCGGCCGCGAGGTTGAACGGCAGCTGCTTGGTCACGCCGACGCGCCCGCCCACCTGGGTCTGCTGGTAGTTGTCGGAAAGGTAGTTGAGCTGCCGGTAGTACAGCTCGGTGTCGAGGCGGAGCCTGCGTCCGAGGAACCACGGCTCGGTGAAGCCGATGATGTAGTCCTGGCGCCGCGAGCCGTACTGGGCGCGGATGCGGGCCTTCTGGCCGCCACCGGTGAAGTAGGGAGGGTTGAAGAGATCGAAGTTGCCCTGGGTGACCTCGACGAAGCCGACGACGCTGTCGACCGAGCTGAAGCCGGCGCCGACCGCGATGTTGCCGGTGTTCTTCTCCTCGACGCCGATGACGAGGTTCTTCCGGTTGTTGATCTGCGTCTCCTCGGGCTTGGTGTCGACCTTCTCGAAGTACTGCATCTGCTCGAGGCGCGCCTTGCTGACCTTGACGCGGACCATGTCGAACGGCTCGCCCGGGGTGATCGCGAGCTCGCGGCGGATGACTTTGTCCTTGGTCTTGGTGTTGCCCTTGATGTCGATGCGCTCGATGTAGGCCTTTTCGCCCTCGGTCACGCTGTAGCGGAGGTCGATCGCGGTCTTCTCGATGTTGGCGATCTTCTGCGGGTTGGCCCGGGCGTCGATGTAGCCCATGCCGCCGTAGAAATCTTCGATGGCCTCGACGTCCTTCTGCAGGCGTTTCGGCGTGAAGACCGTCCCAGGCTTGAGCTGGAGGCCGCGGTGGTTCTTCTCGCCGTCCTTGGAGCGGAGATTGGCGATGATCTCGTCGCCCTTGAACAGCTCGTTGCCCTTGAAATCGACGCTATCGACCTTGTACCGGCCGCCTTCGTTGACGTCCAGGCGCACGACCATGCGGTTGGTCTTCGCGTAGTCGAACCTCACGTCCTTCAGCTCGAAGTCGATGTAGCCCTTCTCGGCGTAGAACTCCTGCAGCTTGTCCTTGTCCTCCTCGAACTGCTCGTCCTTGAGCTTACCGCTGCCGGTGAGCCACGAGAACATCCAGTGGCGCCGGGTCTTGATGGTCTTGCGCAGCTTGGATTGCTTGAAGGCGGTCGCGTTCTCGAAGACGACGTCGGTGATCCGGACCTTCGGGGCCTCGATGATCTCGAAGGTGACGGTGCCTTTGCCGAGGTTCTCGTTGATGCTCGGCTTGTACTCGACCTTGGTCTTCTGCAGACCAGACTTCTGGTACATCTTCAGGATCTCCTGCGCGTCGTTGAAGAGCTTGCGCTCGTCCAACGGCTCACCGGCCTTGGATGTGACCTTCTTCCGGAGCTTGCTGACGCTGTACTTCGTGTTGCCGGTGAACCGGATCTCGGTGAGCACCGGCTTGCCCTGCACGACGTAGGTCAGGCCCAGGCCCTTGTCCGACGGCTCCTGGCCGACGCGGACGTTGTAGAAGAAGCCCGTGCCGTAGAGGTTCCGCACATCGTCGTCGATGCTGATCTGGCTGAACGGATCCCCCACCTTGACCCGGATGTTGCCGCGGATCAGGTCGTCGCTGACCGCCGGAGGGCCGACGTGCTTGATGGTGATCGCGCCGACCGGCGGGATGACCGGTCTCTCGGCCTCCTGCGCGATGGCGGCGTATTGCAGGCAGGCGAGCAGCACCGCGCAGAAGCGCAGCCAACGGCGGGAAGCAGGTTTCATCGTTTTCGGCACAGAATCCACGGACAGGAGCCCCGTCACGGACGCCGGATAGAACCCGATCGGCCGCCCGGCACGCAACCTCCAAACCTTCCCGCCTTCAAGGCCGTAGGGGCGGTCGGGACCGACCGGGCGGTGCGACAGCCCGGCCCCTGCGCGACCTTGTCGTGGACCGGAAACGGACTCTTGCCGGGTCCGGAAACGTCCGCGTCGGACCGGCGCCAAGAAACGAAGAAACCGCTATGCCGGGTGAGGCCGTCCCTCGGACCCTTTCCTGTTCCTGCCGGTCCCGGAGCCGGCAGGCCTCTGCCGGGACCGGTTCCAAGCCGGATGGAGCTGAGGCACGGCCAACGTCGCCGTCCTGCCCGCCGGGCACGCGTGGACGAGACGGCACTTTTGCCTTTTGCCTTTTGCCTTTTGCCTTTTGCCTTTTGCCTTTTGCCTCTTGCCTTTTGCCTTTTGCCTTTTGCCTTTTGCCTTTTGCCTTTTTTCTTCCTCCCTGCCCGCCGGGCACCCATGGAAGAGACCGTCCGCGCGGCACTTCCGCTTCTTCACAACCCCTCGATGTAGCCTTTCAGGAGCGAGAGGTCGGTGTCCTGCAACGCCATCGCCTTGATCTCCGCCTTGCCGCGGATCTTCATGGCGCGCTGGATCCAATCGCGCGCCACCATCAGGTCGCCGAGCTGGCAGGCGTAGCAGGCGAGATTGTAGGGGATGACGGAATCCTTTGGGAACCGTTCCACGGTCTCCAGGAGCAGTTCCCAAGCTTCCTCGGTGCGCGCCATCTCGTGCAGGCAGTAGCTCTGGTGGATGTAGCCGGAAGGACGGTCGGGATCGGCCAAGACCAAGGCCCGTGCCATCGCCAACGCGGCCTCCCACTCGCCTTTGCCGGCGTCGAGTCGCCAGCGCATCTCCAGGACGTCCGGGTGCAGCTCGCCTTCCTTGGAGAGCCGGCGCAGTTCGCGGGCGGATTCCTCGGGATCGCCCAGGTCGAGCCACCCTTCGGAGGCGAGCAAGAAGTGGTGGTCAGGATAATCCAGCGGTCGCACGAGAGATTCCTGTATTGCGGCCGCGCTCGCTTGGCAAAATCCTTTTGCCGAGATGTCACGCTGCTGCTCCCTCCTTTGGTTGCTCGTCGGGCTCGGCTCGGGGGCCGTCCGCCCATCCGCGGCGGTGGTGCCCGCCACGACGCTGGCCGGACTGGGACAGCAGCTCGACGACCGGCTCGTCGCCACCCGGGCGCCCGGCGCCACCTGGAGCGTCTCCGTCGTGGCGCTTGGCAGCGGCAAGACCCTCTTTTCCACCAACGCTTCCCGGCTGCTCACCCCCGCTTCGGACACCAAGCTCTTCACGGCGGCGCTCGCGCTCGACCGCCTCGGTGCGGGGCACCGGCTCCAGACCTCGCTCCGCGCCCGCGGATTGCCCGGTGCGGACGGCGTCCTTTCCGGCGACCTGCGGATCGTGGGCGGCGGCGACCCGAGCTTCGGCACGCGGTCGGAGAAGGGGAGACCTGACCAAGGGTTGGGGCCGGTCGTCGATGCCTTGGCGGCCGCGGGGGTCAAACAGGTCGAAGGAGGCCTGGTCTGCGACGAGAGCGCGTTCCGGGGGGCGCCGTTCGGAAGCGGCTGGAACTGGGACGACCTGGACGCCGGCTATGGCGCCGCGGTCTCGGCGTTGTCCTATGACGACAACTTTCTCCACGTCGTGGTCACCCCGGGGAAGAGCGCCGGCGTCCCGCCGGTCGTCCGCGTCGAGCCGGCGTTCTCGGCCCGAGCGGACCTCCCGTGGGTCACGCCCGTCGTCGATCTCCGGATCGGGGCCGTCACGGCCACGCCGGGAGCGGTCAACCGCTTGGAGATCCGGCGTCTTCCGGGCAGCCGGACCATCGACATCGACGGGCAGGTCCCGTCGGACGCCGGCCGGTCCGTGACCGAGGTCTCGGTGCCTTCGCCAGCGGACTATTTCGCCGCGGCGCTCCGGACGGCGCTGGCCCGGCGCGGAATCGGGGTCAAGGGCGCGACCCAGGTGGTCGGCTGGCGCGACCGGGTCGCCCGACCCTCGGAGGAAAGCGCGTGGAGGGAACTGGCGTCCGTGCCGTCCCCGCCGGTCGGCGCGCTCGTCCGCGATACGCTCAAGTCGTCGCAGAATCTCCATGCCCAGCTGCTCCTGCTCGCCGTCGGCGCCGCGTCGGAGCGCTTGGCGACGAACGGTGTCCCGGACCGGATCCGGAGCGGCACCACCGAAGAAGCCGGTTTGCGTGCGCTCGAAGCGTTCCTGCGCTCGATCGGCATCGAGAAGACCGCGGCGACCTTCGAAGAAGGCTCGGGGCTCTCGCGGAAGAACCTCGTCACCACCGACGCCATCGTCCGGCTGCTGGTCGCGATGGACCGGCATCGATGGGCCAAAGAATGGCGTGATGCCCTACCGATCGGCGGCGTGGACGGCACGTTGCAGGACCGTTTTCGCGAACCTCCGACCAAGGGCAACGTCCGGGCGAAGACCGGATCGCTGCGCCACGTCGGCGCGTTGTCCGGCTATGTCACCACCGCCGCCGGTGAACGCCTGGCCTTCAGCATCTTGGTGAACGGGTTCGTCACCGAAGGCGCGGGATCACCGCGCGGCGAGATCGATGCGTTGGTCGAGATCCTTGCCGCCTATGCCGGGACCACCGGATGACGCCGCCCCGGTCTCGATCTAGAGCCGGGCCTTGATCGCGCGCGTCCCCCAGCCGACGACCGGGACGTGGTCGAACAACCCCGTCGCGCTGTCCCAGTAGTCTTGGTGGACGAGCACGCGTCCTTCGGCGTCGAAACGGACCAGACTGATGCCGATGGTCCGGATCGTCTCGCCCTTGGCCACCTTCTTGAGACGGGTATCCATGACCCAACGGAAGTAGTAGAGGCCGTCGCCGCTGCGGGTGACGTCGTCGAAGGTCGCGGTCACGCTCTCGGCGGCATCGGCGGTCGCCAAGAAGTAGGCCTCGACGGCCGCGGAACCGTGCAAGGTCTTGAGCGTGTCGTTCAGGTAGCAGTCCGGCGCGTAGACCTTCGTCGCGCTCGCGCGGACGTTCGCGGCATCGATCTTGCCGAGCAGCCCCTTCACTCCCGCGATCCCCGTCCGCTCCGCATCGGATCCGGCCACCACGTTCGGCCGGTCGGCGACCCCGGCGAGCGCCGCGCGGAACCCGGCCGCGTTGTCGGTCACGCGCGGCACCGTGCGGCACGCGGACAGGACGAAGGCCAGAGGAAGCACGAGAAAGACGATCCGTCGCATGACCGGAGCTTGCCCCGGAAGCGCGGCGCGGCAAGCTCACCCACGACATCGCTCCCATGAAACGACGCACCTGGAAAATCGCCGGCATCAACTTCGACCACTTCCACATGGGCGACCTGCTCCGCTACGCCCACGAGCATCCCCACGCGGAGATCGTCGGCATCAGCGACGAACAGCCCGCCCGGATGGAGGAAGCCATCAAGAAGGGCCTCGTCACCCGGGACCGCGCCTTCACCGACTACCGCGAGTGCCTGGAGAAGACCCGGCCCGACGTCGTCATCCTTTGTCCCGCGGCGTCGAAGCACGGCGAATGGGTCAAGAAGGTCGCGCCCTACGGCCCGCACCTCTTGGTGGAGAAGCCCTTCGCCGCGTCGCTCAAGGAAGCCGACGCGATGGTCAAGGCCATGGGCAAGGACCAGACGCTGATGATCAACTGGCCGCTCCAATGGGTCGGCTCGCACCGCAAGGCCCACGAGCTCGTGTCCAAGGGCGTCATCGGCGAGGTGCTGAACGTCTGGCACATCGGTGGCAACCGCGGCCCGCTCTTCCACGGCGCGGACAAGGACGAGAAGACCCGCGAACAGGTGGCGAAGGAGAAGCCGGATTCCTGGTTCTACAAGAAGGCCCAGGGCGGCGGCTCGCTGCTCGATTACCTCGGCTACGGCACCACGCTCGGCACTTGGTACCAAGGCGGACGCCGCCCGCTCGAGGTCACCGCCACCGTGGATGAACCGGCCGGTCTCGAAGTGGACGAGCACAGCATCGTCGTCGCCCGCTACGCGCACGGCCTGTCGAAGTTCGAGACCCGCTGGGGCACCTTCACCGATCCGTGGATCATCCAGCCGCAGCCCAAGTGCGGATTCGTCATCCTCGGCACCGACGGCACGGTGAGCAGCTACGACTACGACGACCACGTGACCGTGCAGACGCGCAAGAAGACCGTGCCGCACCAGATCCCTGCGCCCGCGCCCAAGGCCCCGAACCAGAACCCGGTGCAATACCTCCTGCACTGCCTGGACAAGGGCGTGCCGCTGGAAGGCCCGGTGAGCCTGCCCATCAGCCGCATCGGCCAGGAGATCGTGGATGCCGCCGTGAAGAGCGCGAAGCTAAAGAAAGCGGTGAAGCTGGAGTGACGCGGAGCGGCGCCCGCTCGGCCGTCCGCGGATCGTCCGCCGGTTCCGACGCGGGGCTCCCGCGGCTGTTTATCGCCGGCTTTCCGCGGAAGAAAATACCGGGATACCTGCATTCAGGTTGGACGAGCCGTCGTCGGCCCGCCTGAATGCAGTGAAGCACCGCACCCCAAAGGCATCCCATGCTCAATCTCACCGGACGCGGATCGGTCACGACATGCGACGGCGTCACGCGCCGCGACTTCTTGCAGGTCGGCACGCTGGGCGCGCTCGGCCTGACGATGGCGAAGTTCAACGCGCTCCAGGCGCTCGCCGCGGGGCAGGGGAAGCCGGCCGCCGATGACGGCAAGGCGTGCATCCTCATCTTCAACCTCGGCGCGCCGTCGCAGCTCGATCTCTTCGACATGAAGCCGGATGCGCCCCGCGAGATCCGCGGGCCGTTCAGCCCCATCTCGACCAAGGGGGATTTCCAGCTCTCGGAGCTGCTGCCGCTGCACGCGAAGCTGGCCGACAAGTTCAGCCTCGTGCGCACCTGCTACCACACGGCGGCGGCGGTGCACGACACCGGCCACCAGATGATGCAGACCGGCCGGCTCTTCACCGGCGGCAACAACACGCCGCATGCGGGCTGCGCCCTGGAGTTCCTCAAGGGCCGGCGCAACGAGCTGCCCGCGCACATCATCCTGCCCGAACCGATGGGCAACACCGGCGGCGGCATGCCGCACGGCCAGGACGCCGGGTTCCTCGGCAAGGCCTATGATCCGTTCAGCCTGATGGCCGATCCGTCGAAGCCCGGCTTCAAGGTCCCCGACCTGCTGCCGCCCCAGGACATCGGTGAAGCAAGGCTGCGACGGCGGCGCGAGATGCGGCAGGTCGTGGACGACGCGGTCCGGACCTTCGAGGCGAGCGAGAGCGCGAAGCTGATGGACGCGAACTTCGCCGCCGCCTATCGGCTGATGACCAGCGACAAGGCGCGCGAGGCGTTCGACCTCTCGCAGGAACCGCTGAAGGTCCGCGAGCGCTACGGCATGACGCGCTTCGGGCAATGTTGTCTGCTGGCCCGCCGGCTCGTGGAGCGCGGGGTCCGCTTCGTCACGCTCAACACCTTCATCACCGTGTTCGACGAGATCACCTGGGACATCCACGGATCGAAGCCGTTCACCAGCATCGCCGGCATGAAGGACATCGTCTGCCCGATGTACGACCAGGGCTACAGCGCGCTGATCGAGGACCTGCACCTGCGCGGGATGCTGGACTCGACCCTCGTCGCGAACGTCTCCGAGTTCGGTCGGACGCCGAAGATCAACCCGACCGGCGGCCGGGACCATTGGCCGGCCTGCTGGACCTGCTACTTTGCCGGCGGCGGCGTGAAGGGCGGCCGCGTGGTCGGCAAGTCCGACGAGATCGCCGCGTATCCGGCTGAGCGTCCGGTCACGCCGAGCGAGATCGTGGCCACCATGTTCCACAGCCTCGGCCTTGACATCGAGACCCACCTGCCCGGACCGCAGGGGCGCCCGTTCCCGCTCGTCGATTTCGGCACGCAGCCGATCCGGGAGCTCTTCGCTTGATCGGCCCGCGAAGGACGCGAAGACCATGCGCATCGTGGAAGACAAAGTGACCGCTTATCCGCCGCATCCTCTCACGAAAGGGGACGGGAAGATCATCTTCGATCACTTGCCCGAGGAGTGGGTGATGGACGTGGATCCGGTCCACCTGTCCACAAGAAGGTATGATCGGACCACCCTGCATCCGGACCGCACGACTTAAGATGAAACACCGGATCCAACAAAGGGCGGGTTCGCGCTTTTTCGTGTCGTTCGCGGAGAATCTTCTCTTCGTCGGCTACTTGCCCACCAGGTCCGGATCACCGACTTCAGCCATCGTCCCTTTGGACAAGGCGGGCAGAGCGCGCAGGATCCCGGGCACCCACGGCTGCAGGTCATCGAAGGCGTTCGAGCGCGCGCGGACGATGAGGACGGCAAGGCTGAAGCGGGTGATCGCCTGCTGCCACGGGATGTTCGTGTCGGTGGTCAACAGCACGTACCAGCGGCCTTCGATGGCGCGCAGCAGTTGGCCGTTCTTGAAGCCGCTCCAACCTTCCTTCGGCACGGTGGACCATTCGTGCCCGGTCAGTGCCCGGCCGAGCGGGCGCGGCACGCATTCGTCAAGCAGCACGCGCATGTCAGGCGGCTTCGGCGAGCGCGTGTTCTGCGACCGTGCGCCGGCCGGCTTCGTCCAGCGCGTCGAACGCCTGTTCGCGGGTCACGCTGGGGAAATGGTCGAGGAACTCATCCAGCGGATGTCCGCCGCGGAGGTAATCGAACAGCGACTTCACCGGGACGCGGGTGCCGCGGAAGCAAGGGATGCCGCCCATCCGCTCCGGGTCGGCCCAAACGTATGATTCGCGCATGACTGGAGTATCCATGAACACACGACTCGTTCAACGCTGGCTTTCTTTGGTCTGGCTGGCCGGCGGTTTCGGGCTCGGCTGGGCCAGGGCCGCTGAGCCGGCCGTCACAGCGGCCCACGAAACTGCCGAGCCCTCCTTCCGCAACCACGTCCAGCCCGTCCTCACCAAGATGGGCTGCAACATGGGCGCGTGCCACGGTGCCGCCGCGGGCAAGAACGGCTTCGTGCTCAGCTTGCGCGGCTACAACGACGAGGCGGATTTCCTCGCCATCACCCGCGGCGCCACCGGCCGCCGCATCGTCCCCAGCGACCCCGGCCGCAGCCTGCTCCTGCTCAAGGCGACCGGCGTCGTCCCGCACAAGGGCGGCAAGCGTTTCGAGCCGACCTCGCCGGAACACCGACTGATCGCCGATTGGATCGCCGCGGGCGCGCCCGGTCCGAAGGACGCCGACGCGCGCATGACCCGCATCAAGGTCCTGCCGGAGCACTCCACGCTCAAGCCCGGCGCCACGCAGGCGCTGACGGTCCGCGCGACGTTCAGCGACGGGCGCGTCGAGGACGTCACGCGCTGGGCCAAGTTCACCGCTGCGAACGCGCAGGTCGTCAA
This sequence comes from uncultured Verrucomicrobiota bacterium, assembly GCA_903916195.1. Taxonomy (GTDB): domain Bacteria; phylum Verrucomicrobiota; class Verrucomicrobiia; order Limisphaerales; family UBA9464; genus CAIVQB01. The sequence continues at coordinate 1,692 of CAIWVP010000069.1, read as the reverse complement.
CGTCGATGACGCCGGGGTCGCCACGGTCCAAGGCTTCGGCGAAGGCCCCGTCAGCGCCTGGTACCTCAGCCAGATGGCCGTGGCATCGATCACGTCGCCGTTCACCAACGGCGTCCCGGCCGCGGTCTTCGCGGAGGTCCGGAAGCGGAACTTCATCGACGAGCGGGTCACCGCGAAGCTGCAGGAGCTCGACCTCCCGCCCAGCCCGCCGGCGACCGACGGCGAGTTCCTGCGCCGCGCCCATCTCGACACGGTCGGCATGTTGCCTTCCGCGGAGCAGGTGCGGGCGTTCCTCGACGACGTCGGCCCGGACAAGCGCGACCGCGCCATCGAGCGGTTGCTCGCCTCGCCGGAGTTCGTCGATTACTGGACCTACAAGTGGAGCGACCTGCTGCTGGTCAATTCCGCCAAGCTCCCGCCGCGCGCCGCGAGGGCCTACCACGCGTGGATCCGCCAGAACGTCGAGGCCGGCACGCCTTGGGACGTGATGGTGCGCGATCTCGTCACCGCGCAGGGCAGCACGCTGGAGCACGGCGCGGGCAACTTCTTCATCCTCCACGACGACCCGCGTCTCATGGCGGAGACGACCACCCAGGCCTTCCTCGGCATGAGCGTCGGCTGCGCGAAGTGCCACAACCATCCGATGGAGAAGTGGACGAACGACGACTACTACGCCCTCGCGAACCTCTTCTCCCGCGTCCGGGCCAAGAACGGCCGGGGCGAAGGCGAGCGCCTGCTCGTCGCCTCGGATTCCGGCGACCTGGTCCAGCCGCGCACCGGTAAGCCGCAACCGCCCAGGCCGCTCGATGGCCGACCGGTCCCGCCCGATGCCCGCGGCGACCGCCGGGCCGCGCTCGCCGATTGGCTCGTGTCGCGCGACAACCCCTACTTCGCCAAGGCGATCGTGAACCGGGTCTGGGCGAACTTCTTCGGCGTCGGCCTGGTCGAGAAGGTGGACGACCTGCGCGTCACCAATCCGGCCAGCAACGAGAAACTTTTCGCCGCCGCCGCGACCTATCTCGCCGACCAGCGCTTCGATCTGAAGGCGCTGATGCGCGAGATCCTTCGCAGCTCCACCTATCAGCGCAGCAGCCAGCCGTTGCCCGGCAACGCCGCCGACACGCGCTTCTACAGCCGCTATTATCCGAAGCGCCTGATGGCCGAGGTCATCCTCGACGCCATGAGCCAGGTCACCGGCGCGCCGACGGAGTTCCGGCCCGATGCGCCGCCCGGCCAGAAGCGCGACGATTTGTACCCCGCCGGCTTCCGCGCTCTCCAGCTGCCGGACAATTTCGTGCAGAGCTATTTCCTGAAAAATTTCGGCCGTCCCGACCGCTTGCAGACCTGCGAGTGCGAGCGGAGCAGCGAGCCCAGCGTCGCGCAGGTGCTCCATCTCGCCAACGGCGACACGCTCAACCGCAAGCTCCAGGCGCCGGACAACGTGGTCGCCCGCCAGTGTTCGGCCGACAAGGCACCGGGCAAGATCGTGGACGATGCCTACTTGTCCGCGTTGGCGCGGATGCCTTCCGATCGCGAGCGGACCCTGCTGGCCGCCGCCCTCGACCCACCGGACCCCAAGCAGCTTCGCGCTGCGGTCGAGGACCTCTATTGGGCGCTGCTCAGCAGCAAAGAATTCCTCTTCAACCATTGAGCCAGGAGCGCGGGCGGCCCGCCCGCGCGGGTATCCGAGCG
>CAIWVP010000068.1 GCA_903916195.1 uncultured Verrucomicrobiota bacterium | reverse complement strand
GTCCGTGATTTCTCCCCGCGTCGACGGCATCGGCCGGGCCGACAGATGGGGCCGCGCGGCAGCGCGGACCCTACCCCACGAAGGTAGGGACGGGCTGCCGCCCGTCCGTGACTTCTCCCCGCGTCGACGGCATCGGCCGGGCCGACAGATGGGGCCGCGCGGCAGCGCGGACCCTACCCCACGAGTAGGGGCGGGCTGCCGTCCGTCCGTAACTTCTCCCCGCCTCGACGGCATCGGCAGCACGCCGAAGCGAGCCGCGGTCACGGGCGCATCCGGGCCCCGCCCCGTCGGGAGTTCCACATCCAGGCGTCTGGACCGCAAACCCTGCCCCACACGCCGAGGGCAACTCGGCCGCACAGATCACGATTCCGCGCCACATCCGCCGACGGGTCCGCCACTTCCGATCACACCCGGTGCATCCGCACGGCTTGCCTCGGCGACGGCGCTTGCGCACGGTCTCCGCGATGCCATCGCCGTCCCCGGAACCTCCCGCCGATGATGCGGTCATCGCCCGGGCATTGCGGCGTTCGCTGGCGGTGCTGCTCGTGATGGCGGTCTCGGCAGGAGCGGTCGTGCTCGGGATCGCGCGGCGTCCGGCCCCGCCCGCTCCGAAGCAGACCGCGCTGGCCGCGCCGCTGCAGGCGGCGGCTCCGGTGCCGGTGCCGACCGTGAAGTTCACCGACGTCACCGCCGCGGCAGGGATCACCTTCCGGCACAGCAACGGGGCGCGCGGCGAGAAGCTTTTGCCGGAGACGATGGGCGGCGGCGTGGCGTGGATCGACTTCGACGCCGACGGCGATCCGGACCTGCTCTTCATCAACTCGACGTCCTGGCCCGACGACCCGCGGCGCGCGGAGGGGCGGCCGTCGCCCACGCTCTCGCTCTGGCGCAACGACACCCCGCGGGGCGGTGCGCCGAAGTTCACGGATGTCACCGCCGGCTCGGGCCTGGACGTGGAGATCTACGGCATGGGAGCGGCCTGCGGCGACTTCGACAACGACGGGCTCGTGGACATCTTCGTCACCGCGGTCGGCACCGACCGGCTCTTCCGCAACCTGGGCGGCGGGAAGTTCGCCGACGTCACGGCCGCGGCCGGCGTGGGTGGTCCGCCGGAGGCGTGGAGCACGGCGGCGGCCTGGCTGGATGTCGACAACGACGGCGACCTCGACCTCTTCGTCGCCGGCTATGTCCGTTGGTCCCCTCAGCTCGACCGCGAGGTGAACAACCAGTTGGTCGGCGTCGGGCGCGCCTACGGGCGGCCGTGGAACTTCCCCGGCGCCCTGCCGCGCCTCCACCGCAACGACGGGGCGGGGCGGTTCACCGATGTCTCCGCCGCGAGCGGCCTCCAGATCAGGAACCCGGCGACCGGATTGCCCATGGCCAAGACGCTCGCCGTCGCTCCCATCGACCTGAACCAGGACGGCTTCATGGACCTCGTCGTGGCCAACGACACGGTGCAGAACTTCGTCTTCACCAACCGCCACGACGGCACCTTCGCCGAGGTCGGGCGCGAGAGCGGCATCGCTTTCGACCCCTATGGCCAGGCGCGCGGGGCGATGGGGATCGACGCCGCGCGCTTCCGCAACGATGAGGCGCTCGGCATCGCCATCGGCAACTTCGCCAACGAGATGAACGCGCTCTACGTCTCGCGTCCCTCGGCGCGCGATCAGCTGCTCTTCACCGACGAGGCCATCACCGAAGGGCTCGGACCCGCCAGCCGTCAGCTCTTGAAGTTCGGGCTCTTCTTCTTCGATTACGATCTCGACGGCCGGCTCGACGTGCTCACGGCCGACGGGCATCTCGAGGAAGAGGTCGAGAAGATCCAGGCCGGCGTGCGTTACCGCCAGCCGGCGCAGCTCTTCTGGAACGCCGGCGGCGCGACCGGCGCGACCTTCGTCCCGGTGGACGCGACGCATGCCGGCGCCGATCTGTTCCAGCCCCTCGTCGGACGCGGAAGCGCCTACGCGGACTTCGACGGTGACGGTGATCCGGACGTCGTGATCACCCAGATCGGCGGGCCGCCGGTGCTCCTTCGCAACGACCCGCATCTGTCGCACCACTGGATCCGCCTGAAACTGATCGGACGGCGGGCCAACCGCGACGCGATCGGGGCCTGGGCCACGGTGAAGGCCGGCGGAAAGACGATGGCGCGCCAAGTCATGCCGACGCGCAGCTATCTTTCGCAGAGCGAGCTCGTGCTCACTTTCGGTCTCGGGGATTCGACCCGGGTGGACGAGGTCTCGGTGGCGTGGCCCGGAGGACGGACGCACACGGTGTCCGGCGTCGCGATCGACACGGTGACCGAAGTGCGCGAGCCGTGAGCCGGTCCTTCCAAGGCGGGCGTCCGGCGGGTCTTCACCGGATCGTCACCCGCATCGCCGATCCAAAGGCTGGCCAATGGCGCGGGATCCCGGAACGCTCGGACCCTATGTCTTGGCTCTCGGGGTCCTTGTCGCGCGTCGGTGGCGCGCTGCGTTCGTTGGCAACGGTCGGTGGGGTCGCTGTGGCCGTCGGGGTCGGCTCGGCGGCGATGGCGGCCGAGGCACCGGCCATCGGCCGACGGGTCGTGCTGGTGGTGTTCGACGGCATGCGGCCGGACTTCATCACCCCGCAATACGCGCCGAACCTCTACTCACTGGCGACGAACGGCGTGTTCTTCCGGAAACATCACCCGGTCTTCGTGAGCACCACCATCGTCAACGGCACCGCGCTGGCCACCGGCACCCATCCGGGTCGCAGCGGCATCCTCGCGAACAGCGATTTCCGGCCTGCGCTGAACTCGCAGACCGCGGTCGCCTCCGAGGTGCTGGACACCGTCCGACGCGGCGACCAGCTCTCGGGCGGCCGGTACATCGCCGCCGACACCGTGGCCGAACTGGTCCAGGACGCGGGTTTCCACACCTACATGGCCGGCACGAAGGGCGTGGCGCTGATGCACGACCGTTCGCCGCGGCGGACCGACACCGCGGCGCACAGCAACTCGGTGACGCTCTTCCGCGGGTTGACGCTGCCGCGGGCGGCGCTCGCTCCGTTGACGAAGCTCAACGACGACAAGGTCTTCCCCGACACCTACACCTCCCCGAACGCCGCTTCGGACGGATGGACCACCAAGGCGCTTGTCCACGGCCTGTGGAAAAAGGGCATCCCGAAGTATTCGCTGCTCTGGCTGAGCGATCCGGACATCACCCAGCACGCGAAAGGCGTCGGCGCGCCGGAATCGCTCGCGGCCATCGCGGAGAGCGACAAGAACCTCGGTGAGCTGGTCAAGGTGCTGAAAGAGAAGGGCGTCTTCGATGACACCGACATCATGGTTGTCTCCGACCACGGTTTCTCCAGCACCGTCCGCAGCGCGGACATCGCCGATGCGCTGAAGAAACGCGGCCTGAACGCGCAGAGCAGCTTCAACAACCCCGAACCGGGCGACGTGGTGGTCACCGCACTGGGAGGCGCCGCGCTGATCCACGTCATCGACCATCGGGAGGAGATCGTGGCCAAGACGGTCGAGACGCTCCAGACATCGGATTTCACCGGCGTGATCTTCTCGCGCCTGCCGCGCGAAGGAACGTTCCCGCTCTCGGCCGTCCACTATCCGGGGGGCACGAACGCGCCGGACCTCGTCGTCTCGATGCGCTGGATGCCGGACCGTGCCGAATCCGGCGCGCCGGGGCTCATCATCGCCACCGGCGGCGGCAAGGGCACCGGCACCCACGGTTCGCTCAGCCGCTACGACATGAACAACACGCTCGTCGCCTCGGGCCCGGGATTCCGCCGCGGTTTCGTGGACGAGACCCCGAGCGGCAACATCGACGTGGCGCCGACCATCCTCCATCTGCTCGGCATCCAGTCGCGTGAACCGATGGACGGTCGCGTCCTCCGCGAGGCCCTGGCCGGCCATGCAGGACCGGGGCCGGAGGCGAAGCAGAGCCAGCTCGAGGCCGGCCGGAAGATCGGGTTCCTGCGCTGGGACCAATACCTCAAGATCTCCGAGGTCGGCGGCTCGACCTACTACGACGAAGGCAACGGCGACCTGAAGGTCGAGTAGGGGGCGGTGGCGGTGGCAGGACGGGGCAGGGAGGCAGGAGGACGGACACGGCGGATCGTCCCGGGGCGATCGGTTTCACCGAGGCCCCAAGGGTCGGCTTCCGGTCCCGCTCCACCTGCGGGACGGCAGGGGCGACGGGGGAACGCAGCCTCTGCCGCTACGATGCGGTCTTCGCGGCGAAGCGACCTCCGCGGTCCATCCGTTGAACTTCCGCTTGCCACCGGACGCGCCTTCCCCAACCTCCGCGCGCTTTCGTTTATGAATTACCAGATCGCGCGCCGCGCCGCCTCCTTGTCCCCGTCGCTCACCCTTGCCATCGATTCCAAGGCCAAGGCCATGAAGGCCGCCGGCGAGGATGTCGTGGGCTTCGGCGCGGGTGAGCCGGACTTCGACACGCCCGACCACATCAAGATGGCCGCCATCAAAGGGCTGGCCGACGGCTTCACCAAGTACACCCCGAGCAGCGGCATCCCGGAACTGCGCCAGGCGATCGCCGACAAGTTCCAGCGCGAGAACGGGCTGACCTACAAGCCATCGCAGGTCATCGTCAGCAACGGCGGCAAGCATTCGTGCTTCAACGTCATCCTCGCGACCTGCCAGGAAGGCGATGAGGTCATCATCCCGGCGCCCTACTGGCTCAGCTACCCCGAGATGGTGAAGCTCGCCTCGGCCGTGCCGGTGATCCTGGAGACGACCGACCAGACCGAGTTCAAGGTCACGCCCGCGCAGCTCCGGGCCGCGATCACGCCGCGCACGCGCCTCTTCATCCTCAATTCGCCGAGCAACCCCACCGGCAGCGTCTACACGCCCGACGAGATCAAGGCCCTGGGCGACATCTGCGTCGAGAAGGGCGTGCTCATCATGAGCGACGAGATCTACGAGCATCTCACCTACGACGGTGCCGTGGTGAAGAGCGTCGCGACCTTCAGCCAGGCGCACTATGAGCACACGATCATCGTCCACGGCTTCGCCAAGGCCTGGAGCATGACCGGTTGGCGCCTCGGGTTCCTCGCCGCGCCGGAGCCCATCGCCAAGGCCATCGACGCCCTCCAGTCGCACAGCACCAGCAACCCGACCAGCTTCGCGCAGAAAGGCGGGGTCGCGGCGCTCAACGGCTCGCAGGACCATCTGCCCAGATGGCTGGCCGAATACGCCAAGCGCCGCACCCGCGCGTGGCAGATGCTGAACGCCATCCCCGGCGTCACCTGCGTGAACAGCAAGGGCGCGTTCTACCTCTTCCCGAACATCTCCGGCACCGGCCTCAAGTCGGCGGATTTCTGCGCGCGGTTGCTCGAGCAGGAGAAGGTCGCCGCCGTCCCCGGCATCGCCTTCGGCGCGGACGACTACATCCGCATCAGCTACGCCACCGGCCTGGCCAACATCGAGAAAGGCCTGGAGCGCATGGACCGCTTCGTGCGCGGACTGAGGAAGTGATCCCCCGCGGGCGATCGGCTGGCAGGTCGGGGGATTCGATCGAGGGGCCGGGCCAACCCAGGGAGCTCTCCGGCACGCATCGAAACCAATGGTTCCAAGGCCCAAGGGCTGCCATCTGGGCTCTGTCATACCCAGTTGGGGTGATCTCTGGTCGAACCGTTGGCGGGTCGCCCCCCGGCGACCCGCTCGGCTTGCAGGGCAAGCCGCCCACAACGTGAAGCCGAGTTCTGCCGGTATCCACCCAGAGTCGGCGTGCGCGTCGCTCGTGCAGGTCTTCGCTGGGCTCGCGACACGCACCGGCCGCGATTGTATGTAGGGCAGGCTTTCCAGCCTGCCGGTTCGGCGGACTTTCCAGTCCGCCGGGTGGGTCGGGTGTTCCGGTGCCGTGGTGTGTCCGCACGGTCCTGGGGACTGACAGTCCCC
>CAIWVP010000067.1 GCA_903916195.1 uncultured Verrucomicrobiota bacterium | reverse complement strand
GCCCTGGGCAGGCGGGAGCGGGAAAATCTTCGGCAGGTGGTCCTCGGCGCCCACCTGGATGACGTTGTGCTCTTCTTCGGCCAGATCGAGCGTGAAGTGGCCTTCGGGATCAGAATAGGACTTGCCGTCGCTGTTGGACCAAGAACGCAGGTGCGCGCCTTCACCTGTCGCGGGCATGACGGTGAACCGGGGGATCGGCTTCCCGGTCTGTGCGTCGCCGACCACGCCGATGACTTTCCGGATCCGGCTCAGACGGATGATGTTGTCCTCCGGCCCGGCCTTCGCTTTCACGCCGCGTTTCTGCGCGAAGCCCTGTTTGTAGACATAGAACTCGGATTCGCCCTCCGGTGCGCTCTTCCACTCGAAACGGCCGTCACCGTCGGTCTGGCCTTCCCACTCGAGATTGTTCTGCTGGGACGCCCCATAATCGCGCATCTCATAGACGAGCCGCGCGCCCGCCACCGGGCTGCCTTCCGGGTCGAGCACGATCCCTTTCAAAGATGCGCCCTGCTTCAGTTGGAGGGTGATCTCGACGGCGTTGGTCCCCGGCGTCACCACCTTGCTGGCCGGAGTGTATCCATCGGCGGTCGCCGTCACCGGCTGGATGTCTGGACGGAGATTGAGCAGCCGGAAGCGTCCGTCCGCACCGGTCTTGACCTCCTTCTTGCCATCGCCGCCCCAACGTTGGCCACCCTTGACGGTCGCGCCGCTGAAGGGGCGTTCGTCCGGTCCAAGCACGACACCGGTCACCTCGGAGCCCCGCTGGAGCTTGACGACATGGGTCTGTTTCTTCAGCTGCTCCTGGGTCTTCTCGTTGCCCTGGGCCCCGAAACCGGTGGACACATGATCCGGGTGCGACGCGTTCAGATAGAGGCTGGGAAGCAGCGGCTCGGGCACGCCTTTCATGGACCATCGGCCGTCTGCGTCGGTGGTCGCGGTGCGACGGTCGAACGGGTTCTTCTCCACGATCTCGCGCTCGGCCTCGTTGCCCCAAGAAGCGCCGCCGGACACTTGCGCCCCGGCCAGAGGCTGTCCGTCGGGATCCTGCACGATGCCGCCGATGGTCAGGCCGCCCTTGAGCTTCACCTCCAGGTTCGGCGGCAGGACGTCGCCCTTCTTCAGGTCGAAGGTCTTGCGGAACCCGACGTATCCCTCCGCGTCGACGCGTACCTCCAATTGTTCCAAGCCGGTCTCGCTCTTCTGCACAGCGGCCACGCCGTTGGCGAGGGCGATGCCTTCGCGGTCGTAGTCCGCCTGGTCCGGCGTGCCGACCGATTCGCGGCCGTGGGTGGCCACCTTGGCGCCGGAGAGCGGCTTGCCCGTCGCGGAATCGAGCACGGTCACGTACTGCGTGCCGGTCAGTCCGGGACGGCCCTGGTCAAGGTCGCCGAGACCCGCGTCGCGTGCGCCGGGCGGCAGCGGGTCGAGCGTGACGCCGGTGATGAGCCATGTGGATTGCGCCATCGCGCTGACGAACTCGAGCGAACGGACGACCTTGTTCGTGTCCGGGTTGCGGATCGATGTGAGATAAAAGCGGAGATACCTGCCTTGGCTGCTCGTGTCCGGATGCACGCCCCTCCACACGCACTTGCTGTGCGGATCGGCGACGGTGGCCGGGTCCTCGTAGCGTCGACCCCACCAATCGCGCAGGTGGACCCCGTAGTTCACCGGCGACCGCCGGAACGTGCCATCGGCATAGCGCCAGACGACCTCGGCAAATTTCGTGCCTTGGGCGTCGGCCCAAGCGGTGCCGCCGATCAGGTGCAGCGTGGTGAAGTTCGTCGGCTTCGGCAGGGACAGGACCAACTTCTCCCGGTACTTCTTGCCCTGCGCCGCCGAGCTCTTGCCCTGGAGCTGGACCAGGCCGTCCAACCAGAACCGGACGCCCGCGAAGTCGTTGGTGCGTCCGGACGGTACGGCGGTCCAGACCCCGCTCTTCCGCCATTCCCCGTTCTCCGCCGCGGACAGGATGTGGGTCAACGGGACGGGTACCACCGGCGGGAGCTTCGGTCGGGCCGGTGCGTTGGTCGCGACGGCGGGCTTCTCCCCGGCGTCGGCCGAAGCGTCGGCCGCACGGGCTTTCGACGACGGACAGGGCAGCAACGCCAGCGAGACAGCGATGACGAGGCCGGCGAGACGGGAAACGTTCATGGGGGAGAGGGCTTGCATGCAAACAGGCGCCAGGAGGGCAACGGGGTCAAGCGAGCTTGTCCGACCCCGTCGGCGATCCCGCGTTCAAGCGCGCGGTCCGTGGACCGGGACGGCCTGACGCTCCGTGAAGTTTCTGAGGGGGACCGCGGCGAACGGTACACGCGGATCTCCGGTCATCGTCCGGATCGCCACCCGGTTCAACCGCCCCGGTAAGCGCACTTCGAGTTGCAGGTCTCCGCGATCACCACCTGGGTGAGCAGCGGGAGCGACGGCTTCAAGCGGTCCCAGATCCATCGGGCGACGTGCTCGCTGGTCGGGTTCTCGAGCCCGGGGATCTCGTTGAGATAATTGTGGTCCAACTGGTCGTACAGCGGGCGGAACGCGGCCTTGATGTCCGCGTAGTCCATCACCCAGCCGAGCACCGGATCGACCGGTCCCTCGACCACCACCTCGACCGAGAAGCTGTGCCCGTGCAACCGCGCGCACTTGTGGCCCGGGGGCACCTGCGGCAACCGGTGCGCCGCCTCGAACTGGAAAGTCTTCCGCAGCTCCATCTTCATCATCGTCCTTGGGTTCCTTCGCTCCGCTTCACTATCGATACTTCACGCCTCACGTCTCGAGATCCGTCCACGTCACCAGCTCGCCCAACGCCGGCCGGCCGTCGTGGCGCCAGCCGAGCGGCGGTTCCTGCATGCGACCGAGCGGACAGACCCGCGGCACGCCCCAGCGGGCCAGCTGGAGCGCGAGCTCGGCCATCCGGCCTTCCGTGACGCCCAGTCCGACGGTGCTCACGTGCTCGCGCTGCGGATCCGCATGGTGCAACGCCTCCGCGAGGTCGCGGCACGGTTTCACGTAGACGAAACGGTTCAAGCAGGAGGTGTGGAACCGCGCGTCGGCCTCGTACACGACCGTCCACGCCGTGGATCCCTCGCTCGCCCACACCTGGGTCGCGCCGCTGGGCGCCTCGAAGAAGGCTCCGCGCGGCACGGTGACCGCCTCATCCCGCGTCGCCGCGAACCGCGCGGCCCGCATCTCGTGGACCGATCGCCGTCCGGCGATCAGAGCCGCCTCCTCGACGGGCAGGACGCCACGGGGCTCGGCCTGTTCCCGTTCGGCCAACGCCTTCGCGAGCTGCTCCGCGAAGCCTTCGGGCGCGAGGGCGCCGCGTTCCTCGACATAGACCACATGCGGCGAGAGGCAGCCGAGCTGGTTCCACGCCGTCACGTCGGCCGCCGCGCGCTCCGCGGTCTTCCGTCCCATGAAGCTCGACAGCATCTCCGCGCCGACGAACCCGAAGCTGAGCTTGTGTCCGTGGCCGATGAAGCGCGATCTCCGCGGGATCCGCTGGCGGATGGACGCGATGGTGGCGTCGGAGCCCTGCGCTGTGACGCAATCGGCCTCGGCAAACAACGCGTCCTCGATCTCCCCGGCCCCGCCTGGCCAGACCGCGAGCTCGATGCAGCCGCCGATCTTCGGTTCGAGGTCGGCCAACGAATGCGCGAAGAGCCGGGGCAGCACCGAGGCGCCGCGGGCGCATTTCACGAACTGCGCCGAACGCACCAGCAGGCCCAGCACCATCGACGTCAGCGCCGAGTCGGGGAGGTTGCCCGCGGCGATGTGCGCGATCAGGTCGGGCCCGCGGGCCAGCGCCATCCGGCCCGCGCGGAGCTCCGGCAGCGGCGCGGCGAACTCGTCGAGACGGCGCGCGTCACCGAGGTCCTGCGCGATGACGCCGGCCAGGTTCTCCACCGTGAGCTTGCGGAAGAAGGCGTCCAAGCCGCGCGCGATGGTGGCCGGACCGAACCCCGTCTCCGCCGGCGCCAGCTGGAGCGCGAGCCGACGGAACTTGTCCTCCGGCGCGAGCCACCGCTCCGCGGCGAAGGCGACCAGCTCGACGAGTTCCTGCGTCTTGCGGTGGGCGAGCCATTGCGCGCGGTTGCGCTTCACCGCGATGCCGGCATCGCGCACGAGCGCCGGCGTCATCGCGGCCTCCGGCGGCAGGTCGGCGAGAAAGAGATGGGGCAGGTTCATGGCAGATATTCTCCCCGGTGCGCGCGGAACCAGCGAAGACAGAGCAGCGCCCCGAGCGAACAGAGCATCATCCCGGCGAGCCCGCTGAAGACCGGCACATAGGCCGCCACGCGCGAGGCATCCGGCCCGAGCCGATGGATCCAGGCGCCGACCGCCCAATGCGCCGCGTTCCCGCCAAGGCCGCCCACGGTGATGAAGAGCCCGAAGAACCGCCCGCGGACCGCGTCCGGCACGCTCTGCATCAGCTCCGCCTCCACGATCGGATAGGTCGCGATCAAAAAGAAGCCGTAGACCGCGAACGCCCATTTCACCGCGGGCGCCGGGAGATGCGGGAAGCTCGCGAACAAGGCCGCCGAAACGGCGACCAGCGCGACCAGCCACCGGAGCCGCGCGGTATCGCTCAGATGACCGAAGAGCGGATTACCGATCGGTGCGGCGAGGAAGATGAAGGACAGCGCCAGACCGGCTTCCTTGGCCGAGAACCCGTGCGCCTGTTGCAGGAACAACGAGCTGAGCGTGCCCAGGCCGTTGCCGGCGAAATCGCGCAGGCAGAACAGCAGTGCCATCGCCGCGAAGACGAACGCGAACATCGGACGCGGGAACAAGCGGACCCGCCCGACCGGCTTGCCGTCCGCCGCACGGCCTCCGGTGGACGTTGCCGAGGCCGGGGCAGGGGCGGGCGATTCCTCGCTCAGCCAGGCGAAGAGCCCGCTGGCGACGACGCCTGCGACCCCGAGCACCAGCACCGGCACCCGCCAGTTCCCGGTCCAGTCCGCCAGCGCCCCCGAGAGGAACGGCCCGATGAGGAACCCCACGCTCGCGCCGATGCCCAGCAGCCCGAGCGCCTTGCCGGTGCCGACCGGGAACATCCGCGCGACCAGCGCCGTCGCGGCGGGATGGAAACAACTTCCACCCAGGCCGGCGACGACCACGCACACCACCGCCGTCGCGTAGTCGGGGGCGAAGGAGAGCCCGACGAACCCCATCGCGTTCACGAACAACCCCCACCCGAGCAGCTTCTTGCGGCTCATGCGGTCGGTCAGCACGCCGACCAGATAGCTCGGCGCGAAGTACGCCGCCATCATCACGCTCATCAACGCCGTCGCGCGGTCCACGTCACCCAGATGAAGGTCGTCGCGCATGCGCAGGTACAGCGGCAGCAGCGCGACATGATAGACATGGGTGAACGCGTGCAGGATGCCGACGAGCCAGAGCGTGCGGGTCTTGTGGGTCGGAGTTGGCAAAGGATTTCCTGGTTCGGAGGCCGGTCTCATGCGGCCATCAACGAGCAGCCCCGAGGCTCCATCGCCGCCGCGCGGCCGAGAAGCGCAAAACCCGCGCCGCGCCGCACCGCCAGGTCGCCGGTCTGCACCGCCATCACCGACCACGCGTTGGCCAGGTCGACGATCCGCAACAGGCCGGTCCCGCCCTCTTCGACCTCGCGGCCGGTCTCCGGCGAGACGACCACCGCCCGGGCCCACGGCGGAAACGCGAAGCTCCGCGCCCCGCGTTCTCCGTCCCACGCTTCGTAGGCCTGCGAGCTGAGTTCGCTCATCCCGTATTCGGTCACGATGCGTCCGGACGGGAGACCGAGGCCCGCGGTGATGAGCGCGTGCAGTTCGTCCTTCGGGATCTCGCGCGAACGGCCCTTGTAGCCGCCGGTCTCCATCACGCGCGAACCCTCGGGCAACCGGCGACGGATCCCGCGAGCGGACAAGAGATCGACCAGGTGGACGAAGTTGAAGGCGGTCCCGAGCAGCAGCACGGGACGGCCCGTCGTCTCCGCGGAGGCCAGCGCCTCCAACACGACGTCGGCATCGATCGACCAAGAGCCGTCGGCGTCGATCCGGCCGGCGAACAGCGGATCATCGTCGCCGGATCCGCGGGCCACGACATCGAGCATGTGGACCAGCGACGACCGCGGGACCGCCGCGGCGGGAGGCGTCAGCGAGACGAACCGCAACCCCGCGGCGATGCCGCCCGGCGCGTCCTTGCCGAGCAGATGCCGATGGAACCATGGCTTCAGCGAGTCTTCGTAGAGCGCGAGTGATTCCACGCCGTGGAAGTGGCGGCTCGGCCGTTGCTGCGTGGTGCCGCTCGAATGGAAGACCGCCGTCCGTCGGTCCGGCGCGAGGCAGGAGAGGTCCGCTTCCTTGAAGGCATCGGTCGGCACCGCCGGGATCCCGCGCCAATCCACCACGTCGTCGGGCGAGACGCCACGGGCCTGGCAAAGCGCGCGGAACGGAGCGTTCGCGGCGAACTGGATGCGGAAGAGCTCGAGCGCAAGCGCATCGAAACCGTGCGAGGATCCATCCGGCGAGATCGCGTCGGAGGTCGTCGGATCCGGCGTGGTCCGCCGGATGAACTCGCGCAGGTGCGCGGCGAAAGCTGTGGATCGGTTCTGCATCGCGGTTTTGGTGGACCGGCACGGAGATGCCGGCGCCCGGATGGTTTTCCGCCACAACCGGGCGGCGAGTGTCTACCGGCCGGGACCCATCGGCGCAAGGGCGGCTTCGGTCAAGGGTGCGACCGGAAGCGGCGGACACTCGTGGCGCAGGTTTGCAACCTGCTGTTTCGCCGAGTTGCACTCGGCAGGGAAGGGATGATCCCGACGCGTTCACCTGCCGCTGCGTCTGCGGATTCCAAATCCGCGCTACAGCAGAGTTCAACTCTGCGCTACGTCCGACCGCACCGGTTACTGAGCGGGTCGCGGTCGTCGTGACGCTGCCGGAGAGAGCGATTTGGACTGGCCGGCAGACCTAGCGGGAGGGCGTATCGGGCGGACGTAGCGCAGGTTTGAAACCTGCTGTTTCGCCGAGTTGCACTCGGCAGGGCGTCGGCAATGCACGACCGCTCACCTGCCGCAGCGCCTGCGGATTCCAGATCCGCGATACGGCAGAGCACAACTCTGCGCTACGTCCGATCGCACCCGCGTACTGAGCGGATCACGGTCGTCGTGACGCTGCCGGAGAGAGCGATCCGGACTGGCGGGCGGACCTAGCGGGAGGGCGAATCGGACAGCCGTAGCGCAGGTTTGCAACCTGCTGTTTCGCCGAGTTGCACTCGGCAGGGCGTCGGCAATGCACGACCGCTCACCTGCCGCAGCGCCTGCGGATTCCAAATCCGCGATACGGCAGAGTACAACTCTGCGCTACCTCACCAACGTGCCCGCCACTTCCGATCGCACCCTTCGGTCAGGACCCTTGATCGGAGGGCAGGCTCCCGGCCCGAGGGTCTGCCGGGCGTCACTTCTCCTTCGCCATGTCGGCCGCGCGCCAGAGATACCAGCTCGCGGTGGTGCGGTAGGGACGCCACGACTCCCCCAGAGCGAGCAACTCCTTCGGCTTCGGCATCGCGTCGAGGCCGAAGGCGATGCGGTAGCCGTTGCGGACGCCGAAATCATCCACGGGCAGGACGTCCGGGCGGCCGAGCGTGGACATCAGGAACATCTCCACGGTCCACCGGCCCACGCCGCGGCACTCGGTCAGGCGCGTGATGATCTCGTCGTCGGTGAGCTTCGTGAGCGCGCGCTTGGGCGGCACGATGCCGGCCTGGGCCTTCGCCGCGATGTCCCGGATCGCCGCCAGCTTGCTCCGGGAGAACCCCGCCGCGCGGATTGCCTCGTCGGTGACCGTCGGGATGTCCTCGGGTGCCGGGAACCGCTTGCCCGGGAAGAGCGCGAGGAACCGCCCCAGGATCGTCTCCGCCGCGGTGCCGTTCAGCTGTTGGTGGGCGACGGCCCGGACGAGCGCCTCGAACGGCGATCGCTTGCCATCCGGCACGAGTCCGCACGGGCCGACCTGCTCGATGAGCCGGCGCATGACCGGGCAGGCTTGGGACAGGTGGGCGTGGGCCTCGGGTGTCATGGACGATGGCTCCAAGGTCCCGCGGCGTCGGGCCGGCCGAGGCATGACCCCGCGCGGCCCGACGGGGACCTGTGCCCGTTCAGCGCCGGAAGGACATCGGCGAAGGCTCAGCCTGGGCGCCGGGCATCTCGTGGGCGCAGGGCTGGTTGATGGGCACCTCGGGGACGATGGAGTTGGCGGTGACCACGCCGTTCTGGAGCATCCAGTCCTCGATCTCCTCACCGCTGACGTCGGCGAGCATCCGTCCGCCGATCTCGACGCACGGCTGCTTGGTCTGGCCGGTCTTCTCGACCATTTCTTGGAAATTGTCCGCGCTGTTGATGACGTCGCGGTCCTCGAAGGCGAGGCCGTACTTCTTGAACACGGCGCGGACGCCTCCGCTCCAACCGCAGGACGGCTTGAGGTAGGCGATGATCTTGGGCTGGGTGGCAGTCGTGGACATAGCGGCGCGGAGGTTGGCAGTTCTCCGCGCGGAGGCAAGGGGCCGCGCGAGCGAGGGTGTGATCGGGGCCTGTCGGATCCATCCCTTGGAAACCGGGAACCGGGCACACCGCCGCAAACTCCCGCATTGAACTCGACCCCTGCCCGCGCACTCTTCCCGCATGAACACCCCCGACCTGTCGCGTCGCGACCTGATCCGCGGCTCCGTCGCGCTCGCTGCCTACACGTTGGCGTCCCGACCGCTGGCGGCTTTCGGGCTGGCGCCGGCCGTCGGGGAGGAGGTCGTGCCGTTCCTCGATCCGCAGCCCTACGAGGCCAAGCGCGCCATGCAGCAGTGGTCCAAGGTCGGATCCTGGGTCACCGCCAAAGAGGACCTCTACGACGTCAGCCACTACGGCCACGCCAAGGTGGATCTCGCGAAGTGGAAGCTGGAGTTCACCGGACACCTGAAGAAGCCGCGTAGCTTCACGCTCGCCGAGTTGCAGGCGCGTCCGCACAAGACCGTCACCGCAACCCTGGAATGCGGCGGCAACGGGTCGAACCCAGGGTTCACCGGCGCCATCGGGAACATCCGCTGGACCGGCACGCCGCTCGGACCGCTGCTCAAGGAGCTCGGCTTCATGAAGCGCTCGGAAGAAGTCGTCTTCTACGGATCCGACGAGAAGACCGAGAAGATCCGCGAGAAGGATTATCCCCAGAACTTCGCCCGCAGCCTCACCGTCGAGCACGCGACCCGGCCCGAGGTCCTGCTCGCCTGGGCGATGAACGGCGTGCCGCTCGACGAGACCCACGGCGCGCCGTTGCGCTTGGTGGTGCCGGGCTGGTTCGGCATCGCCTGGGTGAAATGGCTCAAACGCGTGGACCTGATCGACCGGCGTTTCATGGGCAAATGGATGGCCCGCGAGTACGTCACGATCCGCGGCGAGGAACGCGAGGGCACCGATTGGACGAACTGGCGCGAGACGCAGGTGTGCAACCTCTGCATCAAATCCGTCACCGCCCGCGTGGTGAAGCGGCCCGACGGCTCGCTGCGCGTCTCCGGAGCGGCCTGGAGCGACGGCACCCCGCTCACCCAGGTCGAGGTGAGGATCGACGATGGCCCGTGGCAGCCTGCGGTGATCGAGAAGAAGCCGGCGCGCGGAGTCGACACGAAGTTCACCTGGAGCTTCTGGCACTTCGACTGGAAGGGTGCGACGCCCGGCGAACACACCGTCGTGTCCCGCGCGACGGATGAGGACGGCCGTGTGCAGCCCTCGGCCGAGGATCCGGTGATGAAGAAGAAAGCCACCTACTGGGAAGCCAACCAGCAGTGGGTCCGCAAGGTGCGGGTGTAGGCCTCCACCACTGGAGCGCGGGCGGCTCGCCGGTTCGGGCCGGCGTCGATCGGGAGCGCGCGGACGGACCGCCCGCGCGCCCGGCGCATCGCCTCAGGCTTCGGTCTTCGGCTCCGGGAGCAGGAAGCTCAGGCAGAACCCGATCGCGAACACGGCCGTCCCGACGATGGCCGCCGCCGTCGCGACCTGCTCGAACGTCGTTCCCGGCAGGTTCGGCGCGACCAGCGTGGTGGTCACGAACGCCGCGGAGGTGCCGATCATCCGGCCGCCCACGTTGGTGGCGAAGCTGCCGCCGGTGCCGCGCAGGTGCAGCGGGAACACCTTGGGCAGGAACTCGCCCATGTAGCTGAACTGCGCGACGGTCATGAAGCCGCAGAGCGCGATGCCCCATTGGAACATCTCCGGCCGGTTGCGGAAGAGGTCGATGTAGGTCAGCGCGAACAGCATCAGGCCCGGCCCGATGAAGAGCCGGAGCAGCACGCCGCGTTTCAGGGCCGTCACCACCAGCACCGCCAGCGCGATGCGCCCCAACAAGCCGCCCAGCTCCTGCCAGAGCTGCACCTGGTTGCCGCGTGCTTTCACGACGAGATCCGACGGCTCCTGCTTCGCACGGTTCGCGGCGAGCTGGGCGAGGGTCTTCTCGCGGTCCATCACGGCCTTCTTGGCCTCGGGTTTCGATGCCGTGAGCTCGGTGAGCTGGCGGTCGAATCCGGCGAGCTGGTTGGTCAGGGCGCCCAATTGCGTCCGCGCCGCGGCCTTCTGCTCGTCCGGGGTCTTCTCGTTGGCGAGCGACCGCGTGGCCGTGCCGATGGTCTGGCGGAGCTTGGTGCGCTGGCCGGCGAGTTCTTTGAGGCCCGGGACGTCGGTGACGGCCTGGGTGAAAGCAGGCAGGTTGGTCTGCACCAGCTGGACGTTCAGCGCCTTCGCCTCGTCCTGCAGCGGCTTGAGCGCCTTGCGCTGCTCCGCGAGGTCGGGGAGTCCGGGCACGATGCGCGTGGGCGTGAGTTGCAGGGCGCCGAACGCCGCGGCATACGCGCAGGCCGAGAGCGCGGCCGTCACCAGCGTGGTGCGGCGCAGCGCGGGGGAGAACAGCTCGCCGAAGCTCGGACGACGCAGCGTGCCGGCTTTGCGGCGCTCCAGCCAGACCTGCGACTCGGGCACGAAGGGCAGCAGCAGCGCGATGGGCAGAGCCGGCAGCAATCCGGTGAGCAGCAGATAGCGCCACGAAGCATGAGGATTGAACGGCTCGGGGACCGGGATCGCCGGCAGCGTGTTCGCGTGGGCCAGGATCCAGACGTTCACACCGGTCACCATCAGGCCACCGATGGAGGCGAAGGCCTGCGTCCAGCCGAGCGCTTTCTCGCGCTGCTTCTTGTCCGGGAACAGCTCGGCCAGCCAGGTGATGGCCGCGACGAACTCCACGCAGACACCGACGAACGTCGCCGACCGGTAGAAGACGAACTCGCCGATGCTCGTGCTCATCGCCGCGAGCGCCGGTGAGAGCGAATAGAGCGCGATGCTGGCGGCGAGGATGGTCTTGCGGCCGAAGCGGTCGGTCAGCCATCCGCCGAGCAGACCGAAGACGCCGCCGCACAGCGCGGTGATCCAGAGCATCTTGCCCAGCCACTCGGTCACGATCGGGTTGTTGGCCGGGAGCTGCAGCAGCTCGGCGACCGCCGGGCCGCCGATGAGCGGGAACATCAGCAGCTCATAGGTGTCGAAGGCAAAGCCGATCACCGCGATGAGGATGACCAGCCAGTGGGTGAGCGACAGCCCTCGGCCGGTGGGAGCGGAATCCATACGTACGCGTAGCGAACCACCCGCATGCTCCGGGAGGCAACCGATAAGTCTCGATCCGGCGCCACGGGCCTTGCTCGATCGGATTTGACCGGAAGTGGCGGTCAAACGGGACGCAGCACCGTAGCGCATCAACCTGCCGTGTCGCTGGCTTGCCCTCGGCAAGTCGTTGATGTTTCCAGGCCGAACGGATCGCCGCCGCCCTGGCCGGCTACCCGCCAGCGATACAGCGGACTGCCTGTCGCGCTACGAGTGCCCGCCACTTCGGATCGCACCTCGCTTGGTTTCGCCATGCCTGCCGGCCGGCCGCCTGCCTTGCGACGGAACGGTGTCCGGTCCCAGGAGGGTGATCAATATCCGACGCATACGGGTGACTGACCTCTCACTCCGCCGGCGTCGTCCCGACCGCGTGGAGGTGGGTCATCGTGCTGATGTAATACGCACCGTTCGCGGCCGTCGCCGTGGCGCTGATCGGGGAACCCAGTTCGACGCGGTCGAGCACGCGCTTCTCCCGGCCTTCGGCGAAGGTCCAGAAATCCCCGCGCCGGGTACCGATGAAGACCTTGCCGTCCGCGACCAGGGGCGACGCCCACACCTCGCCGCCGAGCTCGTGCGTCCACACCGCTTGGCCGGTCTTGATGTCGACGCAGTGGAACAGCCGCATCGAATCGGCGACGTACGCGAGACCGTCGTGGACCGCCGGCGTGGACATCGTGTGCCGGCCCAGCGGGTAGGTCCAGACGAGCGAGTTCGTGCCCTGCTCGCCGGTCGGGCCGGTGCCGAAACACTTGAGCCACGCCTCGTTCTTGCCCCAGAACCAATCGCCGCCGCCGGCCACGTAGAGCCGGCCTTCGTGGACGACCGGCATGCCGTAGATGTTGCTCGGGCTCTCGCGGCGGTTGCTGAGGTAGCTGTGGACGTCGCCGCGCGGCCGGGCCGGATCGAAGTCGGCGTGCCACACCTTCTTGAGTTTCGCCACCTCGCCCGCTGGCGGCGCGGACTTCAGCGGCTCGAAGCCGTAGAGCATACCGTTGCCGCCGGCGAAGAAGATGCGGTCCTGCCCGTCCACCTTGGCGAGCGACGGCGAGGACCAGGTGCAATGGAAGATGTCCGGCGCGATGTGCTCGTCGTCGCGCGCCAGCAGGCGGCCGGTGCGCTTGTCGAGCACGATGAGGCTCGGCGCATCCGGGGTGCGGATCACCTTGTGCGTGTTGTCCACGCCGGTGCCGGTGTTCACGTACAGATGGTCGCCGTGCACGAGCACCGAGGTGTGCGCGCCGTCGTGCGTCCAGATGCCGACCTCCTTCGGCATGTCGAAGAGCCACACGATGTCGCCGTCCAGATTCCCGGGCGGGATGGCTTGCGGCGGCGCGTTGGTGCCGCGGGGCATCATGTGCCGGCCTTCGTCGAGGTACGGACCGGCGTTGCCGTCGGCCATGCCGCGTGCGTCGAGACACATCACCTCGCCGCGGTTGCTCACGGTGTAGACGCGGTTGCCTTCGACCGTGACCGGCGACGACCAACCGGTCTTGGGCCAGTCGAGGTACGGGTCCTCCTCGCGCTTGGGCACGAGCAACTGCCAGAGCAGGTGACCGTCCTTCTCGTCGAGGCAGAGCAGGACGCCGGAATCACCGGTGCGCTTCGGGTCGCGCGGCTCCTCGTTGTTCGTGCCGAGATAGACCCGGCCGCCGGCGATGATGGGCGTCGCGTAGGAATGGGTGCCGATCTTGGCGGTCCAGCGCACGTTCTTGCCCGCCTTGGGATCGAAGGAACCCGGCAGGCCGCGTTCCGCGGAAACGAGGTTGCGGTTCCAGGCCTGTCCCCACTGCGATTGATCGCCAGCGAGCAGCGATATCGTGGCGGCAAGGCCGGCACCGACGGACATCAGGGAACGGAACGAACGTGAAAAAATCATGGAGAGGAGAGAACTTGCCAGAGACCGTGCCGGTTCCGCGGCAGCGGGGCAACCATCGCGCGCGACCGGGGGCGATCGGAAGTAGCGGGCACGATGGCTAAAGTAGCGCAAAGTTGAACTCTGCCGTATCGCGGATCTAGAATCCGCAGGTGCTGCGGCAGGTACGCGGTCGGGCCTTGCCGACGCCCTGCCGAGTGCAACTCGGCGATACAGCAGGTTGCAAACCTGCGCTACGAGTGACCGCGACCACCGATCGTCTCCTGCGAGGTCCAAGGGAATCGGGAAGGCACATCCTTCCCGCAGCTCACGCCTTCTTCACGAAGCAGGCCTTCAGACCGATCGACTGCCCGTCGATCTTGCAGGAGATCTCGTGGTCGCCGTCGACGAGGCGGATCGGCTTCGATTTGGTGCCGCCCTTGAGCACCTGCGAGGACCCTTTGAGCGGCAGGTCCTTGATGAGCATCACCACGTCGCCGTCGGCGAGCACGTTGCCGTGGGCGTCCTTGACCACGCGCGGGCCGGCCGCGGCCTCGGGTTCCGGCTCGCGGTCCCACTCGTGCCCGCAGGTCACGCATTCCCATCGCCCAGGGTGTTCCAGGACATCGGTCATCTCGCACATCGGGCAGGCAGGCTTGCTCATCGACAAAGAAGCTACCTTCGGCGCCCGCCGAGGGACAACCCCGCACATCGCCGAAGTCGCGATCCGAAGTGGGATCGCCGGAAGCGACGCCGGCTCGCGCTCTGCCGGGAGTGCGGACTTTCCAGTCCGCCCCACACGCACGGTGTCCGCGCCCCCGGGTCCCACCCGGTGGTCTGACACGGAGATGGGAGCGCCGCGGTCCCGGTTCAGCCGCGCCAGGCGATGGCGCCGCCCACGATGGTGAGCGTCACCTTGCCTTTGAGGTTCCAGCCGTGGAACGGGTTGTTCCGCGATTTGCTCTCGGTCTCCTCGCGGCGGCTCACCCAGCCGGCATCCGGGTCGAAGACGGTGACATCCGCCACGCCGCCGATCCGCAGCTCGCCGCGGCCGTCGGTGAAGCGCAGCAGCTTGGCTGGATGGCTCGTCAACTTGGCGAGCAGCGCGGGCAGCGGCAGGCGTCCGGTGTGGTGGAGGGCCATCAGCGACAGCGCGAGCTCGACCTCCAGGCCGAGGATCCCGAAGGGCGCGTAATCGAACTCCACGTCCTTCTCCGATTCGGTGTGCGGCGCGTGGTCGCTCGAGATGATCTCCAGCGTGCCGTCGACCAATCCGGCCAGGATCGCTTCCCGGTCGGCCGCCGTGCGCAGGGGCGGGTTCATCTTGAAGTGCGTGTGGTAGGCCGGCCAGGAGGGCAGGGGGCCGCTCCCGAAGAACTGCTTGGCGATGTCCGCGCCGTCGGCTTTCCAGAACTCGTCGCTCCCGGCGATGGAAGAATCGGTGAGCGTGAAGTGGTGCGGGCACCCTTCGCCGGAGACGGGCACACCGCGGGACTTCGCCTCGCGCAACAGCCGGATGCTCCCCGCGCTGCTCATGTGCTGGCAGTGGATGTGCGTGCCGGTCTGCTCCGCGAGCAGGATGTTGCGGGCGACGATCATCTCCTCGCCGGCGGCGGGCCAACCGCGGAGACCGAGCTCCGCGGAACGGTAGCCCTCGTGCATCACGCCGTCGGTCACCAGGCCGTGGTCCTGGCAGTGGTCCATCACCGGCAGACCGAACATCCGCGCGTACTCGCAGGCGCGGCGCATCAGCTCGTTGTTCTGGATGCAATGGCCGTCGTCCGTGAGCGCGACCACGCCGGCCTTGGCCAGCGACCCGATCGGGGCGAGCTCTTCGCCGGCGATCCCCTTGGTCAGCGCGCCGGTGATCTCGACGCGCACGGCGGCGTGGCGGGCGCGCTCCTGGATCAGGGCGACGGTGCCGGCGTTGTCGATCGACGGCGAGGTGTTGGGCATGCAGACGACGGTGGTGAAGCCGCCGCGGGCCGCGCACTTCGATCCGGTGAGGATGTCCTCCTTCTTCGTCTGGCCGGGTTCGCGGAAATGGACGTGCAGGTCGATCAGCCCGGGACAGACGACCTTGCCCGCGACGTCGATGCGTTCCGCGCCGTCCGCGGCGAGCCCGGTGCCGATGGCTGCGATCCGGCCGTCCTTCAGCAGGACGTCCGCGACTTGGTCCAGACCGGATGCCGGGTCGATCACCCGGCCGCCAACCAACAGGAGTGCGCTCATGTGGGAGGGACGCTACCGGCGGCGGCCCCCGAGCGGCAAGCAGGGCCGCCGCATGGCGATGCGGCCGGTGGAGCGGGTCCCTATCGTCGCGGCCGGGCTTCTTGGGCGGCGCGCTGGAGCACGTCCTCCATCTCGTCGTCGTCATCCATCTTGATGGACTTCATCCGGCGGGCCTGGCCGTAGTCGGGATCTTTCGGGTCCTTGGCCTTCTCGGGGTCGAAGATGCGCGGGTCCACCGGGACGGCCGTGTAGGGCCGGAAATCCGGGGTGTTGGTGAAGCAGTCGGCGAAGTCGTTCGCGAGCGCGTCGAAGAGGTTGAGCGGTGGCAGGCCGAGGATCTCGTACAAGGTGCGGTGCATGCTCACGATGGTGGTGTGGCGGTGCGAGACGTTCCCTCGGCGGGCCCACGGGCTGATCACCAGGAGCACGCTACGCTGCGCGTCCACGTGGTCCGGCTCGCCGCCCGAGTCGTCCTGGGTCACGAAGATCACCATGTTCTTCCATTGCGGGGTGCGGGAGAGGAACTCGACGATGCGGCCGAGGGCGAGGTCGTTGTCGGCCATCCACGACGCGACGTAAGGATAGCCCTTCTCGGGCTTCGGGCCGGTGCCGTGGTCGTTGCAGATGGCGATGTTGAGGAACGATGGGAAGCGGCGCCATCCCCGCAGGTAGCGGCTCCGGACGTCCTTCATGAACCAGTGCGCCCGATATTGGTCGGGGATGTTCATGTTGAAGATGGGGAAGCCCCAGCAGGTGTTGTCGAAGAGCACCTTGGGCATCGGCATGTTGACCACCTCGCGGGCCCCGGTGGGGTGCTCGTCCTCGTCCTCTCCCACCCCGGGGAACTCGAAGCCTTCGCCGTAGTTGCGGAACCGGATCCCGTTCCGGCCGAGGTGGTCCCACATCGAGCCCGCCTCGGGGTAATCCTCGGGCATCAGCGAACCGTTCGAGCCCATCGAGTAGCGGCGTCCGGGGGCGGTGCTGGTCTTCTTGAAGGACCATCCGACCGAGTAGGTCATCTGCATGAGGTTGTTGGGCTGCACGCCCACGAGCCAGCGGTGGCCGACGCCCGACGCCTCGGGCTCCATGTAGAAGTTGTCGCTGACGGTGAACTGCCGCGCGAGGGCGTTGTGGTTCACCATCACGCCGACGTCTTCCAAGGTCGCCTGGCCCTTCTCACCGAGGGTCTGGTGCAGGCCCCAACGGAGCAACGACGGGTCGTGCTTGGCGCCGGGCACGCGGTCGAAGATGGCGTCGTAGGTGTGGTTCTCCTTGGTGATGAAGACGACGTGTTTGATCTCGGCCGAGGGTCGGCCGGGGATCGCCGGGATCAGCGGCGACGACATCGCGGCGCGGTCGGCCGAGCGGTCGACGAACCCGTTGTTCTCCAGCACCCGCGCGGTCATCGCGGGAAGGGCGTCATCGGCCGGGGTGTCGATGATGCTGAGCACGCCGCGCATGCCGAGGAACGCGCTCTTCGGCACCTCGCTGCCGGCGTTGGGGCCGTTGCCGAAGCCGCGGAAACAGATGCAGGCGAGATGCAGGCCGTCCGGCGAGACCGCCACGCGGTAAGGATACCAGGCCGTGGGGATGTGGCCGAGCACCTGCAAGGTGGCGGCGTCGAGCACGCCGATCGCGTTGATGCCGAGCTCGGCGACGTAGAGACGGCGTCCGTCCGGGGAGAGCGCCATGCCCGAGGTGCCGACGCCGCGCAGACCGGCGGTGAGCGGCGACGGCTCGATGCGGCGGCGGTCGCTGATGACGCCCTTGACCGGGTCGATCCGCTCGACGAGGTCGTTGTTCCCGTTCGAGACGAACAGGGCCGGTCCGTCCTGCACCAGGAAGTTCGGGGCGCTGCCGCCCACGGTCTTGCCGCGATCGGTCGGAGCGCCCATGAGGAGGCCGGTCTTCACGCGGCTGACAACTTTCGGCGCGGTCGGCGACGAGACGTCGACGCCCCAGACCGAGAACGATTCCGGGACGTTGGGTTTACCGAGACCGGGGATCTGGCGGCCCTCGAATTCCACGCCTTTCTCGGCCTCTTTGCTGGGGAATCCGAAGGGCGGACGGGTCAGGCCGCGGCTATCGAACCGAGGATCTTTGGAAGGGCCGATCGCGCTGTACTCGAAGAGTCCGATGTTGGCGACCTGCACGCGGTCGCCGGCGACGACCAGCGCGTACGGATAACGTCCGACCCCGACGCTGCCGACCACTTTGCGGTCGCGGGTGTCGACCACGACCAGGCGGAAGTTGGTGGTGTCGGCGCAGTAGAGGTGGCGCCCGTCCGCCGAGAGCTTCACGTCGGCGGCGTAGCTGTCCTCGAACTTGCGTCCGTCCAGCATCCCGTCGAGCGGGATCTCGGCGGTGATCAGCCGGGTCGCGACGTCGATCACGAGGATCGCGCCGTTCTCACCGCCGCTCCAGTAGAGCGTGGAACCGTCGGGCGAAAAATCGGCGCCGCCGGAATTGGCGTGGCCTTTCTTCTTCCCTTCGGGTTTCGGGAGGACGACCGCGAGGAGCTCCGGTTGCTCCGACTGCCACCGATGGACGAACTGCCCGGTGCCGTCGCTGGCGACGAACAAGGTGGAACCGTCCCGCGTCTGCGCCAGCCCGTACGGCTGCCGCGCGACCGGATAGTGCTTGCCGGCCGGCGTGAGATGGCGGCCGTTGGAGAGGATGGTGACGCCGTCCGGATCGTGCCGTGCGTAGGTGTCCACGGACGGCGGATGCAGGTACGGCGGCGGCACCGGGCCGGCGAACGCGGACAGCGCCGAGGCGATCACGACGCAGAGGGCGTCGAAGAGCGATGCGAAAGGACCACGGATCCGGATATTCATCTCCGGCGCTCCAGACGGGAGGACCGCCCGGGTGTTCAACCGAGATGCTTCCGCGGTGATTTGTCACCCGACCGGAACATGTCGGGTGACCGATCAGGCATCGGCGGCTCAGCCGACGTCCTCGTCGCTGATCTTCGCGGCGCTCTCGAAGCGGGTGTAGCCCTTGAGGAAGGAGAGCCGCACGTCGCCGGTCGGGCCGTTGCGCTGTTTGGCGATGAGCAGGTTCACCGGCACGACGTCCTGCGGCTGGCGCTCGGTCCCGGCGTCTTCTTCGTCCTCGGTGCTCGGTTTGTAGAGCAGGGCGACGACATCGGCGTCCTGCTCGATGGAGCCGGATTCGCGGAGGTCGGAGAGGCGGGGTTTGCGGTTCTTGTCCTTCTCGAGCTCGCGGTTCAACTGGCTGAGCACGATCACCGGGCACTTCAGCTCCTTGGCAAGGGACTTCACGCCGTTGGAGATGTCGGCGATCTCCTGCTGTCGGTTGTCCTGGGCCTTCTTGGAGGAGGAGTGGAGCAGCTGGAGGTAGTCGATGATGAAGAGGCGGACGCCGTGCTGCTGCCACATGCGGCGGGCGCGGGCGCGGAGCTGGAGGATCGAGAGGCCGGGCGTGTCGTCGATGTGGAGCGCGGCCTTGGCCATCTTGGAGGCGGCCCCGGTGAGCTTGCGCATGTCGGCCTCGGCGAGGAAGCCGTCGCGGATCGAGCGGCCGTTGACCCGGGCGAGCGAGCACAGCATACGCATGACCAGCGATTCGGAGGTCATCTCCAGGCTGAACACCCCGACGGGGAGCCCCTCGTTGATGACGACGTGCTCGGCGATGTTCATCGCGAGCGAGGTCTTGCCCATCGAAGGTCGCGCCGCGAGGACGATCATCTCGCCCTCGTGCATGCCGCTGGTCATCTTGTCGAGGTCGGAGAAGCCCGTACCGATGCCGGTGAGGCCGCCGGCGCGCTGATGGTAGTCCTCGATCATCGCGATGGCGCCGCGGACGAGCTCCTTCATGCCGCGGTTGGCGATGGCTTCGCGGTCCTGGCTGATCTTGAGGATGTCGCGCTCGACCTCGTCGAGGAGGGAATCGACGTCGCCTTCGTGCTCGTGGACGCGGCTGAGGACCTGGGTACAGGCCTGGAGCATCCGCCGGAGCACGTGCTTCTCGCGGACGATGTCGAGGTAGTAGGTGAGGTTGGCCGCGCTGGGCACGGCGTCCATCAGGCTGCTCAGGTAGGCGAGGCCGCCGACACCGTCCAGCTGGTTCACGTCCTTGAGGCGCTGCTGGACGGTGATGAGGTCGATCGGGAGCTTGCCGTCGTACATCGCCACGAAGAGCTCGAAGAGCGTCTGGTGGCGGAGGTCGTAGAAGACCTCGGCGCCGGACTTGATCTTCTCGAGGCAGAGACCGAGGCTCTCGGTGGGCGAGAGCAGCACGCAGCCGAGCACACCCTGCTCGGCCTCGATCGAGTGCGGCGGGAGGCGGTCGAGCTTGGAGAGGTCGACCGCGGTCAAAGCCTTCTGGCGGCGAGGTTTCTTGAAATCGGCGCCAGGGGCGGTGCCTTCGGTGTCGTTGAACATCGGTGCGGGAAAAGTGCGGGGGCGATTACGAGGGAAGGGGGCCGCGCACGCAAACGCGGGTTCCTCCAAACCGTGCACAGGTTATCCCCAGCGGGAGCGTGCCGCTCCGGGGGAGCATCCTGCGCCAAAGAAAAAAGGCAGGCACCGGGGTGCCTGCCTTTTGGAGGGGCGATGATGCCGCTTACTTCGCCTTCGTGGCCTTGGAGGCTTCCTCGGCACCGGCGTTGCGACGGCCGCGCTTCTCGGTGTGCTGGGCTTCCTGCTTTTCCTCGGCCTTGATCTCGGGGAGCGGGTTGGTGCTCTTGAGGATGATCTTGAGGCTGCTCTTCACGTCGGCGTGCAGGCGCAGCTCGATCTCGTGCTCGCCCAACAGGTGGATGGGCTTCTCGAGATGGATCTTCTTCTTGTCGAGCGCGACGTCGAGCTGGGTCTTGATCGCGTCGGCGATGGTGCCGGTCGTGACCGCGCCGAACATCTTGCCGTCCTCGCCGGTCTTCACGCCGATGGTCAGCGTGACCTTGCTCAGGCTCTTACCGAGCTCGGACATGGAGTTGAGGTCGTTGGTCTCGCGCTCGGCGCGCTGCTTGCGCAGCTTCTCCAAGCGGTGTTTGTTGCCCGCGTTGACGGGGATCGCGATGCCGTGCGGCACGAGATAGTTGCGGGCGTAGCCGGCGGCCACGGTCACTTGGTCGGATTCACCGCCAAGGCCGACCACGGGCTTGACAAGGATAAGTTCAGTTTTGGCCATACGAGCGAAAAATCGGGAGGTTGAAGTTGATCGGGGACCGGAAAGGTGCGTTCAGAACGGGACGTCGTCGTCATCGGGCGGCGG
>CAIWVP010000066.1 GCA_903916195.1 uncultured Verrucomicrobiota bacterium | reverse complement strand
GAGCGGCCACGCGGCCAGCGGTTCGCTGAAGGCAGCCTGCCGGAAGCAGGATCTATCTCCCTTACTTTCTCGGGTCCCGATCATCGCGCCGCCGCGACAGAGACCGTGCCGGTTTCGGATGCTTCACCCACGCTCGCGGACAGGCTTCTAGCACGGGTGGCATTGCCGCCCGGGCAGGTGCCCGTTTCGCTCGCGAAGATCCCCGCAGGCAATCGGACCATCACGCTGCCGGCCGCAGTGTCGGTGGAGGGGAACAGATTAGTTGGCTCAACGGAGTTCTTCACCGAGGTGGAAGCGCCTGTCACGGAGGCACCGCTGGCGAATCGTGAAGCCACGGGCGCGCCCGCAGCGCCCGCCGCTCCGAAAACGTCCGCTGCGGATGCAGTGGCAAAGGAACTGGCGACTCCCACGGCCGCGGGTGAGAAAGCCCGGCTTGAGCCGCCGGGTGCGCGGGCGAGCCAAGACATTGGATCTCTCGTGCCTCCCGCGCCGACGTCCGGCGTGCCCCGGATCGAAGTGGGGTTTGTACCCCCCACGCAGACCGATTCCCGCCGTGGCACGGTTGCTGCTCCACAAGCGATAGAGATGAAACCGTCGGCCAATCAGGACGAAATTGCCCCCTTGATGGAGCAGGAGTTGCCGGACCCGGCAGCTGGGTCCATTGCTGTGCGCTCGCCCGAGCGGCCACGCGGCCAGCGGTTCGCTGAAGGCAGCCTGCCGGAAGCAGGATCTATCTCCCTTACTTTCTCGGGTCCCGATCATCGCGCCGCCGCGACAGAGACCGTGCCGGTTTCGGACGCTTCACCCACGCTCGCGAACAGGCTTCTACCGCTCGTGAGCACGGAAGTGCGGTTGTTCAAGAATGCCGGTCCCGGCGAGCTGTCCGTCTTGCTGAAGCCGGATCTGCGCACGGAAATCGTGCTGCACCTGCGGACGAGCGAGGGCCGCGTGGAGGCCACCGTGCGGTGTGAACGGGGCGACTTCCAGACGCTGAATGCGGAGTGGGGCCAGTTGCGGGAGTCGCTTGCGCCCCAAGGCGTGCATCTGCTGCCGCTCGTGGAACCGCCGTCCATTTCTCCGCCCCGGGCCGGTGGGCCCGCCAGTCATCCGTCGCTGACCAGCGGCGATCAACCGCCGCCGCGGCAACGCGCCCCGGAATCCCTCGACGAGCTGCCGTTGACCGGCTACGTCACTGGATCCCCGCGTCCCGCGCGCAGGTCCGCCGGGAGTGCCCGCCGGTTGCTGGAATCTTGGGCCTGAACTGATCATGCCAACCTCCGCCATATCCTCCGCCACCCTCGCCGGGAGCAACGCAAACACCTTGGACCGCATCCCGGTGCGCACGCTCGGTCAGAATGACTTTCTAAAACTGCTCGTCACCCAGATGACTTCGCAGGACCCGCTGAATCCGCAGAAGGACACGGAGTTCATAGCGCAGATGGCGCAGTTCAGCTCGCTGGAGCAAAGCAAGACGATGTCGGCGGACATCTCGCAGCTCCGCACCCAACAGCAATTTCTGCAGGCCAACGCCATGCTCGGGCAGGCGGTGAGCTTGCAGGTGGACAAGGACACGACGGCGCAGGGAATCGTCAGCGCCGTCCAAATCGAGGCAGGGACGCCTAAACTCATGGTCGGTGGACAGGCGTTCGCGTTGAGCCAGGTGCTCTCCGTCGCCCGCCCGCCGGCCGCCAACTAAAAGGAAATATGCTTCGTTCTCTCAACTCCGGCGTCAGCGGCTTGAACCAATTCCAAGGTGAGCTCGACGTCATCGGCAACAACATCGCGAACTCGAACACCATCGGTTACAAGGCCGCCCGCGCTGATTTCGCGGACTCGTTCAGCGAAACGCTCCAAGCCGCCAGCAACAGCACCGGCAGTGGTCGCACCACGCCCAGTCTGCAGATCGGCTCCGGCGTCACGACCGCCACCGTCAAAACCCTGTTCGGGCAAGGGGCGACCTCCGGCACCGGTGTGCTGACGGATCTATCCGTCTCGGGCCAGGGCTTCTTCATGGTGAAGGATGCGGCAAGCGGCGAGCAGTTCGCGACGCGGGCCGGCGACTTCCGGCTCGACAACAACGGCTATCTCGTCACGAACGATGGCCTGCGCGTGCAGGGCTTCAACGACAGCACACTGGGCGCGCGTGGAGATCTGCAGGTGGACGGCACGGGCCGGCCCCTCACTTCGAGCGCCACGGCCACGGTGTCCGGGTTCAACGTGGACAGCGAGGGCAAGATCAACGTGCGCCTATCGGACGGCACCGGGTTCGTGCGGGGCCAGGTGTTGCTGCAAAATTTCCGTGACCCCCAGGCGCTGCTCAAGCAAGGTGGCAATCTTTATTCCAACCTGGGCCCGGCCGGTCCGCTGGGCGGCAGCGCCGCACCGCTGTCGGCAGCACCCGGCACCAACGGCCTTGGCCGCATCCAGTCCGGCGCGCTGGAGCTGTCCAATGTGGATCTCGCCAACGAGTTCGCCAATCTCATCACCACGCAGCGCGGCTTCCAAGCCAGCGCGAAAATCATCACCACGAGCGACGAAATCCTTCAGGAGATCGTGAATCTCAAGCGCTGATACCATCATGGCCGCCAATCCCTCCTCCCCCCCCGCCGACGGCAACGCCAGCCCGGCGACGGCCGCCGCCGCGCCCGAGTCCAAGGGGTTCAAGGCGTGGTTGCCGCTGCTGCTCAACCTGCTGCTCATGCCGGCGGTGGCGTATGTGATGACGATGTATGTGCTGCTGCCCAGGATGAAGACCAGTCCCGCCGCGCCTGGGGCCGCTGCGGAGGAGCACGCCGAGAAGTCCAAGGACGCCCACGGCAAGGACGCCCACGGCAAGGACGAAGCCAAGGAACCTCCCAAGGCGCCGCCCATCAAGGTGCTGGTCAACGTGTCCGGCACCTTGGGCACCCGTTATCTGCTCGTGACCATGACACTCGAAGGCAGGGGCGGGGGCTTGGATGCCGCAGTTTTGAAGAAAGAGGCGCAGTTGCGCGACATGGCGTCCAGCGCGCTGTCGATCAAGACCATCGTCGATCTGGAGAAACCCGGCGCGCGCAACCTCATCAAGGCCGAGCTGCTCTCCATCTTCAACAACGTCCTCGGCGCGGGTTCCGTCACCGAGATCTACTTCTCCGAGTTTGCAATCCAATAGCCTCCATGGCCTCCATGGACTCTGTTGACATCACCGCCGCCGGCCAGGAAACGCTCTCGCAATCCGCGATCGAGCGCCTGCTCAAGCAGGTGGCCGAGCAGGAGGGCATCACGACCGTCCATCGGAACGGAGGCGCGCGCACCAACCACCCCGCGGACAGCATCCAGCCCTTTGACTTCCGCCATCCCGTGTTTCTCACGTCGCACGAACTGCGACAGCTCCGCATGCAGCACGAGGAGTTCATCCATTCGCTCGCGGGGCGGCTCTCCGTTTATCTCCGCCTGGAATTCGGCCTCCAGATGGCGCAGTTCCAGACCCTGACCTACCAGAAGTTCACCGAGAGCCTGCCGAACCCTTGCCACTTGACGCTCTTCAAGGTCGAGCCGTTGCGCGGCATCTGCGTGCTGAACATCGATCCGGGCATGGGCCTGTCCATCGTGGACCGCCTCATGGGCGGGGCGGGCCAGTCGGGCACCGTCAACCGCGAGCTGAGTGAAATCGAGGTCGCCCTGCTCGACCAGGTCGTGCAGGCCATCATCGACGAGTGGTGCAACCAATGGTCGAAACTGCGCGAGCTGCACTCCGTCCTGCTCGGCCACGAGAACAGCGGACGCTTCCTCCAGACCTCCGCGCCCGACGTCATCATGATCGCGTTGACGATGGAGGCGCACATCGGCAACTCCGTGGGTCAGTTCCAGATCGGCTTTCCCTACACCACGCTCGAGCCGCTCATCCACCAGTTGAGCCTCAAGCGCAATCCGCAGGCCGAGGAAGACGCCGCCGCTGTCTCCAAGGCCGTCGCGCAACCGAAATGGAACCACGACCTCGCTGATGTGACCGTCCCCGTGACCGCCGAATGGCCCGGCATGGAGCTGGCCGCGCGCTCTCTCGCCCGGCTCAAGGTGGGCGACGTGCTGCCCCTGCCGGGGGATTTTGCCTCCCAGATCCAACTGCGGCTGGCGCAGATGCCCAAGTTCCAGGGCCGCCTCGGCACGCGCGACGAGCGCTGGGCCGTCGAAGTCACCAAGGTCCTCCGCGGCTGAACTCATCTCCACCCTATGGGCCCCACCCCCGATAGCTCCAGCAACCTCGACTTACTCATGGATGTCCCCGTCCACCTCACGGTCGAGCTGGGTTCGTGTCACCTCCCCATGCGCGACGTGCTCCTCCTCGGCAACGGCTCCGTCGTCCAGCTCGACAAGGTCGCCGACGCCCCGGTGGAACTGCACGTGAACCGCCGCCTCATAGCGCGCGGCGAGATCGTCGTGGTGGAAAACCGCTTCGGCATCAAGATCACCGAGTTGGTCAAGGTGACCGGCTAAAGGCGCGCATGGACTCTCTCCGCCCAAGCTTCGCCGCGCTGGCTCTCGCGCTGGCCCTGGCCATGGCTCTGGGAACCAGTGCGTCGGCCCTGGGCCAAGTCACCAACGCTCCGGTCATCGGTCTCCCCGGCCCCGTGCCCGTCGCCCTCTCGTTCGTCCGGGTGCTGGGTGCGCTGGCGCTGGTGCTGGCGATCTTCCTCGGCGGGCTGTGGCTCTTCCGCAATTGGCAGCGGCTCGTGCTCGCGCAGGGAGCGCCGCCGAAGCTCAACGTGCTCGAAGTCAGATCGCTCGGTCAGCGCCACGCGCTCTACGTGGTGGCCTACGAGCAGCAGCGCCTGTTGCTCGCGGCCTCGCCAACTGGCGTGACCCTGCTCACGCACCTCCCCGCTGCCAGCGGCGAGCCGGAGATCAGGGCGGCGGGCGCGCCGCCGCCCGACTTCGCCACCGCCTTGCTGCAAGCGGTGACCCGCAAGTCATGAGCACCCTTTTATCCCGGCCGCGGGTGCCCGGCCGAGTGCCGGCGGATGGGCCACGACGCGTTGTGTCGGGCGACATCCGACCCTCGGATCTGGCAGGGCGGTCGCGGTTTTTCACCACGCTGCTGCTCGCGCTGTTGGCCTTCTGTTCGATCACGTTGAACGCCCAGGCCCCGGCGGTCGCCGGCGCGGTCGCGCCTACCACTGGCATCACCCCGTTCCGGCTCAACGTCGGCCTCGAGGGTGCGCAGGGGCCCCAGGATGCGGATGCCGCCGTCAAGGTGCTCGTCGTCATCACGCTCCTCACGCTCGCGCCGTCCATCATCTTGTTGATGACCTGCTTCACGCGGATCGTGATCGTGCTGTCGTTTGTCCGTTCCGCGCTCTCGCTGCAAGGCACGCCCGCCAACCAGATCATCATCGGCCTCGCGCTGTTCATCACCTACTTCATCATGGAGCCGGTCTGGGGGAAGATCGACGCCAACGCGCTCACGCCCTACACGGCGAAGCAGATCAGCAGCGAGCAGGCGCTCGCCGAGGCGGCCAAGCCCATCCGCGCGTTCATGCTCAAGCAGACGCGCCCCAAGGATGTCGAGCTGTTCGTCGCGCTCGCGAAGCTGCCGCCGACCGTGCCCGACCAGTTGCCGCTGAAGGTGGTGGTGCCCGGCTTCATCATCAGCGAACTGCGCACGGCGTTCCAGATGGGCTTCCTGCTCTTCGTGCCGTTCATCCTCATCGACCTCGTGGTCGCGACGGTGCTGATGAGCATGGGCATGATGATGATGCCGCCCTCGACGATTTCCCTGCCGCTGAAGATCCTCCTGTTCGTCCTCGTGGACGGCTGGGAACTGGTCGTGCGCTCGCTCGTCCAGAGCTTTGGAACGTGAAAGGCAACCATGCGGACCTTAGTGAAAGAAAGCAGCAGGCGGGTGAAGAGTTGAAGAGTGGAGGCGGCCCGCCACCACTCCACCGCTCCTCGCACCGACCCACCAACCCTTCAACCCTTCAACCCTTCAACCCTTCAACCCTTCAATAGCCTCCCCCATGACCCCCGAATTCGCCGTCGAGCTGATCAAGACCATGATGTTCCAAGCCGTCGCGCTGGCCTCGCCGATTTTGCTCACGTCGCTCAGCATCGGCCTCTCCGTCAGTTTGTTCCAAGCGGTCACCTCCATCCAGGAGCAGACGCTGTCGTTCGTGCCAAAGGTGCTGGGCATCGTCGGCCTGCTGGTGGTCCTGCTGCCGTGGATGCTGCGCACCACCATCGAGTTCACCCGCGCGGTGATCGAGAAGATCCCGCAGATGGTGAACTGAACCACCCGGACCCGCGCGCGTGCCATGACCGAGGAGTTGCTCAAGTGGTTGCTGGTCTTCGTCCGGACCAGCGCGGTGCTGGCGGTGTTGCCGATGTTCTCGGCGCAGAACTTCCCCGTGCAACTTCGGCTCGGCCTCGGCGCGCTGACGGCCTTCCTGTTCGCGCCCTTGCTGCCCGCGACGACGGTGGCCGGGCTGACGCAGTGGGGCTTGGTGCGGTTGGTGTTCCTCGAAGCCACTGCCGGCCTGCTGCTGGGCTTCGTGTGCCGGATAGTTTTCTACGCGCTGGAAATGGCCGGCAACCTCGTCGCCACGGAGATGGGCCTGATGCTGTCCTCGACCTACAACCCGCTGACCAGCACGGCGACACCCGCGCCGGGCATCATCCTCTACTGGATGGCGCTGATGCTCTGGCTGGGCCTGGACCTGCACCACGGGATGCTCGTGGGCCTGCAACGCAGCTACGCGCTGGTGCCGGTCGGCGGGCTGCGCCCATCCGAGGCGCTGCTGGCCGATGTCATCACGCGCAGCGGCGGACTCTTGGTCCTCGGCCTGCAGATCGCCGCTCCGGTGATGGCCGTGTCCTTTGTCATCACCATCGTGTTCTCCGTGCTGGGCCGCGCAGTGCCGCAGATGAACGTGTTCTCTGAGAGCTCCCCCGTGCGCACGCTCGCCGGCCTGGCGGTCTTCGGGCTGACCTGCACCTTCATGGCCCAGCACATCGCAAACTACCTCCGCCGCCTGCCCGAGGACATGCTCCGAGTGGCGCAACTGATGGGGGCGGGATGAACGGGAAATGCGGGATGCGGAGTGCGGGATGCGGGGTCTCTGGCTTCGCGCGACCCGCATCACTCCGGCCGTTTCGGAAGGCGATGCGGCGCAGTCGATGGAGGACCACGCCGCGCTTTTTCTCCTTCTCCCTTCATCGGATGAGAGGAGAGGGCAGGGGTGAGGGGTCACGGGCGTCGGCGTCGGTGGTCCCCCCCCTCATCCGGCCAGCGGACACCTTCTCCCCTCCGAGGAAGGGAGAAGGCGCAGTCCGTGGCGCCCGCTTGGACTCCAACCTACTGGCACCGGGCATCGCAACCAGGCCTCATTCCGCATCCTCATGAGCGAGGACGCTGGCGAGAAAACAGAGCAAGCCACGCCCCGGCGGCTGGAGGAGGCCCTCAAGCAGGGCCAGTTCGCCCGCAGCGCGGAGGTGCAGACGGTCTTCGTGCTGCTGGCGGGGATGGGGGCTTTGAAGATGTTCGGCGGCGACCTCTGGCGGCAACTGGCAAACGCCCAGATCGCGGTCTTCGGCCACTTGCACGAGGTGCCGCTCACGCTGGATGCGATGCCGGGCTATGCCGTGCAGGGCGTGCTCGTGTTCGCCGCGTGTGTCGGGCCGGTGCTCATCGCCACGACGGTCGGCGGGCTGCTCGCGGGCGGCATCCAGAACCGCTTCCAGACCGCCTCCGAGGCGTTGTCCGTGAAATGGGAGCGGATCAACCCGCTGGAAGGTTTCAAGCGCATCTTCTCCATCCGCGCGCTCATGCCCACCGGCCTGGGCCTGCTCAAGCTCGGCGTCATCATCTCATTCTCCTGGTCGCAGGTGCGTAGCGTCCTCGACGACCCGATTTTTTACTCGGCCGTGGACGTGGCAAGGATTGCCGCGTTTCTGGCAGATGTTGCCTTCAGCCTCACCATGCGCGTGCTGCTGGCTCTGACGGTCCTGGCGGCGGCGGATTACGGCTACCAGTTCTGGCGCAACAACCAGGACATGATGATGACCAAGGAGGAGGTGAAGGAGGAGATGAAGGGCAGCGAGGGCAACCCGCAGATGAAGGCCCGTCAGCGCCGTCGGCGCTCCACGAAAACCCAGCGCCAGATGCTGCTGGAGGTGCCGAAAGCCGATGTGATCATCACGAATCCCACCCACATCGCCATCGCCCTGCGCTACGACCGCAAGACGATGAAGGCCCCGCGCATCGTCGCCAAGGGCACCCGCCTGAACGCCCTGCGCATCCGGGAAATCGCCGCCCAACACCAGGTGCCCATCCTGGAGAACAAGCCCCTTGCCCGGATGATGTTCAAACACGGCCGGGTGGGTGGCGAGGTTCCTGCTCAGCTCTATGCGGCGGTCGCCGAAGTGATCGCCTATGTCTATCGGGTGAACCGTTACCGCTATTACGCCGAACAAAACCAGAACTGACGCATGGCCCAAGCCCAGTCGAATCTAAGCCGCCTTTTCCGCCAGGCCGACCTCTGGCTCGTGCTCGGCGTGTTCGGCACGGTGCTGCTGCTCATCCTGCCGATCCCGACCTTCCTGCTGGACCTGCTGCTGGCGGTCAGCATCGCGCTGTCGCTGCTCATCCTGCTGGTCATCCTCTACGTGAAGGAGCCGTCGGACTTCACCGGGTTCCCCACGCTGCTGCTGTTCGTCACGCTCTTCCGGCTCGCCCTCAACGTCGCATCCACCCGCCTCATCCTGCTGGATGGCTACGCCGGCCACATCATCGAGGCGTTCGGCAACTTCGTCGTGCGGGGCAACACCATCGTCGGGATAGTGATCTTCCTCATCCTCGTCCTCATCAACTTCATCGTCATCACCAAGGGCGCAGGGCGCATCGCGGAGGTGGCGGCGCGCTTCACCCTCGACGCCATGCCCGGCAAGCAGATGGCCATCGACGCGGAACTGAGCGCCGGCGTCATCAACGAGGAGCAGGCCCGCACGCGCCGCCGCAAGGTCGAGCAGGCCGCCGACTTCTACGGCGCGATGGACGGCGCGAGCAAGTTCGTGCGCGGCGACGCCATCGCGGCGGTGCTCATCACGCTCATCAACGTCCTCGGCGGCTTTGCCATCGGCATCATGCAGATGGGCATGACCGTCTCCGAGTCCCTGCAACGCTTCACGCTGCTCTCCATCGGCGACGGCCTCGTCTCGCAGATCCCGGCGCTCATCACCTCGATGGCCGCCGGCCTGCTCGTCACCCGCGCCGCCTCGAAGGAGAGCCTCGGCCAGGAGCTTGGCCAGCAACTGATGTCCTACCCGCGCGCGCTGCGGATCCTGGCGGTGCTGCTCGGCGTGCTGGCGATCGTGCCCGGCCTGCCGATGCTGCCGTTCCTCCTGCTGGCATTGGCCGCCGCCTACGTCGCGAGCCAGTTGAAGACCTCGGAGGTCCTGCCTCTTGGGCAGACTCCCGCCCTCGGCAAGGACGGCGGACCCGCAGCCTCCACGCCCGCCGTGCCTGAGAAGTTGGAAGCGCTCCTCGCCGTGGATGCGCTCCAGATCGAGCTGGGTTTCGGCCTCGTCAGCCTTGCCGACACGCGCAAGGGCGGCGACCTCCTGGAGCGCGTCACCAGCGTGCGCCGCACCTTCGCCACGGAGATGGGCGTGGTCGTGCCGCCCATCCGCCTGCGCGACAACTTGCAGATCGGCGCAAACGAATACCGCTTC
This sequence comes from uncultured Verrucomicrobiota bacterium, assembly GCA_903916195.1. Classification (GTDB taxonomy): domain Bacteria; phylum Verrucomicrobiota; class Verrucomicrobiia; order Limisphaerales; family UBA9464; genus CAIVQB01. The sequence continues at coordinate 5,601 of CAIWVP010000066.1, read as the reverse complement.
CTGCTCAAGGGCCAACCGGTCGCGCAGGGCAGCCTGATGCCCGGCTACTGGCTGGCGATGAACGCGACCAACAGCCGCACCACGCTCAAGGGCATGCCCACCGTGGAGCCGGTGTTCCAACTGCCCGCGACGTGGATCACCGACGTGGAGCGCAAGAACGCCGAGGTCGCCGGCTACACCGTCGTGGACGCGGCCTCCGTGCTCGTCACGCATCTCTCCGAGACGGTGAAGCGGCAGGGCCACGAGATCCTCAGCCGCCAGGACGTGCAGCTCCTGCTCGACAACCTGAAGCAGACACACCCGACGGTGGTGAACGAGTTGATTCCCGCCCAGCTCACCGTCGGCCAGGTGCAGCGCGTCCTGCAAAACCTCTTGGCCGAGGGCATCTCCATCCGCAACCTCGCGGGCATCCTCGAGAAAATCAGCGACCATGCGGGCATCACCAAGAACCCGGACGAGCTGTCCGAGCACGCCCGCCGCGCCCTGGGAGCGCAGATCGTGAAGCCGTTCCAGTCGGAGAACGGCGCGTTGCGCGCCATCACGCTCGACCCAAAGCTCGAACAGCAGATCGCCCAGGGCGTGCGACAGTCGCCCACGGAGATCGCCTTGCTGCTGGATCCGCGCCTTGCCCGGCACATCGTCGAGACGCTTTCCAAACACGTCCAGCAGTTGCTCGCCGCCGGGCATCCGCCGCTCGTGTTGTGCTCGCCACAGATCCGGCTGGCCTTCCGGCGCTTCTTTGAAACCACCTTCGGCGACCTGACGGTGCTCTCGTATGCCGAGGTGCCGGCGCGCGTGGAGGTCAAGAGCGCGGCCACCGTGCCATGCTTGGAAGGCTGATAGCGGATGCCGCTACAGACCTTCATCGCCGAGTCCGCCGCCGATGCCGTGGCGCAGATCCGCGCCCAGCTCGGTCCCGACGCGGTGGTGCTGAACGTGCGCCGCCTTCCCGCCTCAGGCATCTCCCGCCTCTGGCAGAAGTCGCGTATCGAGGTGCAGGCGCACCTGCCCGATGCCCCCACGCCCGCCAGCCCGGACCCGCTAGCGGAACTGCGGGAGCAACTCGCGGCGATCCGCCGGCAAGTCGAGCAGAGCACTCCCGCAGCGGCGCAGCGTGACGCTGGCCCCGTGGCTCAGGTTTCTAGCCCTGCTGTATCGCAGTTCTCCCAGCCTGCGAGGCACCGGACTTCCCAGCCAGCCCGCTTGTCCCAAGAAGGTGCCGGTTTGGAAACCGGCGACACAGCAGCAGACTTGGAAGTCTGCGCCACACGCGGTTGGAGGGTGGGAACGTTTCTGGAGAGCAGCGGTTTCCTCCCGCTCCACGCCCAACGCGTTGTCGAGGAACTCCGCGCCGAGCACGGCGATGTCCCGCCGACCTCGCTCGCGAAGGAACTGGATCTGGCGCGCGGTGTCCTGCTCCGGCTCTGGTCCGCCCGCCCCCGGCCCGCCGGGCCGGGGGATGTCCACGTCTTCATCGGTCCGCCGGGCTCGGGCAAGACCACGGCGTTGTGCAAGTGGCTTGCGCAAACTGTCTTGGGCGAGGGCCGAACCGCCGAGGTCTGGCGGCTCGATGGGCGCACGGCGAACACCGCCGAGTCGCTCAGTGTCTACGGCGAGATCCTCGGCGTGCCGGTCGAGCGCTTCGCCCCGGCGGCGCGCGGACGCGGCGCGGAGCTGCTGTTCATCGACCTGCCCGGCGTGGACTGGACCCACGCCGCCGAGGTGGAGGACCTGGGTCGGCAGCTCCGCGAGCTGCCGGAGGCGCGCACGCACCTGGTATTGAATGCTGCCTACGAGACGCCGCTGCTGCTCGCGCAGGCCCGCGCGTTTGCCTCGCTCCCCATCGCCGGCCTGGTGCTGACCCACCTCGATGAGGAAGCCCGCTGGGGAAAACTGTGGAACTTGGTGCTCGGTACAAATTACCTTGTTGGGTTTCTGAGCGCCGGGCAAAATGTTCCTGGAGTGTTCACCCCGGCGACCGCTGAGCTGCTCCTCGCGCGGCAATTACCCAGCAAATGAAAGCTTTTCTGCCATTCAAGGGCGGTTCGCAACGGTTGGCAAAGCCCCTGCTAATCACTCGCTCAAACGTGAGTCGAACATGAAGAAACTGATGATACTCGGTGCCCTCCTCGGCTTCCTCGTCAGCACCGCCTCCGGGCGCGCGCAGGGGAGCGAGTGGGCCACCGTGTTTTGGCGCGGGAGCGTGGTCGCGCTCGGCACCGGGCTGCTGTTCCGGTGGTGGGGGCGTCTCTGGCTTCTGGGCATCCAGAAAGTGGCCTCCGACCGCATCGCCGCCAACACCGCTGCCGCTCCGGACCCTTTCGTTTTCCCCCTCAAAAAGTAACCGCTTATGGACTCCACCCTTGAACTCGAACCCGTCGCCGTCGCGCCGCCGTATCCGTCGCAGGCGCTCGCCCGCCGATACGGTCAGGTCGTCCACGGCAGTGCCACCGAGAACGAACTGGTGGAGGAGCATCTGCCCCTCGTGAAGACCATCGTGGGCCGGTTGGCGATGTCGCTGCCTTCCCATGTGGACATCGACGACCTCTACAGCTCGGGTCTCGTCGGGCTGCTCAACGCCGTGCGGAACTACGACCCACAGGGCGGCAGCTCGTTCGGGTCCTACGCGCAGGTGCGCATCCGGGGCTCGATCTTCGACGAGTTGCGCCGGCTCGACTGGGTGCCGCGCTCGGTCCACACCAAGGCGCGCAAGGTCCAGTTCGTCATCCAGCGGCTCGAACAAGAGCACGGCCGGGCTGCGACCCTCCTCGAGGTCGCCAGCGCCATGGACATGAGGCTGGAGGAATACGAGGAGCTGCTCGACGAGATCAAACCCGCGACCTTCGTGTGCCTGGATGCGTCGCAGAGCCTTGATGGCGATGACGACAACAGTCGTCACGAAAGCATCTCCGATGAGTCGCAGCCGGACCCGGTGGATGTGGTGATGCGCCGCGAGCTGGCGCAGGTGATCGCCGGGCGGCTGGAACAGTTGCCGGAGGTGCAGCGCAAGGTGCTCGCGCTCTACTATTTTGAGGACCTGCGGCTGCGCGAGATCGCCGAGGTGTTCGGCGTCACCGAGTCGCGCATCTGTCAGATCCACGCGCAGGCCATCCTCGCCATCAAGGCCTACCTGCGGAAGCACGAGGCGAGTGGCGAGTAGTCCGGACGGCGCTCAAAAGTCGGACGGATTTCTCTTACCGGGTTGATCACATGATTGTCATCATAGGTTGTATCGTCGTTATCGCCTCCGTCATCGGCGGTTTCATGTGGGAGGACGGGAAACTCCTGGCGCTGTGGCACCCCTCGGAGCTCCTCGTGATCGGCGGTTCGGCGTTGGGGGCGACGATCATCATGTCACCCAAGAAGGTGTTGATCGACTTGGTGGCCCAGCTCCTCGGCACGCTCAAAGGCTCGCCCTACACCAAGGCGGCCTACGAGGAGCTGTTCAAGGCGCTTTACGAGCTGTTCATGTTGGGGCGGCGCAACGGGATGATCGCCCTGGAGGAGCATGTGTTGAATCCCTCGACCAGCAGCATCTTCACGAAATACCCCGGCCTCTCTGGCGATCACCACGCGATGGAACTGCTCTGCGGCGGCCTGCGGCCCATCATCGACGGCAAGGTGAAGCCCGACCAGTTGAAGCTCCTGCTGGATATCGAACTGGATTGCATGGAGGAGGAACACCACCAACCCGTCGACGTGCTGTCAAAAATGGGCGACGCGATGCCGGGCTTTGGTATCGTCGCCGCCGTGCTGGGCATCGTCCTCACGATGGGGTCGATCGCCGGCCCCATCGACGTGATCGGCGAAAAAGTCGCCGCCGCGCTGGTCGGCACGTTCCTGGGCATCCTGATTTCCTACGGATTCATCAACCCGCTGACGGTCAACATGACCTTCGTCGGCGCTGCGAAGTTGGCCTACTACCGCTGCATCGCCAACTCGGTCATCGGCTTCGCCAATGGCATGGCCCCCATCATGGCGGTGGAGGTGGCGCGGCGCGGTCTGTCCAGCGAACTGAAGCCGACCGCTGATGATCTGGAGAACTTGTTGAAGTCCGCTGTCAGCGGCAAGTGAGCGAAAATCGACCCGAAGCACTCTTGAAACCCCACCCGTCATGAAGAAGAAACGGCACGCACATCACGGCGGCGCGTGGAAGGTGGCCTACGCCGATTTCGTCACGGCGATGATGGCTTTGTTCATGGTGCTTTGGCTGACGTCGCATGACGAGAAAATCAAGGAGGCCATCCAGCGCTCGTTTCTCCACCCCTTCGCCGCGGTGACCAAGGACTCCGGGGGCATCATCACGAACATGGACACGCAGATGATGAAGTCGAGCAGGGGCAACTTCGATGCCGCGTCCGCTGTCGAGCTCAAAGTGCTCCGCCAGCTCGCCGACGACCTGATCAAGATGCTGCAAAGCAACCCCGAGACGCCCGAGACCAACCCGGTGAAGCTGGATATGACGCCCGAGGGCATGCGCATCATCGTTTTCGACCGCGCGCAGCGGCCGGTCTTCGAGTCCGACTCCGCCGCGTTCACGCCCTACGGCGGTTGGGTTTTCTCCACACTGGCCTGGGAACTTTCGCGCTACACCAACGCTTTCAGGATCGAGCTGGAGGGCCACACCGAGCAAGGCCTCGCCCCGGAGAACGAGCAACGCACCGGTTGGGAGCTTTCCACTGACCGCGCCCATTCCGCACGCCGCAAGCTGCTGGAGAACCAGGTCGCGCCCTCGCTGATCCGCAAGGTGGCCGGCTACGCGGACACCCTGCCGCTCCCGGACATCAGCCCGGAGGACGAGAGCAACCGGCGCGTGTCCGTGCTCCTGAAATTGAAGAGCGGCGACAACCCGTAGTCCATGTCCGCACCGTTCATCCCTTTCACGCTGTCTATCAAGCCAGCCACGCAGGCCGACGCTTCGGCGTTCCAACCGCTGCCGCAGCCACAACCGGGGTTTCCGGCGGCTGCGACGACACCCTGCACCCAGCACGCCGCCGCCACGCCGGTCGTGAGTCTCCGCCGCGACGGTGAGACCGTGACGCACATCCGCATCCAATGCTCCTGCGGCCAGGTCATCGAGTTGGAGTGCGTGTTCTGACGCGGAGCCCGGCTGTGCGGCGGCAGGCAGAGAGGAGCAGGATCAAGGCGGAACGATGCAGTTGATGCCGGGTGGAACGGCCGACTTGGCCGTGCTCGGCGGCAACTTGCCACCGAGCTTCGGCCCAGCCAACGCTCGAACAACGACTCAGTGATCAGTATAGGGCACACTTTTTGATCTATAAAATGAACGGACCAGCGGAAAATATTGAGTGATCGCTTTCAAATTCGATTGGACCCTCTCTTTGAGAGACTCATCCTTACGAAGCGGCGTTTTAGAGGTCCCGTATTTCTTGAGTTAATTCCAGACAAACTCGTCGGGATCCAGGTCGGGCGCATCAGTGGGCAAGAAGTGCGACCCAAGCTTCTCCTCGGTGATCTTAAAATATTTGCCAACTAAGTTGAGTTTGTGAGCCGGCAAACTTTTAACCACCCTGAGCACAGGATTCCGTCTGCTCTTCATGAAGTCCTGTAGAAACTCAATGGATACCGTCGCATTGACCG
>CAIWVP010000065.1 GCA_903916195.1 uncultured Verrucomicrobiota bacterium | reverse complement strand
GCGGCCCGGGCGGCCGGCGCGCACCCGGCGCCGGGCGGAGGGGCCCTCCGCCTCCGGCGCCGCGAAGAGAACCGACCGCACCTGACCCGACCATGTTCCACCTCGCGCTCAAGATGCTGATGGGCGACCGCGCCAAGTACATCATGCTGGTCGGCGGCCTGACCTTCGCCACGCTGCTGATGACCCAGCAGAACGCCGTCTTCCAGGGCCTGCTCTCGTGGACCACCAGCCATCTGCGCAACATGCGCGCGGCGATCTGGGTGGTCGAGGCGCACGTGGAATCGGCGAACGAGACCAAGCCGCTCCGCGACACCGACGTGAACCGCGTCCGCAGCGTGACCGGCGTGGATTTCGCCGTGCCGCTCTTCCAGGGCATCCTCCGCGCGAAGACCGCGAGCGGCGCCGACAAGCAGGTGATGCTCATCGGCCTGCACGGGGCGACGCTCTTCGGTCGACCGCCGCAGATGCTGGCCGGCGACCTCGCGCTGCTCCGGTTGCCCAACACCGTCGTCATCGACGAGCTCGGCGTGCAGCGGCTCAGCCAGGGCCGGTCCAAACCGATCGCGATCGGCGACACCTTCGAGATCAACGACCGCGAGGCGCGCATCGTCGGCATCTGCCGGACGGAGCGGCATTTCTTCGGATATCCGTACGTGTTCAGCAGCTACGACCAGGCGCTCCAGTTCGCGCCGCGCCAGCGCAAGATGCTCTCGGCGATCCTGGTCCAGCCGAAGCCGGGCCTGGATGCCACGGAGGTCGCCCGCCGCATCGGCGAGGAGACCGGGATGCGCGCGTTCACCAGCGACGAGTTCACCCAGGTGACGGTGGACTACATCTGGAAGACCACCGGCATCCCCATCTCGTTCCTCACGACCATCATCCTCGGATTCATCGTCGGCGTCGCCGTCTCGGGGCAGACCTTCTACTCCTTCGTGCTCGAGAATCTCCGCCATCTCGGCGCGCTCAAGGCGATGGGCGCCAGCACGTGGTTGCTCGCGCGGATGCTCCTGCTCCAGGCCTTCACCGTCGGGCTCATCGGCTACGGCATGGGTCTGGGCCTCACCGCGCTGTTCGGGTTCCTGGTGCTGCCGGTCGGCCAACCGCCGTTCCTGCTCCAGCCGAGCTCCCTGCTGCTGACCGGCGGCGCGCTCATCGTCATCTGCTCCTTCGCCGCCCTGCTGGGCATCATCAAGGTCGCGCGCCTGGAGCCGGCCATCGTCTTCCGCGGCTGAACCCGTCCTCGCGCGCCTCCCTCCCTCCCTTGAGCTCCTCGAACTCCATCGCCGTCCAGGTCCGCGGCGTCACCAAGTCCTTTGGTATCGGCGACAGCCGGACCGTCGCGCTGAAGGGCGTGGATTTCTCGACGCGCGAAGGCGAGCTGCACCTGGTCGTCGGCCCGAGCGGCTGCGGCAAGACGACCCTGCTCAGCGTGGTCGCCGGAACGCTCGATTGGGATGCCGGCGAGATCGAGGTCCTGGGCACACGGCTCAACGGGATGACCAAGGGCGCCGTCACCGCCTTCCGCGGGAAGCACGTGGGTTTCATCTTCCAGCAGTTCAACCTCATCCCGACGCTGACCTGTATCGAGAACGTGAGCGTGCCGCTGCTGCTGAACGGACATCACCGCGGAGAGGCCGAGCGCCGTGCGGCCGAGCTGCTCACCACCGTCGGCCTCGCGGAGAAGGGCCGGAAGCGGCCCACCGAGCTCTCCGGCGGACAGCAGCAGCGCGTCGCCATCGCGCGCGCGTTGAGCCACGAACCGCGCCTGCTCATCTGCGACGAGCCGACCAGCGCTCTCGATTCCGCCACCGGCCACCAGATCATGGAGCTGCTCGCCACCGCGGCCCGCAAGCCCGGCCGCTGCGTCATCATCGTCACCCACGACCCCCGCATCTACGGCTACGCCGACCGCATCACCGTGATGGAGGACGGACGTGTGACGCAGGTGCTCGAGGGCGACGCGCTCCGGCACTACATCGAGACCCACCAGTGAGACGATGAAGTTCCGCGAACCGCTCGGACGCACCGCCCCTCGGGTGCTTTCCATGGATATCTCCGGTGCGCAGCCCACGGACTTCGTCCGGACCGGCGGCACGGCGGCTCCATGGCGTCCTGCGACGCCCATCGCCGACCCTCCCCATCCGAGTCCTTTCGCTTGATCCGCGGACCCCAAACCTGACCTGCCATGCTCTTCCGGAAGATCTCGTTCTATCTCGCCATCGCCGGCGTCGCCGCCGCCCTCCTGCTCGTCCGCAAGATGCAGCAGAAGCCCAAGGACCCCGGCCCCGTCTCGCAGCCGGCGCGCTCGATGTACGAGGACAAGGTCGCCGCCACCGGGCTGGTCGAGTCCTCGCGAGAGAACGTCAAGATCGCGTCTCCCAAGGCCGCGCTCGTGACCCAGGTCTTCGTAAAGGTCGGCGACCGCGTGAAGAGGGGGGCCGCGCTCTTCCAGCTCGACGACCGCGAGGCCCGCGCCCGGTTCGCCACCTCCAAGGCGCAGCTCGCCTCCGCCCAGGCCGCGCTTGCCTCCGAGGAGGTCGGGCTCGCGGACTGGTCCGACCAGCTGGAGCGCTACACGAAGCTCGCCGGAGAGAAGGTCGCCACCGACGACGAATTGAAGCGGCGCCAGTTCGGCCGTCAGGCCGCGCAGGCGCGCGTCGCCTTGGCGCAAGCGCAGGTCGGGACCGTCCGCCAGCAGTCGGCCCAGGCGCAGGTCGATGTCGACGTCCTGACCGTCATCGCGCCGCGCGACGGCCAGATCCTCCAGATGAACGTCCGCGAGGGCGAGTTCGCGCCGGCCGCCGCGATGGCCGGGGACCCGCTGATGATGCTCGGCGACGTCGACACCCTCCAGGTCCGCGCCGAGATCGACGAGCAGAACGCTTCCCTCGTGGATTCCAAGCAGCCCGCCCATGCCTCGCTCAAGGGCCATCCCGAGATGCAGATGCCGCTGCGTTTCGTCCGCGTCGAGCCGTATGTCGTGCCCAAGCGCAGCCTCACCGGGGACAGTCTCGAACGCGTCGACACCCGCGTGCTGCAGATCATCTTCGAGTTCGAACGGCCGAAGTTCCCGGTCTTCGTCGGCCAGCAGGTCGACGTGTTCATCCAGCGTCCATCCACGCCTGCCGGCTGAACGGAGACCGTGCCCCGATGATTTGACCGTCCCACCGACCGAACTAACCTGCCCGCGCCCATGAAACCGCTCCGCCCGCTCCTGGTCCTCGCCGCCGCGCTCGCCCTCGGATCCCCGGTATCCGCCGCCGACCGGACCGCCGCTTGGCCGACCGCTCCGCTCGCGCTCCAGGACGCCCTCGATCTCGCGCTCGCCCAGAACCCGTCGGTCCTCAAGGGCAAGCAGGACATCGAGGAATCCTACGGCGTCGCCCTCCAGCTCCGCTCGGTCTTCACGCCCAAGCTCGGCGCGAGCGGCGCCTACAGCATCATCGACGAGGGCAAGATCGAGAAAGTCCAGTTCGGTCCGGGCGCGCCCGGCGTCGCCTTCCAGAAGGACCAGAGCTGGAACGCCGGCATCAATGTGAGCCAGCCGCTCTACGCCGGCGGCAAGCTCCGCTCGTCCCTCAGGGGCGCCAAGCTCACCCAGGAGGCCGCGCTCGCCGCCTACCAGGCGCTCGTCGCGGACACGCTGCTGGAGGTCCGCATCGGCTACCAGGACGTGCTGCTCGCCGCCGAGCAGATCCTGACCCAGGAATCGTCGACCCAGCTGCTCGGCAAAGAGCTCGCCGATACCCAGCGGCGCCACGAGGCGGGCACCGTCCCGCGCTTCAACGTCCTCCGCGCCGAGGTCGAGCTGGCGAACGCCAAGCCCAAGCTGTTCCGCGCCCGCAACGCGCATCGTCTCGCCAAGAACAACCTCGCCACCCTGCTCGGTTGGTCCATCCCGGCGGACACCGGCGCCGACATCCCGCTCGCTCTCGCCGGCAAGCTCGCCGCCGCGCCCGAAGGCGCCGATCTCCCTTCGGCGATCGCCAAGGCGGTGCAGCAACGTCCGGAACTCGCGTCGCGCCGGCTCGCCGAGAAGCTGCGCCGCGAGGACGTGGTCCAGGCGAGGTCGGCCTACGCGCCGTCCCTCAACGCCGTCGCCGGCTACGGTTGGACCAGCCAGACCTTCAGCCCGAGCCTGGCCGACGAGGTCCACGGCTGGAGCGCCGGCGTTCGTCTCGATTGGAGCCTCCTCGACTTCGGTCTCACCCGCGGGAAGGTCGCGGCGGCGAACGCCCGGCAGGAGAAGTCCAGGATCGATACCGACGACACCTTCCGCCGCATCGAGCAGGAGGTCCGCACCGCGCACTCGACGTTCCTCGAAGCGACCGAGGTCCTCGGCTCGCAGGCGAAGGTCATCGAGCAGGGCGAAGAGGCGTTGCGCCTCGCCAACGCCCGCGCCGACGCCGGCAGCGGCACCCAGCTCGACGTGCTCAGCGCGCAGACGGCGCTGACCGATGCCCGCACGATCTACAGCCAGGCGCTCCGCGACCACACCGTCGCCCGCGCCCGCCTGGAGCGCGCCATGGGCGAAGGCACGGTGCTGCGCAAGACGCCCTGATCGGGGCCGTCTCCGGCGAGCCGCATTGATCCGCTCGGTGCGATTGGAAGGGGCGGCCTGAAGTGGGCAGGGTGGGGGACTGCTTTGTCGCCGAGTTGCACGCGGCCGGGCGTTGCGAGAGGCCAGTGCCCTTGGACACGGGTGGCGGCGGCGGGTTGCAAACCCACGATTCAGCAGAGTTCAACTCTGCGCTACGTTCGCCTCAGGGTCCGCCCTTTCATCGGCGTGGGCGCGCCGCGGTGGTGCTCACTTCGCCGGGCCGCTCGCCCGCGCGATCAACCCGATCGAGACCACGAGCATCAGCGCGCCGACCGGCACCAGCACGATCCCGATGCCGGGATCACCGCCTTGGATCCAGATGCCGCCGAGGAAGAATCCCGCCGGGATCAACCCCGCCGAAGTCTGGAGCAGACGCGACGCGAGCTTCGCGGTGTCGCCGTCCGGCCTCGGTAGGACCGGCAAGCTCAACGCGAAGGCGATCTGCACGAGCGCCAGCAGCGTCCCGTGCGCGTGGGCCAGGGTCCACAACAGCCGGCGGGTCGAGTTCGACGGCGTCAGGTACGCGCCGACCTTGAGGCCGTGCAGCGCTTCGAGCGCGATACCGAGCAGGAGGAAGACGAGCAACGACCACCAACCGGCGCTGAGTTGACGACGGCGCAGCGGTTCCAGGTCGGCGGAGGGCGATGGTTTCATGGCGGGTGGGTCCGAGAGCGGGGGATCATTCGACGAGCATCACCGGACGGTCGTCGCGCCGGCGCCGCAAGATATCGGACCGCGCGCGGTCCAGGACGCCGCGGGCGTCCAAGAGCACCGCGGCGGGATCGGTTGGGACGGAGGGCGGAGACGTCTGCCAACGGCGGAGCACCTCGTCGCGCCGGGACTTCCGGACCGCCGGCGGCGCGAGATAGTCGGACGTGAGATCCTCGAACCCTGGCTGCGCCCGGAGCGACTCGCCGGCGATGTGGCGGACGACCGAGTACGGGTCGTCGAGCAGCTCCGCGAGCAGGGGCGGTTGCCAGCCCGGAGCGCTGGCCGCGCGCGATGGTCCCCAACCCAGATGCCACGCGACCAAGGCACGCTGCGCCGCGTCGCCGCTGAGCGCGTACACCGGCCCCGCACCGGCCGTCGCGTGCGCGCCGAGCTCGGCGGCCGAAGGGAGCGGCTGCCCGAACCAGTCGTGGAGCCGCGCTGCCGTCCATGCGAGCGGACGGTCGAGATGGCAGAGATTGCAGGCGTTGGGACGGCCGCTATCCAGGTCCGACCGGACCGACGGACTCGTCACGCGATGGCTCCGGATGGCCTTCATCAGACCGAACGTCGTGTGCGGCATATGGCAGTTGTAGCAACGGCTCCCGGACGAACCGACCGCGTGGTGCGTGTGCGCCGGGAGGTCTCGGGCGAGCTTGGGATGGCACTGGAGGCACGCCTCGTCGCCGATGCCTTTGCGAGAGAGTTGGTCGTCCGGCTCGCTGTCGTGCATCGAGTGGCAGGACAGGCAGGACATCTGGCCCTTCTGGTAGCAGGGCGATTCCACCAATCCGTTGAACTCCCGGCCGGACACGCGCACGTCGCCGTCGCGCCAGAATGTGGCGAGCAGCTCATCGGCGCCTTCGCGCAGCGACGCAGGGAACCGCGGGTCGTGCTTGATCCCCGGATACCGCACGAGCAGGCGGTCGCGTTCCATCTCGCCGCCCGGGACGAACGAGAACCCGGTGCGATGCCACGCCGCGGTGTCGGGCAGCCAGGTGACGCCGTGGCACGCGCCGCAGGTCTCCGACGAGCGCCGATGGTCCAAGCGGGCAGGGTTCACGATGGTCGGGTCGCCGTCGGACCGGATGCGCTGGAGATAGCGCCGCAGCGGGCTGGCGTTCGCCGCGACATGTTTTTCGCCCGGCCCGTGGCAGGCCTCGCAGGCGATGCCCAGCTCGGCGACCTGCGTGCGGAGGCCGTGGCCGGCCGATCCGGCGTCGGGCAGCCCGCCGACCGCGTGGCAGCGGATGCAGTTGTCGTTCCAGACCTGCGAGAGCTGCGGCGCGTCCGGAGGCATGAGGAAGACGTCGTTCCGCGGCACCCAACGGCGTTCGGCCAGCAGCCAGGTGAACGGGAAGCTGACCTGGCGGTTGCCGGAGGGGTCCTCCAGCCAGAACGCCTGCATATGGTGCGAGCCGGTGACCAAGCTGAACCGCCGTTCTTCGCGGACCCGGCGCGTTCCGTCCCGCGAGGCCCGCGGCACATCGAGCTCCACCGAAAGCACGTCGCCCCGCCGTCGCAGGTCGAAACCGCGCCCATCCAGTTCGAGATGGACGTCATCGAACGCCGCCGGGCTCGTCGCGGACGAAGCCACCTGCGTCATCGTCCGATGGAAGGAGCGGTGCCAACTGGCGTGCGGTCCGGGATGGCAGGAGACGCAGCGATCGGATGTCGCGAACCCGGGCCGGCCGGTCTCCGGCAACTTCGCCGCGGCCCACCTGACGTTCGGTCGATCGGCGTCCCGACGTTTCAGCCATGCGCGGGCTCCGCCGGCGAAGACGACGAGCGACGCGACCAGGACACCCGACCAAAGCGGTCTCCGCGGTGCGCGCCAGACCGAAGCCAATGCGACCGCTCCGACGAGACCGAACCAGAACCACTCGCTCTGCATGGACACGAAGCCGCGGCACGCGGCTGCTTTTCTCGGGGGAACGAGCCCGAACATCGGCAAAAACACCGATCAAGGACAAGACCGAAGAAGACCGAAGAAGACCGAAGGTGTGATCTGAAGTGGCGGACAGGGACGCGGAAGGGGCACCGCGTAGGGCTCTGCCGAGGGGGCCGGACTTTCCAGTCCGCCCGACGCATCTCGGAGTCGAGGCCAGCCGGGCCAGCACTCTGGAACGGACAGTCTCTCTCACACGAGGTCGCGGATTCTTTGACGAACTGCCCATGAGGGGGCCCACGGTGGCAATTTGCCGTCGCCGTCCTCGTCGCCTTCGCCCACAGTCGGCGGCGTGCCTGATTCCTCCGCCTCGCTCTGGCGCGCGCTCGACGACCGTCGCCGATTGTTCCTCATCTCCGGTCCTTGCGTGATCGAGAGCGAGGCGCTGTGCCTGCAGATCGCGCGCAAGCTCAAGGCGGCCTGCGCCAAGCTCGGCGTGACCTACATCTTCAAGGCCAGCTTCGACAAAGCGAACCGCTCCTCCGGCAAGTCGTTCCGCGGTCCCGGTTTGTCCGAGGGGCTCGCGACCTTGGCGCGCATCCGCGAACGCGTCTGCGTGCCGGTGCTGACGGATGTCCACACCGAGCAGCAGGCGATCGCCGCGGCCGAGGTGGTGGACATCCTGCAGATCCCGGCGTTCCTGTGCCGGCAGACCGACCTCATCCACGCCGCGGTCGCCACCGGCGCGATCGTGAACATCAAGAAAGGCCAGTTCCTCGCGCCGCAGGACATGGGCAACGTGGTCAAGAAAGCCGCCGAGGCCGCTCCCGGCGGCAAGGCCAAGATCCTGCTCACCGAGCGCGGGACGACCTTCGGCTACCAGAACCTCGTCGCCGACATGCGCGCGATGCCCATCCTCGGCGGCTTCGGCCATCCGGTCGTCTTCGACGCCACCCACTCGGTGCAGTTGCCGGGCGGGGCAGGGGACCGTTCGGGTGGACAGCGCGAGTTCGCCCCGGTGTTGGCGCGCTGCGCCGTGGTGGCCGGCGCGGACGGATTGTTCATCGAGACGCACCCGGATCCGGACCAGGCGTTGAGCGACGGACCCAACATGGTCCCGCTGGCCGAGATGCCCAAACTGCTCGCCCAGCTCGTCCGGCTGCGCGCCGCGCTGCGGGGTTGAATGGATGCCATGGAGCCCGCGTCTTGACGTGGCGCTCCGTTGCTCGCAAAAAGACGCATCCATGAACCGGTCTTTCGTTCTCTTTCTCGCCGTGCTCGCCTTCGTCGCCCCTTCCGCGGGGCGCGCGGCGGATGCCACGAACGAGGTCTCCATCTTCGCCGACAAGCGGTTGGAGGACGCCGTCCGCCAGCAGGTCTTCGCCAAGCGCTACACGAATTCCCCGATCACCGCGGCCGATGTGGTGAGCGTCTCCACCATCAACGCCAACGGACGCGGCATCACCGATCTCTCCGGTCTGGAGCACTGCAAGGCCTTGGCCTCGGCGGATCTTGCCGGCAACCAGATCACCGACCTCGCCCCGCTCAAGGGCATGCGCCAGCTCCAGTACCTCAACCTCGCGACCAACCGGATCAAGGACCTGCGGCCGCTCGCGACCGTCCCCGCGCTCCAGTACATCGAGCTCTCGCAGAACCAGGTGACGGACATCGCGCCCCTCGCAGGATCGACCAACCTCGCCAGCCTCTACCTCGGGCACAACAAGCTGAAGTCCCTCGGCGCGGTCACCAACTTGCCGCGGTTGATCTCCCTGCACGCCGAATTCAACCAGGTGTCGTCCGTCGCCGGTTTCCAGAACCTCCGGGGCCTCTCGACCTTGTCGTTGTCGCACAACCGGGTCTCGGACATCGCGCCGCTCGCGTCCTTGCGCGCGCCGACCTACCTGTTCCTCGACTTCAACAAGATCAAGGACCTCGCGCCCTTGCACGCGGCGCTGACCAACGACCTGGCCGGACCGAAGAACTTCGCGCCGTTCGTGAACCTGTACCTCCACGACAACCCTTTCTCCTCGGCGAGCAAGAAGCTCCTCGCCGGTTGGAAGAAGCTCGGCCTCCGCGTGGATGATTGAACCGGAGCCAACGGAGACCGCCCTGTCCTCGACTCTCAGCAACCATCGACACACACACCGCATGAAACCCATCAAACCCCTGATCACGTCCGTACTCCTCGTCATGACCGCCCTCGCCGCTGCCACGTCGTCCGTCCGTGAGATCTCCGTGAAGGACATCGAAGGCAAGGCCACCTCGCTCGCCGCCTACAAGGGCAAGGTCGTGCTCGTGGTCAACGTCGCCTCCAAGTGCGGTCTCACGCCGCAGTACTCGGCCCTCGAAGCGACCCACAAGAAGTTCAAGTCGAAGGGCTTCACCGTCGTCGGCTTCCCCTGCAACGATTTCGCCGGACAGGAGCCCGGCACCGCCGAGGACATCAAGACATTCTGCAAGACCAAGTACGACGTGTCGTTCCCGCTCATGGAGAAGCTCCACGTCAAGGGACCGGAGCAGCATCCGCTCTACGCCGCGCTCACCGGCCCGGGCGCCAAGTTCCCGGGGGATGTCGAATGGAACTTCGGCAAGTTCCTCGTCGGCAAGGACGGCACCGTGCTGAAGCGGTTCGCCCCGAAGACCACCCCCGACGCGCCCGAGGTCATCGCCGCCATCGAAGAGGCGTTGAAGGCCAAGTGACGCGGCGTCGGAGCGTCCGCTCCTGCATGCTTGCCCGGTGGGCCGAAAGGCCGCCGGGCTTTTGCATGCCCGCCCGGGCCGGCCTTCCGCCTTCAGAGCGGTCCGCGGATCACAGGCGGTCGTTGTCGATGAGCCGGGTCTTCCCCAACCGGACCGCGAGCGCCATGCGGGTCCCGCGGGTGACCATGGCCACGGGCTCCAAGGTCTTGGCGTCGAAGAAGGCCACGTAGTCGAGGCGCGCCGCCGGTCGCGTCGCGATCAGCCGGGCGACCGCCTGGGTCATCTCCACGGCGGGGACCGGGTTTTTCGCGACCGCCCGTTTCACGGCATCGAGCGCGCGCCGGAGCACCGTGGCCTGGGCACGCTCTTCCGTGGAGAGATAGGCGTTGCGCGAACTCATCGCGAGGCCGTCCTTCTCTCGTCGGGTCTTGGCGACCACCACCTTCAGCGGGAAATCCAGATCGGTCGTCATGCGGGTGATGACGGCGGCCTGCTGCCAATCTTTCGCGCCGAACACCGCCACATCGGGCAGGACGCAGTTGAAGAGCTTGGCGACCACGGTGGTGACGCCCCGGAAATGGGTCGGCCGCGACGCGCCTTCCATGCCTTGGGTGAGCCGTTCCTCGACGACATAGGTCGAGTACCGGCCTTCGGCCTTGCCCGGGTACATCGCGGCGTCGGACGGCAAGAACACGGCGTCCACGCCTTCCGTCCGGCACAGCGAGTAGTCGCGTCTGAGGTCGCGAGGATACTTGGCCAGGTCCTCGGTCGGCGCGAACTGCGTCGGGTTGACGTAGATGCTCACGACCACGATGCCCTGCGGGCCGACGAGCCGCCGGGCCTCGCGCACCAAGCTCATGTGGCCATCATGGAGATAGCCCATCGTGGGCACGAAACCGATGCGCCGATCTGTGCGCCGCCACGCCCGTGCCGCCCGTTGCATGGAGCCCACCGTCCGGATTGTCTGCATGGCGCGGAGGATGCGGCCGGGGCCTGTTTTGCCAACGCGATTGTGCGAAGGCCTGGGCGCCACCTCGGTCGGTCACTGACGCGACCTGCCCGAGGATCAGGCGACGGACGACGACGACGGCGGCGGAGCCGCGAGCGTGCGGCGGGCGAGGTCTTCGATCGCCACGCCGCCCGCCCGGGCGTCCTCGGCGGCGAGGATGCCGTCGAACTCCAGCTTCACCAGCGTCCGGGCCGCGTCCGGGTTGGTCGCCAGGTCGTGGCCTTGCCCGGCGCGGAGCGCGCGCAGGACGTCCCGAGCGGTGATCTGGGCGAGGGGACGCCCCGGAGCGTAGCCGGTCTCCACGCCGGCGACCTCGACGACGAGATCCGCCGCCACGAGACCTTGGAGCAGGTCCTTCGTCAGCTTGGGCGGGACGCCGAAGCGGTCGGCGAGCTGCGAGGCGTTGGCGGGTTTCTCGCCCTTCAAAAAGCGTTCGCCCAGATGGGTCATCAGCCGTAGCGCGATGAACTCGCGTCCTTGCTGGTGCACCCGTCCGGCGCGGCGTTCTTGGAGATAGGCGTGGCGATGCTGGAAGACGTAGGCCGTCTGCGACCCGAAGAGCAGGATGATCCACGAGAAGTACATCCCGACCAGGAAGAGCGGCACGATGCCAAGCGATCCGTAGATCGCGTTGTAGGTGACGACCTTGGAGTTGTAGAAGGCGGACAGCCGGCCGTTCAGGGTCCAGAGCGCCGCCGCGACGAGTCCGCCGACCAGCGCGGCCTGCCATTGCACGCGGGTGTTCGGCATCCAAAGGTACAGCGCCGCGAACGCCACGCCCATCAGCGCGATCGGGAAGAGGAACGAAAAGTAGGACAGCATCTGCCCCACCAAGGTCTTCTGGCCCCAGTTCGCCGAGAGGTTCATGAACGGCAGGTAATCGACGTAGTTCGCGCCCTTGGCCAACAGCACCACCACCGGACCGAGCGTGATCACCGCCCAGTAGAGCACGATGCTCATGAACCACGACCGGCCCCGCGCGACGCCCCAGATGTCGTTGAAGGCCGCTTCCACGGTCCGCATGAGCGAGATGGCCACGAACAGCAGGCCGGCCATGGCCGTCGCTCCGATGGTGCCGAAGCGGATGTTTCCGACGAACTTCACGATCTCGTCGGCGACCTTCGCCCGGGGCTTTGCGACCGCCTTCTTGCGATCCGGGGTGTTTTCGTCAGCCACCGAGGCCGCGGCGGATCCGGCGGCCTGGTCCGCCTCCTTCGACCGTCGGAGCCGGTCCGGATCGCGGGCAGCCGCGGGCTGCGTCCCCGCGTGCGCTTCGTCCTCGGCGAGGCCGAGCGAAGGGGCGACGTTGCGGATGGCGGTGTCGATCAGATCGAGCAGCTTCTCCTTCTGCTTCTCCTCGTCTCGCGGAAGGAAGAGCGTCGCCACGCTGATTGAGACCGCGAGCAACGGCACCAAGGCCAGCAGCGTCGTGTAGGCCAGCGCGGAAGCGCGGACCGGGCAGCGGTTCCGCAGGAAGTTGCGCCCGACCAGGATCCAGAAATGGGCGAACCGCTGGGTCGGGTTCAGCCGCGGCTCCTGCTCGGCCACCGCGTCCTCGTCGATGAGGGTCTGCATCTCTGCCTGGAAGCGCTGGAATTTGCCGGCGGTCGGATCCGTCATGGGCGCAGCCTATCCATCATGCAGGGCACGGCAATCCGCAGATTCCAGGGTCCTCGTCCAGCGCGCTTTTCTCCCGGGGCTCCCCTGTGGCAGCCTCGCGCCATGCAGATCCAGTGCGGCATCATCACCATCTCGGACCGGGCCTCGCGCGGCGAGTACGAAGACCTCGGCGGCCCGGCGCTCAAACAGGCCGCGGCCGGCCACGGATGGCAGGTGGCCGGGGAAGCCTTGGTGCCGGACGAGAAGAGCGCGATCCAACGCGCCGTCCGTGAGCAGATCAACCAAGGCTGCGCGCTGGTGCTCACCACCGGCGGGACCGGTGTCGCCCTGCGCGACGTGACTCCCGAGGCCGTCCTGGAGATCGCCGACCGCGAGATCCCGGGTTTCGGCGAGGCGATGCGGATGCGTTCGCTGGCGATCACGCCGAACGCGATCCTGTCGCGCGGCCTCGCTGCCGTCGTGGGCCGGACGCTGGTGATCTGTCTGCCGGGCAAACCGAGCGGCGCCGTGGAATGCCTCGGCTTCGTGGTCGGCGCCGTCCCGCACTGCGTGAAGGTGCTCCAGCAGGTGCCGACCAGCTGCTGAACG
>CAIWVP010000064.1 GCA_903916195.1 uncultured Verrucomicrobiota bacterium | reverse complement strand
TTGGAGCTGCGCGCCGTAGGCCCGGTCGTATTGCGCGCGGGTCATCTCGCTGGACGCCAAGCCGGCAAGCAGCGTGGCGATGACGGTCATGATCACCGGGGTCGCGAGGAGGACCTTGCCCCACGACGTCTGCGGCACGTCCTGGGTCAATCCTTCGGGCAGCTTCGTCTTCATCTGGACGTCACGCTACCGGATCCGGACCACCGAGAGCAACGCAAGGGGCCGGCCGGGGTGCGACCGGAAGGTGCGGGTGCGCTGACACCTCGGACTTCCAAGCCACGCGGTGGATGAAGTCCCCACCCGGGACAAAGCATCCCCGCTCAGTCGAAGGTCGACACCGGCAGCCCCGTCCGGGCGCGGATGGTCGTCGCGATGGCTTCGAGCTCGTCCTTCGACAGCTTGGTGGCCCAGCTCTCCGGCGTCGGGCGCGCGACGGTGTAGGCATGGACCTCGCGGATCTTCCCACCGTCGCGGAGGATCGTCGTCAACCGCTCGCAATACGCCGCGAGCTCTTCCGGCGGCATCGGCGCTCCGTGGGTGCGGAGGAAGAGGCTCTGGATGACCACCGGCCGCGTGCGCGCGGTCCCGGTGATGTTCTTGAGGATGCGGTCGAACTTCACCGCCGACCGGTTCACGAGCTGGTAATAGGCCTCGGTGCCCGCATCCAGCTTGCACCAGATCTCGCCCTCGCACGCATCCATCCGCTCCAGCCCGCGGCGCACGCTCGCCTTGTCGAGCCCGGCGGAATCGGTGATGAGCACCAGCTTGGTGCCGTCGAGGCCGAGCTCTTGCTTCACCTCCGCGACGACGCGGACGCACTCGTCGAAGTCCGGCACCATGGTCGGCTCGCCGTCGCCGCTGAAGGCGATGTCGCGGATCGCGCGCGTCAGCTCCGGCACCTGGTCGAACTTCGGCTGCGTCGCCAGCCCGCCGTCGAGCGCGTAGCGGAGCAGCCAGGTCAGCTCGGTGCGGAGCTGGCCGAGGTCCACGGACGCAGCGCGTCCCGGCGTCTTGCGGTCCACCTCGCAATAGACGCAATCGAAGTTGCATCGCTTGTCCGGGTTCAGGTTCACCCCGACCGACAGACCGCGCGACCGCCGCGATATGACCGGATAGACGTACACGAGGTCCTGGAACACCCGGGTGTGGTCCTGGACGACGGCCCAGGTGTTCTTGATCTCGACAGGCGCGTTTGCCATGGCCGGGAAACTAGGCGGCCCGCGGAGGGACGCAACGGCCGCAGCGGACCGACGACGCGACGAAGGCAGCACATGGGGCAGACCCTCCGAGGATCGCGGGACCATCCCGGACCCAAGGAATCCCGCTCTCGGACGTTGTGCTGGTTGGCCGCTTGCATCGGCCCGCCGACCTGCCTGATTTCTCCCGCTCACGACGCCCGACCGCCATGAACCTGCTCCTCCGTCTCTTCTGCCTCTTCGCGGTGCTTCCGCTGCTCGCCGCCGATCTTTCCGCCGTCCGACGCGACGCCGAGAAGCTTTTCGCCGAAGGATCCTACGCCAAGGCCCATGAGGTGTATCTCCGCGCCGGGACCAACGCGTTGGCGAAGGCTGACGCGCGCTGGCTGGCCTTCCGCTTGGCCGACTCGGGTTGGCGCGCGTCGGTGACCGCGCCGGGGACCGACGGCTCGCCGATCCAGGAAGCCGCGCACGCGCTGGAAGGCCTGGCCCCCAAGGAATCAGCGGTGGCCGACCGCGATCTCGTCTGGGCCGAAGCGAACGAAGTGCTCGGCGATCTGCGGTCCCGCACCGGCGGCGACCGCACCGAGGTCCATTCCCGCTACGGTCTCGCGCTCGATTGGTGGGCGGGCCGGAAGGACATCGATCTCGCTCGCTCCCGCTATCTCGCGATCGTGTGGAAGTGGCACCGGCCGGCGCATCTGGGCCGGGGATTTCCGGGTTTCTGGAACGAGATCCCCGTCGGTGTGCTCGACAACGCGGTGGCCATCGCCCGGGACCCGGACGACATCGCCCACGCCCGGTTCCTCCGCGCGGCCACGGCGATCGACCAAGGGCTCGCCGAACGCGGGTTGTCACAGGTGGAAGAGGATCTTCAGGCCGCGATCCAGCCGGGCAAGGCGACCGCGTGGTACGACGATGCGCTCTTCCGTTACGCGAACTGGCTCGCGACCTCCGGCAAGCTCCGGGTCCTCGGGGAAGGCCGCTGGGAACGGGCACCGGATTTTGTCCGCGCGCTGGCCGTGTACCGGCGGATCGTCGCCGAGTTCAAGCAAGGCGAGACGCGTTACTGGCCGGTGGCGGGACAGCAAGCCGGGTCCATCACGGCCCCGCAGCTCGGCGTCGGCGTGCAAGGCGTCTTCTTGCCCGGATCCGAGACGCAGTTCACCGCGACGTGGCGCAACGTGAAGACCATCGGCTTCACGCTCACGCCGGTCGATCTGGCGCGCGACGTCAAGTTGACCGGTCCTGACCAGAACCCGGGCGACTGGCTGCAGACCATCCTGCCCGGCGGCGCGAAACCGGTGCTGAGTTGGACCGCCGAGACCGGCGACACCGGCGAGCACCTGCCCGGCAGCCGGATGATCACCCTGACCAACAAGCTCGCGACCGGCGCGTATCTGTTGGAAGCAAAGGCCGGCGGCCCGACCGCGCGCGAGCTCCTGCTCGTGTCCGACGCGACGCTTGTGCTCAAGACCAGCGGCAAGACGACGCTGGCGTGGTTCGTGGACGCGCTGAGCGGCAAACCCATCGGGGAGGCGGCCGTGAAACTCGCGCACGGTGGGTACGACGAGCACTCGAACCGTCTGCACGTCGAGGTCCAGGAGAAGCGGACGGACGCCGGCGGCATCGCCCGCTTCGATCAGGCAGGACGCAGTGGCCAGCTGTTCGTGGCGGCGAGCGGCGGAGGACGGCAAGCGTTCGTCATGACCGGGGTCGAAACGTGGAACGTCGCTGCGGACGGCTGGAAGATCCAGGCTTTCACCGATCGTCCAGCGTACCGGCCCGGTGAGCTCGCGCAGTGGAAGCTCACCGCGCGGCGTTCCGTCGCCGGCGCCTACACCACGCCCGCCGGGACGTCCCTGCACTACGCGATCACCGGCCCGCAAGGCACGGTGTCGACCAACGGTGTCGCGACCTTGAACGCGTTCGGTTCGGCCTGGGGCAGCGTGTTGCTCGGCGAGAAGCAGGCGCTTGGAGAATATCGGGTGCAGTTCTGGGACGACGCGAAGCACGAGCGCCCCGTCGGCGACGCGACCTTGTTCCGCGTGGAAGAATACAAGCTGCCCGAGTTCGAGGTGAAGGTGCTGACGCCCGAGGAGGACGCGCCCGGCGGCGGCAAGCGCAAGAAGTCGTTCCGGCTCGGCGACCGCGTCGAGATCGTCGTCCAGGCCGCCTACTATTCCGGTGGTCCGGTGGCGGAAGCGGCGGTGGAGGTCGTCGTGAAACAAGGCGGTTTCTATTGGCCGGGGCCGATGCCGCGCGAGTTCCCCTGGCTGTACGAGCCGCTCGGCAGCGGGACCTACTTCCCGGACGGCCGCCTAAACCGCGGCGGCTTCAGGCCGCAGCCGTTCTCTCCTCACCAAGTGGTGAAGCGGGAGACGCTGAAGACCGACACGGAGGGCCGCGCCAGCCTGGTGCTGGAGACCGACGCGAACGGCGGCGACATCGAGTTCCAGATCGAGGCGCGCGTGACCGATGGGGCGCGCCGCGAGGTCTCCGCGGTGGGCAGCGTCCGCGTCACCCGGCAGCGCTACAACGTGGCCGCGCGTCCGGCGAACAACCTACCGCGGCCGGGCGACAAGCTGCGCGTCGTCTTCACCGCCAAGGACGCCAACGGCCGACCAGTGAGCGTCGCGGGCACGGTGAAGGTCACCCGCGACCGTTGGTGGGAAGTGTGGCTCGACAGCTTCGGCCGCGAGGTGAAAGGCGATGCGCTCAGGGCCGCTCGCGAGAGATCGCCGGTCTGGCCGCCGAAGCCGGAACCCGGCATGAAGGATTGGCGGCTGAAATTGGCGGGTTTCCAGCAGGACGATGTCGCCACCCACACCGTCCAGCTCGATGCGGAGGGCCGAGGCGAACTGGCGTTCACCACCGAGCGCGAGGGCTACTATCGCTTCGTATGGTCGAGCCCGGGCGATCCGGGACGCGGCGCAGGTGTCCCGCCGGCGACTCCACGCTCCAACGCAGGCGGGACGGCAGCGCTGCTGGGCGAGCCGCCCGTCACCGCCGTGTGCACGGTCTGGGTCACGACCGCGCGGACGACCGACCTCGGCTACCGCACCGGTGGTCTCGAGCTGATCGTCGACGCCGACACCTTCCGCGTGGGCCAGACCGCGCCGGTGATGATCGTCGGGCCCGCCGCCGACCGCTGGGTGCTCTTCACCGTCGAGGCCGGCGGATTGGATTCGTTCCAGGCCGTCCACCTCACCGGAACGACGAAGCTGCTGGAGCTGCCCGTCACCGAGCGCCACGTGCCCGATGCCTATCTCGGCGCGATGATGGTGCAGGACCGCCAGCTCTTCATGGACGAGAAGGAGATCGTCGTGCCGCCGACAAGGAACTTCCTATCGGTCGCGCTGGAACCCGATCGCGCCGACCACCTGCCGCGCGACGACGGATCGTTCACCGTCACGACCCGCGACCACGAAGGCCGGCCGGTGAGCGCCGAGGTCACGATGTCGCTGGTGGACGAGAGCGTCTTCTACATCCAGGCGGACTACGCGGAGGACCCTCGGCAGTTCTTCTTCGGCGACAAGCGGGGGCACCAGATGCACTCGGAGAGCTCCTTCAACCAGCGCCAGTTCCTCCGGCTCGTGAGATCGCGCGACGGGACGCTGCGCGACGACCGCTCGCCGGATCCGGAGGATGCGCTGCCCGGCATGCTGGACGCGCGCGATCAGGACGGAGATGCATCGCGGGAAGCGCTCCCGAGGACGGCGTCCGACGACTTTCGGTTGAAGCCTGTTTTGGCCCGACGCTACGGACTCGTCGCCGGCGCCGCGGGCTCCGCCAGAGCGTTGGCGAGCAAGTCCACCGACCTTTCGATGCTGGGCGCCGCGATGCCCGATGCCTTGGGCGCGATGACCATGGGAAGACCGGTCCTCACCGGTGGGTCGGCACCGGCACCGGCCGAGCCCACCGTGGTTGTCCGCTCCGACTTCCGCGCGACGGCGTTCTGGCAACCCGATGTGAGGACCGGCGCGGACGGCACCGCCCGCGTCGCCGTCAAGTATCCCGAGT
This sequence comes from uncultured Verrucomicrobiota bacterium, assembly GCA_903916195.1. Classification (GTDB taxonomy): domain Bacteria; phylum Verrucomicrobiota; class Verrucomicrobiia; order Limisphaerales; family UBA9464; genus CAIVQB01. The sequence continues at coordinate 19,044 of CAIWVP010000064.1, read as the reverse complement.
CGCTCACCCGCTGGAAGGCCACGGCGCGCGCGGCGACGACCGGCAACCAGGTCGGCTGGACGACGACGAACACCCGCACGAGGCAGCCGCTGATGGTGCGGTTGCAGACGCCGCGTTTCCTCGTCGCCGGGGACCGCGCCGTGGTGTCGGCGCTGCTCGACAACGACACCGCCGACCCCATCGAGGCCGAGGTGGGCCTCGACATCGGCACCGGTCCCACCGTGCGATGGGTCGGTGCCACGCCGACCCGGACGATCGTGCGCCATGTGCGCGTCGCCGCCCACGCACAAGCCCGGGCAGATTGGACGATCGAGGCCGCCGTCCCGGGCGACGCCCGGTTCGTCATGACCGCCCGCTCCGGAACGCTCTCGGATGCCATGGAACGCGTGCTGCCGGTCGAAGAGCACGGCATCGAGAAGTTCCTCGCGAAGTCCGGCAAGGCGACGGCCGGTGGGGTGACCGTGAAGCTCGACCTGCCGGCGCGGAAACCCGGTTCGACGCGGCTCACGGTGTCGGTCACGCCGAGCCTCGCGGTGACGATGCTCGACGCCCTGCCCTACCTGGCCGATTACCCGTACGGCTGCACCGAGCAGACGCTCAGCCGCTTCGTGCCGGCGGCCATCGTCCGCCGGACGCTGCGATCGCTCGGCCTCGACGCGGAGACGGCGATGGCGCGGACTTTCGGCGGGATCGCGACGAACACCGCCGCGGTCGCGCCTCCCGGTGGCAAGAAGGACCTCACCCAGCTCGACACGATGATCGCCGCCGGGCTCGACCGGTTGGCCGGCTTCCAGCACGGCGACGGAGGCTGGGGCTGGTGGCAAGGAGGCGAGAGCGACGCGTGGATGACCGCCTACGTCGTCTGGGGCCTCGACCTCGCCCGGCAGGCCGGGGTGAAGCTGGACGACGATCGTCTTCGCAGCGCCCGCGCGTGGCTGGACCGCCATCTGGTCGAAGCGGAGGAAGACCCGGCGCTCCAAGCTTGGATGCTCCACGCGCTCGCCGCGACGGCCGCCGGCGAGAAGGCGGCGTCCGGCGGCGGGTCCCGCGACACAGCCATCAGGAATCTCTGGGAGAAGCGCGACCGGCTCGACGCCTACACGCGCTCGCTCTTCGCTCTGGCCGCGCACCGACTCGGCGACAAGGAGAAGGCCGCCGCCCTCGTCCGCGCGCTGAGCAACGGCGTCATCCGCGACGACAAGCCCGACACGTCGGTCCTCATCCAAACTTCGACCTCCACCCAGCGACCTCCGACGCCCTCGGCCACCGTGCACTGGGGCGAGACCGGCGGTTGGCGCCGCTGGAGCGAGAGCGGTGTGGAGACGACGGCCTTCGCGCTGCGCGCCTTGCTCGCCATCGACCCCAAGAACCCGCTGGTCGAGCCCGCGGCGAACTGGCTGCTCAAGAACCGCCGCGGCGCGCAGTGGAGCAACACGCGCGACACGGCCATCGTCATCCTCGCGCTGGACGACTACCTGCGCGTGACCGGCGAGCTGAAGGCCGACCTCGACTACGAGGTCGTGGTGAACGGCCGCTCGTTGGCGCGCCGGAAGGTGACGCCCGCGGAGATCGTCCGGGCGCCGAGCGTCTTCTCCGTGGACCCCGCGTCGGTGCGGGACGTGAACGTGGTCCGCATCATCCGGCACGGCGGCACGGCCCCGGTCTACTTCGCGGTGCAGGCGACCTTTTCCAGCGCCGAGGAACCGGTGGCGCCCGCGGGCAACGAGGTCTTCGTCCGCCGCACCCACTTCAGGCTGGTGCCGCGCGCGACCCTCCTGAACGGAACGATGTCCGACCGCGAACCGTTGGAGGACGGCGGCACCGTGACCAGCGGCGAACGGATCGAGACGGTCCTGACCATCGAGGCCAAGAACGACCTCGAGTACCTGCTCGTCGAGGACCTGAAGCCGGCCGGTTTCGAGGCGGTGGAAGTGCGGAGCGGCGGCGGGCTGTACGCGCGGGAAGTGAAGCCGTCGTCGGTGACGGTCAATCAAGCAGCGATGAAGCCGGGGGACAGCGACGAGTTCACGGGGCGCACGCGCTGGGTCCATCCCGAGTGGCGCGACCGCGAGGCGGCGCTGTTCGTGGACAAGCTGCCGCAGGGGATCTGGGAGATCCGCCACACCAGTCGCGCCGAGACCCCGGGCCGGTTCCACGCCTTGCCGGCCTTGGCCCACGCGATGTACGTGCCGGAGATCCGCGCGAACTCCGGCGAGGTGCGCCTGGAGGTGAAGGACCTCAAGCCCCCGAAGTGACGCCCGCGGCCGATGGCCGATGGCTAGTCGCACATGGCCAGCAGCTTGCCCGCCAAGCACCCCGTTTTCGGGCGATCCCGGGCGGGCAAGAGCCTACGCCCTTTTCCCCGCGCGATACTCGCTGGCGGTGACGCCCTCGTGGCGCTTGAACGCGACGCTCAGGTATTCCACGTGCGTGAACCCGGTCCGCTCGGCGATCGCGGCGAGCGGCAGATCGGTGTCCGACAGCAGGCGCTTCACCCGGTCGAGCTTCACCCCGAGGATCTGGGCGTGGGGCGAACGGCCGAGCAGCTTCTGGAAGCGCGTCTCCAGCACCCGCCGGGAGAGCGGCACCACCTTGAGCACGTCCGCGACGCTGATGCCCTCGCAGGCGTGCGCGCGGATGTGGCGGACCGCGGCGGAGATGTGCTTGTCGTCGACGGCGACGACATCGGTGGACTGCCGGGTCGCCACCCCGAGCGGCGCGAAGAGCCGGCCTTCGCCGCGGATCTTCTCCCCGCGCATGAGCCGGGCGAGCAGCGCGGCCGCCATGTAACCGGTGCGGCGCACGTCGGGGATCACGCTGGACAACGGCGGGTCGGCGAGATCACAGAGCAGTTCGTCGTTGTCCACGCCCACGACCGCGACCTCGTCCGGCACGGCCACCCCGAGGCGGCGGCACGCTTCGAGCACCTGCACGCCGCGGATGTCGTAGCCGGCGAAGATGCCCACCGGCTTCGGCAGCCCGCGGACCCATTTGGCGAGCGCGACGGCCTCGACCTCGCCGTCCGGCGGGTTGGCGCCGCGACGAACGATGCTCTCGACGAAGGCGGAACAGCTTCCGCCGCCCTCGATGACGTGGGCCGCGAAGGCTTCGCCGCGCCAGCGCGACCAGTTGAAACGCGCGTCACCGCAGTAGCCGAAGCTCCGGAAACCGCGCTCGCGCAGATGCTCGGCCGCGCTGCGCGCGATGGCCCGGTCATCGGTCTCGAGCCACGGCACGTCGGGCAATTGACGGGCCGCGCTCACATCCACCGCCGGCAGTTGGGTCGCGGCCACCGCACGGGCGATGGCCGGCGTCTCGATGCGGGCGATGATGCCGTCGCCTTTCCAGTCGCGGAGCCAAGCCGGCGGCGCCGCGCCGCGGCCGGCCTCGGCCAGCCAGATGCTCCACGGGCCGTGCTCGCGGAGCCACGCGCGCACGCCGTGCAACAGCTCGCGGGCATAGGCGTTCGAGGTCTCGACCAGCAGGGCTACTTTAGGCGGACGGGGCATCTTCGGCGTCGGTGGACGCCGGGCATCGGACACCAACGGCCGGCGGTCGCACAACGGGCATTTCCGCCCGTGAAAAACCTCATGCGGATCGCGCGCAAGCTCATGGACGGCGTGCGCCCCGCGTGTTGTGGTGGGAGGGTACCCGCTGCCCCGACACGCTTCCGCGCGTGCCGCCCACCTTGGCCGCGGGAACTCACCGTCATGAAACAGATCCCGTCCCGCCTTTCCGCCCGCGCGTTCACGCTCATCGAGCTGCTCGTCGTGATCGCCATCATCGCCATCCTCGCCGGAATGCTCCTGCCCGCGCTGGGCAAGGCCAAGAGCAAGGCGGTCCAGGTGAAGTGCAACAGCAACATCCGCCAGCTCGGTATCGCCGTCCGCATGTACGCGGACGACAACAAGGAGCGCTTCCCGGATTGCGGCGGGGCTGCGTGGCCGTGGGACATGCCCGCCGCCGCCGCCAACGCATTGGTCCGGAACGGCGGGCAACGGCACATCCTCTACTGCCCCGCTTTCGCGAAGCAGGACAACGACACGCTCTGGAGCTTCACCACCGGCACGACCAACGAGATCACCAAGGAAGGCAACACCGGCTACCGGGTCATCGGTTACGCGGTCGCTTTCAAGAACTCCGGCCGCATCCGCCCCACGAACATCACCGAGTCGCTCAACCCGGCGCCTTGGAAGGTCAACGGACAGGACTACGATCCCGGTCCTTCAGCCCGGGTCGTCGCGGCCGACGGCACCATCTCCGAAGGCGAGAACGAGCTGGACCGGACCAAGAACAAGTACACGAAGATCGACGGCGGCTGGAAAGGCCACCAAGCCCCGCACCTCAACGGCAAGGTCCCGGCCGGCGGCAACCTTCTCCTGCTCGACGGCCATGCCGAATGGAGGAAGTTCCAGGCAATGAAGGTCCGCACCACGGGCGGGCCCTCGTTCTGGTGGTGACGCCGCCGTCCCCCCCTCCCTCCCAAGCCCCGGCGAGTCATGGATTGACCACCGGGGCTTCGTCGTCAGTGTCGCCAGCATATCCTGCATGAAGCCCTTCCCGTTGCCCTCGCTCGCCGTCGCCGTCGTCGCCCTCGCGGCCCCGGTGCTCGGTGAGCTGCCACGTCATCCCAAGTTCGGCTTCCCGGTCTACACCAACGCGCCGTCGGGACGTCAGCTCGCGGGCCAGCACAAACCCGCCGACAACCCGGCGCTGTCACCCACGGATGAGCAGAAGTCGTTCGTCGTCCCGCCCGGCTTCCAGGTGCGCCTCTTCGCCAGCGAGCCCGAGGTGGTCAACCCGGTCGCGATGTCCTTCGACGAGCGCGGACGCCTGTGGGTGCTGGAGCTCTATGAGTATCCGCTCGGCACCCAGCCCGGCGAGAAGGGCCGCGACCGCATCAAGATCCTCGAGGACACCGACGGCGACGGCCGCGCCGACAAGGTGACCGTCTTCGCCGACGGCATGACGCTCGCCACCGCCCTGCTGGTCGGGAACGGCGGCGTGTACGTGGGCGAGGCGCCGCACCTCTGGTTCCTGCGCGACACGGATGGCGACGACGTCGCGGACGAGAAGACCGAGGTGCTCACCGGCTTCGGCCTCGAGGACCGGCACGAGCTGCTCAACGGCTTCACCTGGGGCCCCGACGGGCAGCTCTACATGACGCACGGCGTCTTCACCGCCACCAAGGCCAAGGACCCGAGCAATCCGAACGCCGCGCCGGTCGTGGTGAGCGCCGGCGTCGCCCGGCTCGACACCCGGACCCGCAAGTTCGAGGTGTTCGCCGAAGGTACCAGCAACCCGTGGGGCGTGGATTTCGACGCGAAGGGCAACGCCTTCGTCAGCGCCTGCGTGATCGACCACCTGTTCCATCTCGCGCCCGGCGGCCTGTATTCGCGCCAGGCCGGGCAGGCGCCGTTCCCATACGCGTACGGCGAGCTGCCGAGCATCGTGGACCACAAGCACCACATGGCCGCCTACGCCGGCATCGACATCTACCAGGGCGACCAATGGCCCAAGGAATGGCTCGGGGTGGCGTTGCACGGGAACATCCACCAGAACGCGCTGAACATCGACCGGCTCACGCCGAAGGGTTCCAGCTTTGTCGCGACCAAGTGGAACGACTCCGGCGACTTCATGACCACGAAGGACGGCTGGTTCATGCCCGTGAGCACCCAGACCGGCCCCGACGGCGCGGTGTGGGTGATGGATTGGTACGACCGCTATCCCTGCTACCAGAACGCCAATGCCGATCCTGCCGGCGTGGACCGCGAACGCGGCCGCATCTGGCGCGTGGTCTGGACCGGCGACGACGCGGCCAAGCCGGTGCCGTCGCGTCCGTCGCGCGACATGGACCTCTCCAAGCTCTCCAGCGACGACCTCGCCAAACTGCTCGCGCATCCCAACGTGTGGCAGCGCCGGATGGCCCAGCGCGTCCTCACCGGACGCCGCGACGAGACGCAGCGGGGCCGGCTCCAGCAGCTCCTCGCCGGCGGCCCGAGCCTTGAAGCTCGGTTGGCAGCCTTGTGGACCCTGTGGAGTTCCGGCCAGCTTTCCGAACAGATCCTCTTTGACACCATCCACGATCAGTCGCCTGCGATCCGGATGTGGGCGGTGCGTTTCCTAGGCGAGACGCGGATGGCGGATCGGCGGGCACTGGAGCAGCTCTGGAGCCTCGCTGGGGATTCCGACCCGACCGTCCGCAGCGCGGTTGCGACTGCTTGCCGGACGTTCGTGAGCGGGCAGTTGACCGTTGATGCCCCGCTGCCTGACGGCGTCAAGTTGCCGGACATGGGCGAGGCACTGCTGAGCGACGGGGGCGCGCTCACCCATTTGGTCACGATTTCCCGCGATGGAAGCGATCCGACGATCAATCTTCTCACCTGGATGGCGCTCGAACCCTTGGTGGTGCGTGACCCTGAGCGGGCGCTGAGGTGGTTTGAGAGCTATTGGCAGCCCGGTCTTCCCTTCTCCGCGCAGCTCTTGAACAAAACCCTCCGCCGGCTTTGTGATACGCGCGATGTCGCCAAGTTGGACCTAGCGTTCGACTTTCTTGACCGCCTGACTGCATCTGAAGCTGGGCTGGTGGTTTCTGCGGACGAGGCGGCCATCGCCCTTGCGGCCTTGGATGGTGTGATCGCCGGCCAACGCGGCAAGGCGGTGATGCCCGGCAAACCCACCGGCGCCCTGCTGAAACGCCTTCTCGCCAGCTCCAACCGCGACGTCGCGTCCCGCGCCCAACAGATCGGCTCGCTGTGGGGCGACGCCACCGCCATCAAGGCCAGCCTCGCCCGCGTCACCGACGTCGGCGCCAGCGAGGCCGACCGCATCGCGGCCATCCGCATCGCGCGCCGTCTGAAGACCGACGACACGCGCGAGGCGCTGCTATCGGTGTTCCGCGGCGCGGCCTCGGACAAGCTCAAGGTGGAGGCCGTGCGCGGTCTCGCGGACGTGGGCTCGGACGACACCGCGCGGCAGCTGCTCGAGAAGTGGGCCGGACTCTCGCCGGCCGTGCGCTCCGCCGTCGCGGAGCTGTGCACCACGCGCGGCAACTGGAAGTGGCCTTTCTATCGCGCGGTCGAGAGCGGCACCGTGAAGCGCGGCGACCTCCCGCCCACGGTCATCCGCGCGCTGGCCGCGTCGAAGAACGCCGACGAGCGCGACAAGGCGGTGCAGATCTTCGGCAAGGTGCAGGCATCGAGCGCGGAGAAGCTCAAGCTCATCGCCGCCAAGCGGAAGGTCGTCATCGCCGGTCCGATGGACATCAACGCCGGCCACGAGGTGGCGAAGAAGACGTGCTTCATCTGCCACAAGCTCCACGGCGAGGGCGCGGACATCGGCCCCGACCTGACGGGCGTCGGCCGCAGCTCGCTCGACGCGCTGCTGCACAACGTCATCCACCCGAACGAGATCATCGGCGCGGGCTATGAACAGGTGGAGGTCGAGACCAAGGACGACCAGACGCTCAGCGGGCGCATGACCGAGAACACCGCGACCCACGTGAAGCTCGTCATGGCCGGCCCCAGCGAGGCGATCATCGACAAGTCCAACGTGAGATCGCTACGGGTCACCGAGAACTCGGCGATGCCCGAAGGCCTGGAGCAGATGCCCGAGGCCGATTTCCGGAACCTGATCTGGTACATCCTCGCGCCGCCCGGCGACGGCCGGCCGCTCACCGACGAGCGCAAGAAGGAGCTCATCGCGGCCGGATCCGACCAGGCCTCGGTCGCGCCGGATCGCGAAGGCGCGTCCGATGGGGAATCCGTCGCGCTCTGGAACCCCGGGTGGCGCGTCGAGAGCCCCGCCTTCGAGGGTGCGCCGCGGAAGTATCCCGAGCTCGCCGGCCAGGTGAACGTGCTGATGACCCATCCGCTCGACGAACGCACGCCGGCCGCGCTGGTGAAGAAGCTGATGCTGCCGGCCGGGCAGAAGGCGACGCTCCGCTTCAAGGTAGCCGCCCACGAGCAAGGCGATTGGGAGCTGCGCATCAAGGCCGATGGCGAATTGCTGCACCGGCAGACGGTCACCCACGACGGCCCGCGTTGGACGGACGTTTCGCTCGACCTGGCCCGGTTCGGTGGACGCGTGGTCGTCCTCCGGTTGGAGAACGCGGCGAACGGCTGGAGCTTCGAGTCCGGCTACTGGGCCGACCTGCGGATCGACACCGGCGAAGTCGCCGCGCGCCGCTGAGCCGGGACGCAGCGGCGGACGAACCCGGAGCCGTCGTGCGGGCAGCCTGCCCCGTCCGAGCCGAAGGTCCTGCGCCTCGTGGCCAACTATTGCTCGAGGGTCGGTTCCGCCGAGGGCATCAACTACTGGCAGCAGTTGTTGACCACGCCGGAGGCCACTCGCGAGGACCACTTGGGCTATCTGGACGCCTGCGCGGCCTTCAACCGGACCGACCTGGCCGGTCCTCATCTGCAGGGTCTGCTCAAGACCGACCCGATCGACCCCTACTATCTCCGCTTCCACGTGAGCTGGGTCCGCGACACCGGGTCCTTGGCCGAGGCCATCGCGGCAGCCCGCGGATGGGTGCGGGTCCGGTCTGAGGATCCGGGGGCGCAATTCGCCCTCGGCTCTTTCCTGAGCGGGGCGGTGTCGGCGGAGGAACGGGCGGAAGGTTGCCGGATCCTGTGGGGGTTCGCCGTCGGCCAAGGAGCGTTCCGGGACGCTTCGATCGACGTGCTCGCAGCGGGCGCCGATCCCGGCAGGGAACTCTCCGGCGCCGGGTGCCGGATCCTGCTCAAGTCGCTGGCCGGGCGCACCGACCGCCGGACGACCCTCCTGGGCTTGCGGTTGCGGTTGGAGCCGGAACGGCGCGCCGAGCGGGTCGCTGAGCTGGCCAAGGCAGCGCTGGCCGAAGCGGCCGCTGGGTTCGCGGACCGCGGCGACCTGGTCCGCGTGCTCGAGATGCTGCCGCCGGAGAAGATCGGCAAGCAGACCGCGCTGGTCACGGCCCGGTTGCAGGCGCTGATGGAGCTGGGCCGGCTGGACGAGGTCCAGCCGTATCTCGACATGACCGATGGCCGGTCGGGGACCGGTCGCGGAGAAGACGCCCTGCCCACGAAAAAGCGGCAGGCCCCGGAGGTTCCTGCCGCCTGATCTCTGACAGCCGGCAACGGCCGGTCAGCGCTGGATGCGCGCCGAACCGCCCTTCGCGAACGCCCGCACCTCTTCCTCCGTCGCCATGGTGGTGTCGCCGTGGTAGCTGGTGAGCAGCGCGCCGTGGGCCCAGCCGAGCTTCACGGCCATCTCCTCGCTCTCGCCCGCGAGCAGGCCGTGGATGAATCCCGCAGCGAAGCCGTCGCCGCCGCCGACGCGGTCCAGGACATCCAGCTCGCAGGTCGGCGCGACGTGGTTCTTGCCATCGATCCAGGCGACCGCGCTCCAGCTATGGCGGTTCGTCGAATGGACCTCGCGGAGCGTCGTGGCCACGGCCTTGACATGAGGATGCTGCGCGACGACGCGGCCGATCATGTCGAAGAAAGTCCCCGTATCGAGCTTCGACGACGCGGCCACCTCCGGGCCGGCGACACCGAGGCCCTTCTGCAGGTCCTCCTCGTTGCCGATGATGACATCGACGTGCTCCATGATCCGGCGGAGCGTGGCCACCGCGCGGTCGCCGCCGCCGAAGACCTTCCAGAGCTTGGCGCGGAAGTTCAGGTCGAACGACGTCACCGCGCCTGCCGCGTGCGCGGCCTTCATGCCCTCGATGATCAGCTCCGGCGTGGACGGCGAGAGCGCGGCGAAGATGCCGCCGCTGTGGAACCACCGGACGCCGCCCGCGAAGATGGCCGGCCAGTCGAAATCCCCCGGCTTCAGCTGCGCCGCCGCCTCGTTGCAGCGGTTGTAGAAGACGACCGGCGCACGCACGCCCTTGCCTTGGTCGCTGTAGACGGTCGCCATGTTCGGCCCGGTCACGCCGTCGTGCTCGAAGCGCCGGTAGAACGGCCGCACACCCATCGCGCGCACCCGCTCCGCGATCAGGTCGCCGATCGGGTAGTCCACCATCGCGGACACGATGCCGGTGCGACGGCGGAAGCAGTCCGATAGGTTGGCGGCGACGTTGAACTCGCCGCCGCTGACATGGATCTGGCACTGTGTCGCCTTGCGGAACGGGACGATGCCGGTGTCGAGGCGGTGGACGAGAGCGCCGAGGGACACGAGGTCCAACGCGCCTTCCGGGCGGAGATCGAGGCCGTATTTCATGGGTCTTGCTTCAGGATATGGACAATCGGACGGACCGGCGCGCGTTCCCGACGATCCCGGGCCGGACTCCTCGGGAAGGCAGCCGGCCCACGGCGATCAGCAGAAGCGGCGGCAGCCGAGGACGTGAGGCGCGGAGGTTAAATGGCGTCCGCATGCCGCCAACACAGAAATCGGATCCGGCGCGACCCGGAAATAGAAGCACGGCGGCTCCATGCCCTCACCCCTCACCCTTCACCCTTCACCCTTCGGTCTTCCCTGCCCTGGATCTCGGCGATCGCCCACGCGGCGTGTTCGGCGATGAGCGGTTCCGGATCCTGCGCCGCCATCCCCAAGGCCGGCAACGCCTCCGGTCCGCCGACGTTGCCCAACGCGACGCAGACGTTCCGAAGCAGACCGCGCCGTTTGGTGCGCAGCACGGGTGTGCCGGCGAACCGCGCCTTGAAGGCCGCCGCGTCGAGCGCGAGAAGACCCAATAGGTCCGGCTCGGCCAGATCGGTCCGCGCGTGGGCCATCATCAGCCGGCCTTCGCGGGCGAAACGGTTCCAAGGACACGCCGCCAAGCAATCGTCGCATCCGTAGATGCGGTCGCCGACGAGCGGTCGCAACTCGACCGGGATGCTGCCTTTCAGCTCGATGGTGAGGTACGAGATGCAACGCCGGGCATCGAGACGGAAGGGCTCTGGCAACGCTCCGGTCGGGCAGGCTTCGAGACATCGCGAGCACGAGCCGCAACGGTTGCGGGCCGGCGGATCCGGATCCAGCTCCAGCGTCGTGAGGATCTCCGCGAGGAAGAACCAGTTGCCGAGCGGGCGCGAGACGAGGTTGGTGTGCTTGCCGACGAAACCGATCCCGGCCCGTTGCGCGAGGTCGCGCTCCAGCACGGGGCCCGTGTCCACGTACCACAGCGACCGCGTCCCCGGCCCGCCGAGGGCGTCGATGAAGTCGCTCAACTGCCGCAAGGGCCCGGCGAGCACGTCGTGGTAATCCGCGTGGCGCGCATAGCGCGCGACGATCCCGGTCTTACCGGTCGCCGTCGGGTCCCCGGCGCTTCCCGGGCCCGCCGCCGCGCCGCCGTGGTAGCTCACCGCGAGCACGACCACGCTCCGGATCCCTGGCAAGACCTTGTCGGGCGCGACGCGTTTCTCAGCGTTCCGGGCGATCCAGGCCATCTCGCCGAGGCGCCCTTCCGCGATGGCCTCGAACAACCGCGGCGCGCTCTCCGGCGGCACGGAGGTGGTGACGTGGCACGCGTCGAACCCCAGCTCGGCGGCCCGGCGTTGGACGGCTTCCTTCATGCGCGCCGGTTCATCCGCGCTCCGCGACGGCCCGCCGGAACGAGTTCGCGATGTGTCGCGCCGTCTCGAGCGGTGCGCGGAAATCGACGCCGACCATCACGTCCGACTGTTTGTAGGCCGGTGCGCGCGCACCGAGCATCTCACGGATCTTGGCCAGCGGGTCCGGCGCCTGGAGCAGCGGCCGGTGCGATTGGTGCCGGACGCGCTCGAAGATCACCTCGGGCGAGGCCCAGAGGCAGGCGACGAGCGCATGCGCCTTGAGGCTCTCCATGTTCGCCGGGGCGACGACCAGCCCGCCGCCGGTCGAGACCACCGTCCGGCGGAGCGTCTCCATCTCCTTCACCAGGTCCGCCTCGAGCGCGCGGAAGGCCGGCTCGCCGTCCGTCGCGAAGATCTCCGCGATGCGCCGCCCCGTGCGCTGCTCGATGACCTTGTCGGTGTCGATGAGGTCGAACTGCATCAACTCCGCCAGCAGATGGCCCACCGTGGACTTGCCCACGCCCATGAACCCGACGAGGGCGATGTTGTGGAGTTGGCGTCGTGGCGGCACGCGCGCAGCTTGGACCGGGACGCCCGGATTTTGAACGCCGAACTTCACCGCGGTCACGTCGCCGGCACGAAGCGCTGGCCGGCCAACGACACCGCGAACAGGCCGACGAACACCAGGCCGGTGCCGAACGGTGGCGCGACGGCGAGCCAATCCACGAGGCAGATGCCCGCCAACAGGCCCGCGACCGTGAGACCGAGGTTGCGGTTGCCCGTGGCGAAGGTGTGGCGCAGGCACCAAGCGGTCCAAGCGGCCAGCAACGCGCCGATCGCCAGCGCGCGGAGCCGCCAATCGCCGTCGTCGACGAGCGCGGCCAAGCACAGCGGCAGCGCCAGCAGCGCCAACGGCCAGCGGGGCAGCGCGCCCGTGGTGCTCTCGCGCTTCGCGACATGGCTCAGGCCGACGATCCATCCGGCCAACGCGATCGCGCTCCAGATGCCGATGCCGGTGACGCCCGCGCCGCCCGACGACACCGCGGCGAGGAAGAGGAAGAACCGGCATGCCGCCATCAGCACCGGCGAGAAGGCGACCGCCTTGTGGACCGCGTCGTACACCAGCACCGAGACCACGAGCAACGTCGCCAGCACCGCGGTCGTCCAACCGAGCACCGCGAGCGACAGCCAGCCGGCGAAGAGCATCCCACCGCCGAGCTTCCACACGAGCGACTCCTCGATGGCGTCGTTCGGGATGGGACGCTCCCTACGGAATTGACGGTCGAACGACGCGTCGAAGGCGTCGTTCAGGAACATGCCGCCGATGTAGGCCAGCGACCCGCCGACGGTGAGCACGGCCAGCTTGATCCACGAACCGCCGCCGCCGAGCAACCAGCCCGCGAAGCAGTTCGACCACACGGTCGGCAGGTTCGAGGCGCGTCCGAGCACCAGCAGTGTCCGGACGGATGGGAGAGGGGAGGCCACGTCGCGCGGACGCTACGCGAACCCAGCGACAAGGCAAAGCCGCAGCCGGCATTCGTGGCGGCTTGCATCCTGTCCGGGTGTCACGAAGAGTCGCGGGGTATCTCTCCGTTATGCTTGTGAAACAGACATCATCATCCCTCCGCCGGCTCGGCGTGGTCGCAGGCCTCGTCCTGGGATCGGTCGCCACGTCGCTCGGCGCCGACGCGCTTCCCGAACGCGGACCGTTCTGGTCCGGGACCGTCCTGCGCACCCGCGGCCTTGCCTCCGCCATGAAAGGCGTCGCGGTCACGCTCGGCGCCGCCAAGACCAACTACGTCGTGTACGACCTCGACACGCTCCGCCTCTCGGCCGCGTGGTCGGGCGAGTTCCTCGAGTTCGGCAACACGCTCACCAAGATCGAATGGCCGCCTCCCCCGTCGCTCAAGGGCACCGTCGCCTTCGAGACGATCCCCGGACCCGGATGGACCGATGCCTCCGGCAAGCTCGAGGACCCGCGTGAACGCCAGCAGGGTCCGCTGCCCAAGTCGTGGGCGCACTACTCCGGCCTGCACGTGAACGGCGACCAGGTCGTGCTGCGCTACACCGTGGGCACGACCGAGGTCCTCGAGACGCCGGGCTTCGAATCAGTCGACGGCCAGCCGATCTTCACCCGCACGATCCAGTTCGTCTCGGGTGGCGGACCGCTCACCGTGCTGCTGGCGGACGGTCTCGGCTCCCCGGCCTCGGGCGGGCTCAAGCCGGGCGTGCCGGTCCAAGTCTCGCTCAAGAACGGCCTCAAGCTGGCCATCGCTTCCCTCGACGCGACCACCGCCCGCTTGGACGTCGACAACGAAGGCCGGCTGCTGGTGAAGTTCGCCAAGGTCAAGGCCGGTGAACAGTTGCGCCTCGCGCTCTCCAACGACCCGAGGCCGGAAGGCTTCGCGGCCCTCGCCAAACGCCCGTCCACCGACATCGCCACCCTGACCAAGGGCGGACCGGCCCGCTGGACGGCCGAGATCACCACCGAGGGCAAGCTCGGCACCGAGGACGGCCCCTACCAGGTGGACACCATCACCGAGCCGTTCCCCAACGTTTACAACACGCGCACGTTCTGGGGCGGGTTCGACTTCCTGCCCGACGGCCGCGCCGCCATCTGCGCCTTCCACGGCGACGTGTGGATCGTGTCCGGTGTGGACGACAAGCTGGGTAAGCTGACCTGGAAGCGTTTCGCGACCGGCCTGTTCCAGCCGCTCGGCCTCAAGGTCGTCAAAGGCGAGATCTACGTCGCGGGCCGCGACCAGATCACCCGCCTCAAGGACCTCAACGGCGACGGCGAGGCGGACTTCTACGAGAACTTCAACAACGACACCGTCGTCACGCCCAACTACCACGAGTTCGTCCTCGATCTGCACACGGATTCGAAGGGCAACTTCTACTACGCCAAGGGCGCACCGTGGGAACCGAGCGTCACCTCGCCGCACCAGGGCACGCTCCTCAAGGTCTCTCCCGACGGCAAGAAGCTGGAGGTCTACGCGACCGGCCTGCGCGCACCGAACGGCATGACTGTCGGACCGGACGACACCATCCTCATCGGCGACAACCAAGGCCATTGGATGCCGTCGTCCAAGCTGAACCTGGTCAAGCCCGGCGCGTTCATGGGCATGACGCCCGCGGCCCAGCGCGAGCTCACCTTGCGCTATCCCGATGGCCGCGAGATCAAGATGAACCCGAGCGATCCCGAGGCCCGCAAAGCGAACAAGCTCAAGGGTTGGGACAAGACGATGCCCATCCCGACGCGCTACGACGAACCCATCGCGTGGCTGCCCATGCGCTGGGACAACTCCAGCGGCGGCCAGGTCTACGTCACCAGCGACAAGTGGGGGCCGTGGAAGGGCGCCCCGCTCTTCATGAGCTACGGCAAGTGCCTGCTCTACGGCGTGCTCATGGACCAGGTCGACGGCACCACCCAGGCCAGCATGGTCCCGTTCAACCTCAAGTTCGCCAGCGGCGTGATGCGCGGCCGGTTCAACGAGAAGGACGGCCAACTCTACGTCGCCGGCCTCAAGGGCTGGCAGAACGCCGCGACCCGCGACGGCGGATTCTACCGCGTGCGATACACCGGCAAGCCGGTGGACATGCCCGTGAAGGCCCACGCCGCAAAGAACGGCATCGTGCTCACCTTCAGCTCCGACCTCGACCCGAAGACCGCGGAAGACGTCGGCAGCTACGCGTTCGAGCTCTGGAACTACCGATACAGCGGCGACTACGGTTCCCCCGAGGTCTCCGTGCTGGAACCCGGCAAGACCGCGCACGACAAGTTGCTGGTCCGGACCGCCAAGCTCGGCGCCGACAAACGCACGCTGTTCCTCCGCATCGACGGACTGAAAGAAGCCGACCAGTTCAGCGTGAAATACGGCATCAACACCGCCAGCGGCACGGAGCTGCGCTCCGAGGTGATCGGCACCATCCACAAGCTCGGCGCCGAATACACGGGCCTGCGCTGACAACCTTGCTTCCCACAAAAGGCCGCGACCTCGAGGTCGCGGCCTTTTTCGTGCCCGCGGTGCCCGGATGCGCCCGTGGCCGCGGCTCGCTTCGGCATGCTGCCGATGCCGCCGACGCGGGGAGAAGTCACGGACGGGCGGCAGCCCGTCCCTCTTGGGTAGGGTCCGCGCTGCCGCGCGGCCCCATCTGTCCTGCGGGTCCCGCTCAGGCGATTTCCACGGGTCGAAAGTACTTACCGACCTCCGCGACCACGGATTCTTGGGGGAAGAGCCCAAACCCGACGGGAGCCATGCTCGGCCTCCCCCGTCGCTCTCGCCGACCTCCTCGGGCACGCCTACTGGGATCTCCCCTCACACCACCTCAACTGACCGCCACTTCCAATCACACCCTTCCGCGCATCCGGCATCGACTCCGGCGCCGGCCCCGCCAAAGTCCGGGCATGAAATCCCCTTCGTTGCTCCGGCTCGCCGCCGTGTTCTTCGCCGGACTCTTCACTCTCCAGGCCGCCCGCCCGTTCCTGTGCTGCGACTACAACAGCGGCAAGGTCTGCTCCGTCTCCGCCGAGGGCAAGATCGAGTGGGAATTCGCCTGCAAGGCACCGCAGGACTGCTGGCGGCTGCCCAACGGAAACTACCTCTTCTGCTTCGTCAGCGGTGCGCTCGAGGTCACGCCTGCCAAGCAGATCGTGTGGGAATACAAGGCTCCCGAGAAGGTCGAGGTCCATTCCTGCCAACCGTTGCCGGACGGACGCGTGCTGATCGTCGAGGGCGGCACCAGCCGCATCATCGAGGTCGATCGCGCGGGAAAGATCGCGAAGGAGATCAAGCTCGTCACCACCCCGACGGTCGTGACGCACAACCAATATCGCGGCACCCGCAAGGCACGGAACGGCCACTACTTCGTGTGCTTCAAGGGCGAGGGCAAGATCGTGGAGCTCGACGGCGACGGCCGCGTGCTCCGGTCCATCCACGTGCCTGGTGATCCGCACGCGGTCGTGCCGCTGCCGGATGGACATCTGCTCGTGACCTGCGGCGACGGCCACAAGGCCATCGAACTCGATGCCAAAGAGAAGGTCGTGTGGGAGCTCAACGAGAACGACCTGCCCGGCAACCCGCTCCGGCTGATGGCGGGCTGCCAGCGCCTGCCGAACGGCAACACGGTGTTCGCCAATTATCTCGGGCACGGCCACGTCGGCGAACAACCCCAGTTCGTCGAGGTCACGCGCGACAAGAAGGTCGTCTGGCAGTTCCGCGACGACGCCCGGTTCAAGACCATCAACCAGGTCCAGTTGCTCGACATCCCGGGCGATGTGACCCAGGGCGAGATCCTGCGATGAATCGGGCGGCCGGGCGGCCGGCCGGAACGCCTCCAGTGGTCGGGCGGACAAGCCGACAAGCCGACAAGCCATCAACGGCGACCGCGACGGTCGAAGACCACCTGGGTCCGGGCGAGCAGGTCGTGCAGGGCTCGTTTCTTGGGGGTGAAGGCCACCAGCAGGAAGCCGATGCCGAAGGTCAGCTTGCTCAGCCATTCCCCACAATGGCGGATCAAAGCGCGGCCGAAGGTCAGCCGTGATCCATCAGCGTCCAAGATGCGCAGACCGAGGATCTGCTTCCCTGGCGTGGCACCCCGCAGGGTGTTGAAACCGACGAAATAAAAGAAGCTCACCGGCAGATCGATCGCCACCGAGACCAGCCACCACCGGACGACGATGGCCATTTCCGGGGCCGGGGCCTTGAGCTGGGCGAACGCGGCCTCCGCGAGTTTCGCCAACTCGTCCGACCACGGCGTCGTGGCCACCATGACCAGGCTCGTGAGCACCATCGTGTCGATGAAATAGGCGGCCATACGGACCCAGAGGCCGGCGGGCACGAGCTCTTCCTCGACCCGCGGCGCGACCGCGACCGCGACCGGTTCCGATGGCGGCACCGGCGACCGCAGGTCCCAGCGGAGCTCCGGCCAAGAACCGGCGGGTTGCCAACGCGCCTCGTCGCTGCGCCACACCGGCGTTCCATGGGCCAACCGTCCGTCGACCGACCATTCGCGGACTTCCTCGAGCGTGGCCGGACCGTATTCGCGTCCGTCGCCGCCGATCATCTTGTATTCGATCCTCATGGAGCGGGCGCTGCATAGGTCCCCACCGCCCGTCCCGCAAACGTTTTTACCGGCGCCGAGCGGACGGGCGTGGCCGCCGAGGTCACAAGGCGGAGAGCCTTCCCGGTAGAGCGGCGCTACGGCGCCGCCGAGACTCCCGCCGGGAGGGGCGTGGTGAAGTTTCGGCGGTCCGGGCCGCCCGCGACCCTGCGCTGGCGACCGGCGAGATCACGGCGGAACGGCAGCTCCGCCCTACCTCGGGCGGCCTTCCGCCTCCTCACGTCGGCGGCTACGAACGGTGGATCTCGTCCTCGAAGCGGCGCACCCGAGGCCGCCGGACGTACCCAAAATCGGGTATGCCACGGGTTACCTCTCTGTCACGGGACGGCGGGTGTCGTCACGCGGACGACACATGGAGCATTTTTCGCTGTCGGGACCGCGGTTCCACGGGGCCAGGCCTGCGGCGGAACGATGCGTGCCGGTGGCGGAACAATGGAAGTCCGTCATCGCGGTCGTCCGTAGGTTGTCCGGGTTCCGCTCGGCCCCTGTCGTCCCGGAGCATCTCAGAAAACACGACCTCCAGCACACCATGAACCCGATGATCTCCCGCACTTGGCTGTCCGCCGTCGCACTGGCGGCGCTCGCGCCCTTGGCCGTGGCCCAGAACTTCAGCTACTCCGACCAGGACGTGTTGCTCGCGATCCGCCCTACCGCGGCCAACAGCTCGACCTCGTCGCTGCTCATGAACCTCGGTCCGGTGTCGAGCTTCTACAACGCGGCTCCCGGGACCTCGTTCTCCGTCGGCAGCACGGCGTTGGTGGGAAACACCTTCAGCAGCCTCGTAGGGCTCTCCTACAGCTTCTCGGCCGCCAACAAGACGGTCACCTCCGATGCGGCCCATCCGCTCCAGACCCTCTGGGTCAGCCGGGGTCGCGTCGACCCCACCGTCCAGAGCGATCCTTGGCAGGACAAGTCGTCCGGCAACCTCGCGAACACCGCGACCAAGATCTCCACGCTCGGCAGCGGCGCGACCACCTTGCCCGCCGTGCCCGGCTCCTCGGGCAACGCGGTGTTGATCCCCAACTCGGACACCGCCCACAACGTCGGCCGCTGGATCGGTAGCGGCACGGCGGGCGGCGGATCGGGCAGCACGTACAACGGTACCTTCCAAGGCAACTCGGAGGTCACGAAGCTGGCCCCGTTCGGTGCCGCGGAACTCGTTCGCGCGGACTTCTACGAGGTCACGCCGGGCACCGCGGACGCGAAGTATCTCGGCTACTTCCAGATCAACAACAACGGAGGGTCGACCTTCACCGCGGCCGGGGTGACTGCCGTTCCCGAGCCGGGCACCGTGGTGCTCGCCGTCTCCGGATTGGCCGCCCTCGTCCTCTGGCGCCGCCGTTCCTCCAACTAAAACCCGCTCTCAACCTCAGCCAAAGCACCAAAAGACCATGAACTCGTTCAGCTCCAAAGTCCTCCTCCTCAGCGCCACCCTCGG
>CAIWVP010000063.1 GCA_903916195.1 uncultured Verrucomicrobiota bacterium | reverse complement strand
TTACGGCTTGCCGGCGGCGACCGGTGAGGCCCTGCGGATGCAGACCGAGGTCATCCGCGACGAGGCCCTGGGCATGTGGCTGCTGCTGCTCCGCATGGGCGCCAAGCTGGCGAACAAGCGCAAGCGGGCCCTCACCTGGCAACTCGTCGCCGAGGCCAAGGCCGGCCTCGACGCCATGGCCGACCCCCACCTGAGCACCGGCACCGAGGCCTGAGACCTTCAACTTTCACCCCTCACCCTTCACCTCCCCATGGACTCCCTCTTCGTCGCCATCCTCATCGCCACCTTGGTCGTGGTCATCGTCCCGAGCGCGCTGGTCATCGCGCTGATCGTCTCCCTGGCTGCGGATCTCCGCCGCGACACCGAGGTCGACGTCGCCGCCGATTCCGGCGCGGACGACGCCTACCTCGCCGAGCACGACACCGCCTGGGACCGCGGCTCCGCCAAGACCCTCGCGGCCAACTTCAAACCCGCCACGCGATGAGAGGCCAGACACTCACCGAGGCCGACCACGCCGAGATGGCGCGCGTGCTCCTGTCGTTGCCGGCGCCGTTCACCTACCAGCAAGCCGCCGCGGCCTACGGCATCAGCGAGGGCCCGATGGTCCAGCGTGTCGCAACAATGGGGCGACGTCATGGAGCGATGTTGCGGCTGGTCGATCGCGTTATGGTCCCGTCGACGTTGGGCAACCGCCGCCGCTGGGTGGGCCGCTACGAACTCACCGAGCGCGGCGCGGCCGTCGCCCGCTCCCTGGTCGCCAACTTCAAGCCCCAGCCGTTGGCGTTGGCCGGTCACAAGCCGGAGCCCGAGGCCTGCCTTTCCCGCTTCGAGACCGCATGGCGCAAGGAGCGCTCGACCATGCAGCTCCCCGAGCCTTTCGACGATGGGGGCTCCACCGTACAGGTCGCGGTCCGCCGGAGCCGCCAATGGAGGGCCGGCGTATGAAACCCTGCGCCTGCGGAAAGCTGAAGTGCGCGGACCGCGTGGTCTGCACCGAGTGCTGGCAAGCCTGGCCGCTGGATTGCCGCATCCAGTTCACCTCCGCCCGACCGGCCGACTGCATCGTCCACGCCCGCCGCCTCATCGAGTTCGCCCGCTCCCGCCGCCAGGTGAAACCGGTGAAACCTTCCAACCTGCAACTCGCCCTCGCATGACCCCGACCGATGTCATCGAGCGCTGCCTCACCGCCATCCGCGAGCAGTTCTACGCGGCGACGCCCGATGCCGCCCGCGCCTACTCCCGCGACCACGGCGCCCTGGTCAAGGCCGTGTGCCGCTACGGCGCCGAGTGCGACCGCCGCGGCTGGCGGTTCGACGAGATGTCGGTCACCCGGGCCATCCTCACGCTGCTCCCGCAGATCAAGCGGCCGGATCACCAGTGGCTGCCCACGTACCTGGAGAACTGCATCGACCGCCACGTCGGCCAGCGCTCCGAGGAGCTGCAGGCCGAGGCGCGCAAGCTGGAGCCCCGCATCACGGCCGCCATGCAGGCCGCCCGCACCGAGGCGTTGCCCGGCGGCGTGGTCGTGCAGCCCCTCTGCGCGACCGAGGCCTTGGCCCTGATGCACCGCGAGCTGGCCGCCCGCACCCGAGCCCGCCGCACCGTGGCCAAGGCCACGCCCAAGATCGAGCAGGCCTCCCTTTTCTGAGTTCCTTCCCACCAAAAAAAACAACATGAGCACCAAACAAATCGAGAGACTCGTCGCTGAAGCCATCGCCCTGGATCGCCAGATCCAGACCGACACCGAAACCCTCAAAGGCCTCAAGGCCGACTTGGTCGTCCTGGCCGAGGCCGAGCCGGCCGAGCGCCGCGAGGCCACCAAGGAGGGCGGCTACAGCATCGTCTACGCCTGCGACGGCGGCGCGATCGCCCGTGTCACACAGCCGGCAGCGCGGCTGAAATCCTCCATCGACGCGGAGACGCCGAGCGGCGCGAAGCTCAAGGAGAAGGTCGGCGGGGAATGGTCCGAGCTCTTCGAGCCTCGGGTGCAATGGGTGCCGGTCGCCGAGTTCCGCGAGCTCGTCGCCAAGAAGTTCACGCCCCGCGATGCCAAGACCATCCTCAAGGCCTGCACGACCGCCAGCGCCGCCAAGGTGAGCTTCGAGACCAAGGAGGTCGCGTGACCTCGGCCCAACGCAACGCCCTGGAGAAGCGCCGCGACAAAGTCGTCGAGCTGATCCGCGCCATCGACCAGGTCACCGATCTGGATCCGAAAGCCGCCAAGGGCATCGACGAGCAGAGCCTGCAGCGGGAGATCTCCAACATGCGCCGCGCGCTGAAGCTCGCGAACAGCCACCGCGCCAAACCCCTCGTCCTACCATGATATCAGACCTCGATACCACAGCGCCCGCCAAGCCCACGGCCGCCCAGAAGCGCCGCGGCGTGAAGCCGGAGCAGGAAACCGCGCTCGCACAGCCGGCCGGTCCGGTGATCGAGCTGGTGTTCTCGCCGCGCCGACTGGAAGCCATCCTGGTCAGCGGAACGATTACACCGGCGATGCTCATCGAGCTGTTCAAGCTCATTCCTGGGGGTGTCAACCAGCTCTCGGTGGCCAACGCATGGCGCGTCGGGGTCGTGTGGCGCCAACGCGACTACATTCCTCCCCAGACCAAGCCCGCGACCCGCCGCATCGCCTTCCTCTCCTGATCCTGTGGCCTTCACCCTGCCCACCACTGCCGAGGCTTGCCGCGACCGGATGCGCGACTTGCTCGACGAGTCGCGCGTCCTCGCGGCGGAGATCGAGCGCATCACGTCGGCGCACGTCGCCGAGTCCGAGCTGGCCGACCAGTTGCCCAGGGTGATGGAAGCGGTGTGTGCCCAGTGGCCGGTCACGCCCGACCAACTGCTCGCCCGGAGGCGGAAGCGGAGCATGACAGAGCCGCGGTACGTGTGCTGGTTGCTTCTGCACGAACTGCCCAAGGTGAGCTTCTCGATGATCGGCCGGACCTTCTCCGGCCGCGATCACAGCACGATCCAGAGCGGCACCGAGGCAATCACCACGTGGGCCGCCGTCGACCGCAAACTCGCCGCCAAGATCACCACCTGCCGCGCCGCGCTGCGGGCGAGCATTGGGGAGGGTAAGTCGTGAACGACGAACGCAATCAACCCGACGCGCCGATGACTACCCGCGAACACCGCAACCGGCTGTCCGACATGCACCGCCGCCTGGAACGCATCGAGGCTCACGCCGCATTCAAAGGCCACACGTTCATGATCATCGCTCTCATCATCCTGCTCCTGCGCGGCTGCTGATCCCAACCGCCCCCACTGATATGCCTGCTCAGAAACCCCAGATTCCCGCCGTGCTAGATGCCTGCTGCGGTCCCCGGATGTTCTGGTTCGATGGTGCCGACCAGCGGGCCCTCTTTGTGGACAAACGCCGCGAGGCTTGCACAGCGGACACACGGGAAGGACGGCGCGAGATCGTCATCAATCCGGACATCCTGGCCGACTTCAAGGCGCTCCCGTTCAGAGATGCCACCTTCACGCTGGTCGTGTTCGACCCTCCTCACACGTTCAGCGGCAAGAAGGGTTGGATGGCCAAGAAATACGGGACCTTGATGCCGGACTGGCGCGACGAGATCAGACGGGGATTCGCTGAGTGCTTCCGCGTGTTGAGCCCGCTGGGGACGCTGATCTTCAAATGGAACGAGCATCGGATCCCTGTGTCGACAGTGCTCACGTTGACGCCAGAAAGGCCGTTGTTCGGCCAGCGCTGTGGCGCGACCGCGAAGACCCACTGGATCGTATTCACGAAGTCGGCCGCCCCGGCGCTCTGATCACTGAAAACTGATCACCGATCACTTCCCCTTCCGATGCTCACCAACCCCCAGAAAGCCCTGCTCAAGCGCGCCCAGCGCCAAGCCGGCGTGGCCGACGAGGACTACCGCGAGACCCTGGCCCACGTGAGCGGCTTCACCAACCTCACCTCGTCCACCGACCCGCGGCTGACCGATGACCACTTCGACAGCTTGCTGGCGTTCTTCGAGGCCATCTACTGGCGCGGCGTGGACGCCGGCACGCTGCCGTTGCCGCGCCGGGGCGACGTGCTGGCCGTGCGCGGCTACTGGGCGGGGAAGAACAAGCGCGGCAAGACCAGCCGCGACCGCTACGCCGACACCGCCCTGCAAGCCCGCATCCGCGCCGCGGAAACGGCCCTGCAGTACGCCGGCAAAGGCCCTGCCTACTGCGACGCCATCCGCCGCAAGACCGGCGACGGCTGGCCCTACCTCGGCGCCCTGGAGCGCACGATCAAGGCCATGCGCAAGCCGGGAAGTGGTGAATCTGGAAAGCAGGAAAGCAGGAACTGACAAATGAAATTGAAGATCACCAAACGGGCGAGAGCCGAGTTCGAGTTCTATCGTACTACCCAGCTCGATATGATCGGCGTCGACGTCGGCGTGGAGATCAAGTCCGCCCCGGACGGCTTCACTGCAATCGAGTGCTGGTACGCCAGGGACACCCACGGCAAGCACCTGCCATGTAAGGAGCCTGAACTCTTGGCCAAAGTCACCCGCAGCAAGCAGAGCGTGAATCTACAGGTGAGGCTGTGGGCCGAAGATATCGCGGACGGGATGTTGCTTCAGAAGAGCGAGTTGGCCGGATACCTTGCAGGATGGCCCGATTGGGTGTTTCGCGCCGTGATGGAGCAGGCTGCAAAGATCTCGATGGAATCCATCGGGTTCGTTCCTGGCTTTGCGCGGGCGGACGCGCCTTGCCCCACTGATCACTGATCACGGATCACTGATCACTTCCTCTCCAACATGAGCCGCACCCCACGCCACCATCCGGACCTGCCGTTCGACCTACCGGTGATGATGCGCTTCACCGCGCAAGGGGATGGCACGTTCAAGGCCGCGCCCGTGGCCGTGCCCGATGGCAGCGGCGAGGCCTGGGTCGTGGCGCGCGAGGCGGCCCGAATCCTCGGACTGAAATGGTCCCGCGGATGCACGAGTCTCACCCGGTTGGCCGAGGCCGGGCACGTGCGGTCGCGGCGCATCACGCCGTTCAAGGTCGAGTACGAGCTGGGCACGCTGCTCGCCCACAAGCGGGCCGCGGCCGACCCCGAGTTCTGGGCCGGGGAACGGCTGAAGCGGTGAGGCGGGGAAGGGTTTGAGGTCTCAGGTTGAAGGCCTCAGGTTTTCTTCGCGCCTTCGCGCCTTCGCTGTTGGTCACAAATCCCCGTCTCCGCCGCCCCTGCGGCCCCTGCCGCTAACCGATGCCCCTGAGGCTGGCGCACTGTGTGCGCCAGTCACGGGGCCACGGCGCGACACTCACATACGAGTCCGTCATCCCCCTGTGCCACACAGGAAATGACCACTCGCTACCTCCGCCTTCTCACCCTTTCCGTCGCCCTCGCGATCTGCGGCCCGTGCGCCCCTGCGTTCGGCGATGAACCCGTTTCGGTGCCGCTGAGTGACGGCGCCGGGTTGTCCGGTGTCGTTCCCGGTCCAACCGCCACCGCCGATGTGAGTGTGTCCACGTCGGCGGTGGTTCCATCCCTCTCCGCGGCTCCGGTGAGCATGTCGCCCGAGGTCGCGGCGATCGCCGTGGTCGTGCCGATGCTCATCGCCGGGCTCAAGCGCGTCGCGCCGAACATCCCCGGCGGATTGCTGCCGTACCTCGCGACCGTGCTCGGGATGTTGATCGAGTTCGGCCTGGCCAAGCTCGGCTACACCGGCGGCGGCGGATTGCTCGGCGGCGCGATCGCAGGCTCGGCCGGCGTGGGCCTGCGCGAGAAGGTCGCCCAATTGGTTGGCTCGACCGGATATCAAGCGGTCACCGGCACCGGGAAGTTCCGCGAAGGTGCGATGCTCCTCGTCGGCCTGGTCGGCCTCTCCTCGCTGCTCGTCGGCTGCACCAGCTACCGGCATCAGCGGTTCTCTGATACGGGGCAGCCGATCGAGAGCACGAGCCTCAGCGCCCCGTTCCTCACCAAGACCGCGCTCCAGAACCTCAAGACCAGCACGAAGGAGAAGAGGGGCACCAACACCTACTCGCGAACCGTCGGGCTTGATGGTGTCGAGGCCCGCGTCGACACCGAGGGTGTGGACGCCGTCGGTGCCACCGTTGGCCGCCTGTTGATCGAGGGTATCAAGGCATCCTCGGGTGTCGGCGCTTTGGTGCCCTCCGCACCGCCGGCACCGCGGGCCGCAGCGCAGCCCGCCTACCAGGCCCCGCCGCCCGAGGCGGCGGTAGCCCCGGCCGCGCTGCGGACGGTGGCAGTTCCTGCGCCTGCACCATCGACCGCCGTGGTCGTCCCGCCCGCCGCGAAGTGAATCTCTGACCCACTGGTCACCCGCCCACTCGCCCACTTCCCCCGATGCTCTCCGAGATCAGCCAACCCGCCTTCATCGGCCAGCTCGTCATGGGACTCACCTCCCTCGCCGCGTTGTCGGTCGCGATCGTGACGTTGTTCCGCCGGGTCCCGGCCATCGACGCCACCTTCGCGACCAAGGCCGAGCTGGAGAAGGTCCGCCAGGAGATGGCCACCGAGCGGCAGGACCATAAGAGCGAGGTCGCCTCGTTGCGCACCAAGATCGACGACGACTTCAAGACCTTGTCTGAGAAGCTCACCGAGCAGTTCACCGAGCTCAACACATCGAGCGAGCGCCGCTCCGCCGAACTGCACAAGCGCATCACGCAGCTGGCCACAGGGCTTGCCCGCGTCGACGAGCGCACGATCCACCCGCCGCACTGACCCACTGGCTTTCTGACCTACTGACCTACTGCCTTTCCCCTGGGACCACTCCATGACCCGCAACCAAGACATCCGCGCCGAGATCCTGCTGCAGCTCTACGCCGCCCGCCCGCTCGCCCTCAGCGCCGCCGCGATGGCCCGCAGCGCCCGCAAGTCCGGCCTCGACCACACCGAGCTCGATTACCTCCGCGAGATGCCCGTGCTGATCGATAGCGACCACGTGGCCGTGATGGAGAGCCCGACCGGCGAGTCCAAGTTCTCCCTCACCGGCCAAGGCGTCAAAGACCACGAACGCGGCCTGTGACCCGACCCCCCACCAACGATCGCAAGCGCACCGGCAAAGTTGCCCGGCTGCCCAAGGCCCTCCGCGACGAGGTCAACCTGCGCCTGCAGAACGGCGGCGTGTACCGCGAGATCGCGCAGTGGCTCGACAAGCAGCCCGGCGCCGGCGCCGATAGATTCAACGAGGAGAACCTCCGCGCCTGGTTCCATGGCGGGCATCAGGACTGGCTCAAGCAGCAGACCCGCACCGAAGAGATCAAGGCCCGCGCCGAGGCCTCGCTCGCGATGGTCCAGGCGATGAAGGACGGCGACGGCGAGGGCACCCTGCACATCACCGAGGCCAACGAGCTGCTGCTCGCCAGCCAGATCAACGAGGCCCTCAGCGAATTCGAGCCCGCCGCGCTCAAGCAGCTGCTCCAGGAGAACCCGGCGAAATTCTTCGACCTCTCGTCCGCCGTGGCCGGCCAGAGCAACGAGCGCACGAAGCGCCAGAAGCTGGAGCTGGAGTTCCGCAAGTACCGCGACCAGGTCGAAGAGGCCAAGGCCAAGCTGCTCGCCGCCACAAGCGCCGCGAAGATCGCGGGCGGCCTCAGCGCCGAGACGCTGCGCGAGATCGAGGAGGCCGCGGGTCTGCTATGACGGCCACCCCTCCATTTGCCGGCCGCGCCAAGTGCCGTCCCGAGCGCGACACGCTGCTGCTCCCCTATCAGGCCAAGTGGGTCAAGGACGGCTCGCGGCTCAAGCTGGCCGAGAAGTCCCGCCAGATCGGTTGGACCTGGTCCACCGCCTATCGCGTCGTCAGCACCAAGTCGCTCAAGGACTCCCGGCTCGATGCCTGGATCTCCTCGCGCGACGAGGAGCAGGCCCGGCTCTTCCTGGAGGATTGCAAGGCGTTCGCCGGCCTCCTCGACAAGGGCGCCCAAGACCTGGGCGAGCGGGTGATCGATGAGAAGGGCCACACGGCCTACACGCTGCAGTTCGCCAACAAGCTCCGGGCGCACAGCATGTCGAGCAATCCGGATGCGCAGGCCGGCAAGCGCGGCGACCGCGTGCTCGACGAGTTCGCCCTGCATCCCGATCCGCGCAAGCTCTACTCCATCGCCTATCCCGGCATCACGTGGGGCGGCTCGCTGGAGCTGTTCAGCACACACCGGGGCTCGGCCAACTTCTTCAACGAGCTGGTCACCGAGATCAAGCACAAGGGCAATCCCAAGGGTTTCAGCCTCCACACCGTCACGCTCCAGGCCGCGCTCGAGCAGGGCTTCCTCTACAAGCTCCAGGTGAAGCTGCCGGCCGACGACGCGCGGCAGGGCATGGACGAGGCCGCCTACTTCGACTTCGTGAAGTCCG
>CAIWVP010000062.1 GCA_903916195.1 uncultured Verrucomicrobiota bacterium | reverse complement strand
GGCCCCGTTGAAGCAACGCTTCCCCGGCCGGGCAGATCCCGGAGAGTTCCGTATCTCCGCGCTCGAAAGAGCGCGGCCCCGTTGAAGCCCTTCACCGCGTACTTGGTGACCTCTTGGAGGTAGGATCTCCGCGCTCGAAAGAGCGCGGCCCCGTTGGACCTCGGAAGCAGGGGACAGCTTGTCCCCCGGTCCACGCTCATCTCCGCGCTCGAAAGTGGGTCCATCACCAGCGCTCGGATCGGCTGGCCGTGGTGGTTGTCCGCGCGGCTGGCGAACCGGAGACGGGTCAGCGCGTGCGTTGTGGAAGCAGGCCCGGTCGCGCCCGCGCGTGGCAAGCAGCGGCTGCCTTGCAGCGGGTTGTCGCCGACCCTGGCCAGTCGGGTGCGACATCCGCATCCCGATCCGCGGCTTCCGGTCGGACCCGCCGGGGCAGGGGAGCCCGCGACAAAAACGCCGCGCCTGCGGGGCAGGCGCGGCGTGGCGGGCGGCCCCGGCCGATCAGAACTTCCCGGTCAATTCGATGCCGACGACCATGGGATCGCCCGGCGTGCCGACGAAGAAGCCGTTGTTGAAACCTTGGCGCGGCCCGAGGTCGAGCGCGTTGGCGTAGTAGGTCGTGTCGGTCAGGTTCCGGCCGAAGACGGCGAGGCCGAAGTTCTTCCCTTCCCAGCCGGCGCGCGCGTAGAGCAGGGCGTAGGCTTTCTGGGCGACGGTGTTCGGTTCGTCCAGATACCAGTCGCCGATGCCGGTGACGCCGACCGTCGCGTAGACACCGCACTTCCGGCAGCGCGCGGTGACGCTGGCGTCGAGCGTGAACTCGGGCACGAAGTTCACGTCCTTGCCCGCGAGGTCCTGGCCAAAAGGCCCCGGCGTCGTGAACTTGCGGAACTCGGCGTTCTGGTGGCCGGCGGCGATGCGCGCCTCGAACCACTCGCAGGGCAGCGCGCGCAACTCGACCTCGCCGCCGAGGGCGCGGACCTTGTCGGCGTTGACGATGTAGAAGTCGAGGCCGGCGCTCGTGCCGTTGAAGGTCGTGACCGGGCGATAGACCTGGTAGTCGCGCGTCTCGGTCCAGAAGGCGCTGGCCCCGGCGAACAATTTTCCGTCGAGCAGCTTCGCGCCGACGCCGACCTCGTAGTGGAGCGATTCAGCGGCGTCATAGGTGGCGACCGCGGCGTTGTCGGACGAGGAGCTGGATCCGCCGGGCTGGAATCCCGTGGTGAAATTGGCCCAGGCGGTGACCTCGGGGGTCAGGTGGTAGGCCAGGCCGACGCGCGGTTGCAGCGAGTTGAAATCGCGGTCGAACGACTGCGAGGCTGCGACCGGGAAGCCGCTGAACGTGTGGTCGCGGTTGCCCCGCCGGGCCTCGTGCTCGAAGCGGAGGCCGGCGGTGAGGTCGAGTGCTTCCCAGAGCGTGTAGGTCGCCTGTCCGAAGAGGGCGTTGTTGTCGTTGCGGTTGCGACCGCTGGTGAGGTCGGTGCCGCCGGCCGGTGCCGTCGGGCTGACGACCACCGGGGCGAGCGGACCGAAGTGGTAGCCGGATGTCGCATCGGTCGTGAGCTGGGCCAGATAGACGCCGCCGTTCCATTTGAAGGCGGATCCTTTGTCCACCGATTCCAGCCGGAGTTCCTGGGACCATTGCTGGACGTCGGGGCTGCTGAATCCCGCGAGGCCGTTCAACGGGAAATTGTTCCCGGAGAAGAACTCGGCGTAATCGAAATCGCCGCCGACCTCTTGCCGCCAATCGCGGCGCGTGGTCACGGAGATCGCCCGGACCGTCTCGCCGGTCCAAGCAGCGCGCAGCGAATACGTGTGGCTGTCCTGCCGGTTGTAGCCGTCCTGGTCGAGCTTCACGTCGTACAGGTCGCCGGGGGCGGCGAGCGGGCGGGTGATCACGCCGCCGTCGCGGAAGCGCTCCGCCGAAGCGCTGAGCGTGAGGTCGAGGGTCTCGGTGGGCGTCCAGCGGACCTGTGCGCGGCCGGCCAGCGTCTCGCGGGAATCAGGGTCGTTGCCGGTGACGAGGTTGTGGAAGTAGCCGTCGCGTTTGCCGTAGATCCCGCTGACGCCGACGAAGAGGGTGTCCTTGACCACCGGTCCGCTGACCGATGCCTGGCCGTTGACGGCGTCGTAGTTGCCATAGCTGAACGAGCTGCGGCCGTGCCAGTCGTTCCCGGGCAGGCGGGTGAGCAGGTTGAGGACGCCGCCCGGGCGGTTGGCGCCGAACAGCGTGCCCTGCGGCCCGCGGAAGAATTCCCCGCTTTCGACGTCGGACAGCGGGATGCCGCGGGTGAAGAGGTCGCTGTAGGGGACGTCGTCGACGTAGATGGCCACGGCGCTCTCGCCGTAGCTGAAGTTGTTCTCGCGGAGTCCTCGCAGGCTGAAGCGGGGCGTGCGGTCGCCGTTCGCGTCGAAGGTCGTCAGGTTGGGCGCGATCGCCGTGAGGTCGCGGGGCGAGAGCACTCCGCGGTCGCGTAGCTCTTCGCCGGTGACGCGTGTCACGGCGCCGCCGCCGGTCGGGACGGGGTCGAGCGCACCGAGGACGGTGACCTTCTCGAGGCGGTAGGGCTGGGTGGTGGCGGTGTTGTCGGGCGTGGTCTGCGCCGACAGGGAAGAGGCCGAAAGCGCGAGGAGCGCGAGGACGGAGCCCCGGATCGAGGAACGAGGATATGTCATAGGAGATTACCTGTGCGTGTCGTGAGAGGGTAAGGGGACGCCGCCGCGGCGCAGTTCTTCAAGCGGATTCTCTCCGGCGAACCACCCCGCGACGGCGCGATTGATTCGCGCTGGCAAGCCTGCCGTCGGCCCGCCATGGTTTCCTCCGAAACGTGAGCGCCTCCACCCCAACGAAGAAAGGTCCGTCCCACAGCCGCGATGTCGTCGTGCGGAACAGGCAAGGCATCCATGCGCGTCCGTCCTCGCAGTTCGTGAAGCTCGCCGGCCGGTTCGCCTGCGACGTCTTCATCGAGAAGGACGGCGAGATGATCAACGGCAAGAGCATCATGGGCCTGCTGATGTTGGCTGCCGGTCCGGGGAGCCGGTTGCGCCTCATCTGCGAGGGCGAAGGTGCCCAAACGGCTCTCGACGACCTGGTCGCCCTCGTGGACTCCGGCTTCGGCGAGCCGTTGGTGTGACGACGTCGGTTTCTCTCGTCTTTTGGATCCAGCCTCCCGTCTCCAGCGTCTTCCGCCATGTCCGACTTCAACATCCACTACGTCGCGCAGCTGGCGCGGATCGAGCTCTCGCCCGAAGAAGAGCAGAAACTCGGCGTCCAGCTCGGCAACATCCTCGGCTATATCGCCAAGCTCAAAGAAGTCGACGTGACCGGTGTCGAGCCGACCGCGCACGCCTTCCCGCTGGTGAACGTCACCCGTCCCGACGTGGTCACCGGATCGCTGCCGCATGACGAGGCCATGGCCAATGCGCCCGCCAAGGCCGGCGGGCTCTTCGTCGTGCCGAAGATCGTCGAGTAGCCACCTTGTCAGACCTTGGTTAAGCTCAAGCCATGAAAAGCTTCACCGCCGTCATCGAACGTGATCCGGAGACCGGACTCTATTTTGGCAAGGTACCTGGATTCATCGGCGCGCATTCGCAGGGCTCGACCCTCGAGGAGCTTCGCGCCAATCTCCAAGAAGTCATCGGCATGCTCTTGGAGGATGGGGAGCCAGAACTTGAGGCGGAATTTGTCGGCACGCAGGCCATAACGGTTTGAGCCATGTCCAAACCACCGGTGCTCAAGCCGCGCGAAGTCATCCGCGTTTTGCTGGCTTCAGGTTTTGTGCAGGTCCGCCAGCGTGGCTCGCACAAACAGTTCCGGCATCCTGATGGCCGCGGCACCACCGTGGCCGATCATGGAGGCCGTGACATCGGTCCGCCGATGTTGCGTCAGATTGCAAAGGACATCGGCCTGACCTGGGAAGAGTTCATCGAACATCTTTGAGATTCTTCCTCTGGCTCTCCGTCGATGGGCCGCCATAAACTTTTCCCTCCGCGTCTTTGTTGTCCAACTCCCCGCGTCCGATGCTCCGCCATCTCACCATCTCCGGCCTGACCGCCAAGCTCGCCCGCCGCGAGTGTTCCGCCCGCGAGGCGCTCCAGGCCTGTCTCGACCATCTCGCCGAAGTGGACGGCCAGGTCCATGCCTTCATGAGCCACGATGCCGCGGACGCCTTGGCCCAGGCCGATGCCGCGGACCGCGACCTCGCCGCCGGCATCACCCACGCGCAGAAGCCGTTGCTCGGTGTGCCCATCGCCCTGAAGGACCTGCTCGCGCACCGTGGCCAGCCGCTGAACTGCTCGTCGAAGATCTTCGGGAACTACCGCTCGCCCTACGACGCGACGGTCGTCGAGAAGCTCAAGGCCGCGGGTGCGGTCGTCTTCGGCCGGCTCAACATGGACGAGTTCGCCATGGGCAGCTCGACCGAGACCTCGGCGTTCCAGACCACGCTGAACCCGTGGGACCTGACCCGGATCCCGGGCGGTAGCTCGGGCGGTTGTGCGGCGAGCTTGGCCGCGAACATGGCCTTCGGGACCATCGGCTCGGACACCGGCGGATCCATCCGCCAACCGGCCGCGCTCTGCGGCGTCGTGGGCGTCAAGCCCACGTACGGCCTGGTCTCGCGCTACGGCGTGACGGCCTTCGCCAGTTCGCTGGACCAGGTCGGACCCTTCGGCAAGGACGTGCGCGACGCGGCGCTGCTCACGCAGGTCCTCGCCGGCCACGACCCTCGCGATTCGACGAGCATCCCGCGCCCGGTGCCCGAATACCTCGCCGCGCTTGTCCCTGATGGAGGTCCCCGGCCTTTGAAGGGCCTCAGGCTCGGATTGGCCAAGGAGTACGGGGTCGGCGGCCTCGATCCCGACGTGGATGCCGCGATGCAAGCCGCGGTGAAGCAGTTCCAAGCGCTCGGCGCGGAGGTCGTCGAGGTCTCGTTGCCGCACAGCGAATATGCCGCCGCGACCTACTACATCATCGCTCCGGCCGAGGCATCGGCCAATCTGGCCCGCTTCGACGGCATCCGTTACGGCGCCCGGGTGAACGGCAAGGATCCCGCCGAACTGTACGCGAAGACCCGCGGCGCGGGCTTCGGCGCGGAGGTCAAGCGCCGGATCATCTTGGGCACCTACGTGCTCAGCTCCGGCTACTACGACGCATATTATCTCCGGGCCCAGAAGGTACGAACGCTCATCCGGCAGGACTTCCTCAAGGCGTTCGAGACGGTGGACGCCATCCTGACCCCGACGACGCCGACGGCGGCGTTCAAAGTCGGGGAGAAGAGCGACGATCCTCTCCAGATGTACTTGAGCGACATCTTCACGATCTCCTGCAATCTGGCCGGCATCTGCGGTATCAGCGTGCCGTCCGGCTTCACGAAAGCCATCGCTTCAGCTCCCCGGCTCCCGATCGGTCTCCAGCTTCTCGGTCGGCCGTTCGGCGAGGAGACGATGTTCCGCCTCGCCCACGCGTACGAGCAGAGCACGCCTTGGCATCTGGAACGGTCGCCGCTAGCCTGAGGGTGTCGCGGTGTGGTGGCGACAAGGTCCGCTGATTTTCGCCGCGCGAAGCCGATTTTCTGGGAGCAGCCCACATTCGGACAAGAAAGTTTTTGACACGACGCTGTCGATTTGAGACTTCAAGAGGCTCTTAGTTTCCGGCAAGCACGCCGGAACGTATCCGTAACCGTCGACGCGGGAGGGCTCAAGCCCGTCATCACCGCACTACAACATGCCGAGCAAACGTTACAAGAAGGCGCTGACCGTGGTGGACGCCACCAAGACCTACCCGCTGGCCGCGGCGGTCGAAGTCCTCGCTAATTTCCCCAAGGCCAAATTCAACGAGTCCGTCGACGTCGCCTTCAAGTTGGGAGTCGACCCTCGCCAGTCCGACCAGATGGTGCGCGGCACCGTCCCGTTGCCCCACGGCTCCGGTAAAGTCGTCCGGGTGCTCGTTTTTGCCAAACCCGGTGGGTCCGCTGATGCGGCCCGCGCCGCGGGTGCGGAGCATGTCGGCTTCGATGACCTCATCAAGAAGTGCGTCGAGGGTTGGTCCGATTTCGATGTCGCCATCGCGACCCCGGAGGCGATGACCGAGGTCCGCAAGCTCGGCAAGGTCCTCGGGCCTCGCGGCTTGATGCCGAACCCGAAGACCGGGACGGTCACCGACGACACCGCCAAAGCGGTCAAGGAAGTGAAAGCAGGTCGTGTCGAGTTCAAGATCGACAAGGCGGGCAACGTCCATGTCGCGGTCGGCAAGGTGGCGTTCCCCGCGGTGCAGATCATCGAGAACGCCCGAGCGGTCATCGAAGCGGTCGTCAAGAGCCGTCCTGCGAGTGCCAAGGGCGTCTTCGTCCGTTCTGCCACGCTTTCGCTGACGATGAGCCCTCCGGTGCGGCTCGACCTCAAGGAGTTCGGAGTCAACTAAGCCCAAGGAGACCTACCCATGCGCGCTGAAAAGAAATTCATCTCCGCCGAATACGTCAACCGGCTCAAAGCCACCCCGTTCTTCCTGGTCGTCGATTATCGAGGCCTGTCGGTCGGGCAGTTCACCGAACTCCGCAAACGCCTTTCCAAGGCGGGCGCTGAGGTCCATGTGGTGAAGAACACCATCTTCCGCATCGCCGCCAAAGAGGCCGGTGTCGCGGATCTCGGTGGTACGTTGGCCGGTCAGTTGGCCATCGTCACCGGTCAGAAGGACATCGCCGCCGCCGCCAAGGTGGTGAAGGGCTACCAGTCCGAGTTCGATAAGCCCAAGCTCCAGTTCGGGTATCTGGGCAGCCAGCGCCTGAGCGCCGAAGAGCTCCGGGTCATCGCCGATCTGCCGCCGCTGCCGCAGCTCCAGGGCAAGTTGTTGGGACTTCTGCAAGCTCCGGCCCAGAAGCTCGTCGCCCTCATCAATACTCCCGGCAGCCAGCTCGCCCGCGTCATCAAGGCGAAGGCTGACAAGGGCGAGTAACGCTCTTCCAAGATTCTGGTGCCGCCTTGGCCAAAGGGCGGCACCGGCCACAAACCATAACAAGAGTAAATCGTCGGCCCGCAGGCCGTGGGCCAATCCGGGTGGCCGCCCGGCGACGAGACTAAAAAGAAACACATACCATGGCTGATATCAACAACATCGTCGAAGAGCTGAGCAAGCTGACCGTTCTGGAAGCTGCTGAACTCGTCAAAGCTCTCGAGACCAAATGGGGCGTGACCGCTGCCGCTCCGGTGGCCGTTGCCGCCGCCGCTGCCGCTGCTGCTCCTGCTGAAGCGCCCAAGGACACGTTCGACGTGATCCTGGTCTCGGTGCCTGCCGACAAGAAGATCGGTGCCATCAAAGCCGTCCGCGAGGTGAAGCCCGGTCTCGGTCTCGCCGAGGCGAAGGCTCTGGTCGAAGGCGCTCCGAAGCCTGTGCTCGAAGGCGCGAACAAGGCGGATTCCGAAGCGGCCAAGAAGAAGCTCGAGGAAGCCGGCGCGAAGGTCGAACTCAAGTAACCGGGTTCACGCAGGGGTGGCGGGCTTGTCCCGCCACCCCCTCCTTTTGCTTCCGGCGACGGAAGCGAGCAGTTGCTGGTCGGTGCGGACCTGCTATTTTCACACGCATTGTCGAGATAATCCAGCGGTAGGACGAGTTCAGGCGGAGTTCAAAAAACCGCCTGACCTCGTCGTATTGTCTTTTGAGCACAACGAGTTGCCGGCGAACAGCCGGCTGGTCTGAAACCTGAGGTCGCCATGGCAAATAAAACTTCGGAGCGCATCAATTTCGGAAGGATCAAGGAGGTCATCACCCCACCTAACCTCATCGAGATCCAATTGGACTCCTACAAGGAGTTCCTCCAAGCCGAGGCCGCGCCTTCCAAGCGCAAAAACCTCGGGCTTCAAGCGGTCTTCACCGAGGTCTTCCCGATCGAGAGCTACGACGGCAAGACGGTCCTTGATTTCCATAGCTACGACATCCAAGAGCCGAAGATCGATTGGCTCGAATGCCTCCGCGAGGGCCTGACCTACGGGGCTCCTCTCTATGTCACGTTCCTGCTCAAGGAAGAGAAGGGCACGAAGGAGGAGAAAGTGTTCATGGGCGAGATCCCGCTCATGACCCCGCAGGGGACGTTCGTCATCAACGGGGCGGAGCGCGTCATCGTCAGCCAACTCCATCGCTCTCCGGGTCTCGCGTTCGAGACCACCCAGCATCCGAACGGCAAGATGCTGCACAGCTTCCGCATCATCCCGGACCGGGGTTCCTGGTACGAGGCGCAGTTCGACACAAGCGACCTTCTGTACGTCTATCTTGACCGCAAGAAGCGCCGTCGGAAATTCCTCACGACGACCTTCTTCCGGGCGCTCGCCGTGATGGGCGACACCAAGGTCGATCCCCAGAAGGTCGGCACCGATGCCGAGATCCTCGATCTGTTCTACAAGATCGAAGAACTCTCGGTGAAGGACGCGGACAAGATCGAGGACATCCAGAACAAGGTGTTGGTCGAGGACGCCATGGACCTGGACAAGGGCATCGTCGTCGCCCGTGCGTTCGAGCCTCTCTCGAAAGCCGTCGTCAAACAGATCGCCGATCTCGGGGTCGCCAAGATCCGGGTCGTCGACACGTCGAAGGACGAGGGCATCGTCATCAAGTGCCTCAAGAAGGATCCGACCAAGAACGCGGAAGAGGCCCTCAAGGATATCTATCGCCGCCTCCGGCCTGGTGATCCCCCCACCGCGGCGAACGCCAAGGCGCTCATCAAGCGGCTGTTCTTCGATCCGAAGCGCTACGACCTCGGACGGGTCGGACGCTACAAGATCAACCAGAAGCTCAACTTCAAGGAGGGCGATGCCCGCATCCTGACGGCCAAGGACCTGTGCGAGGCGACCAAGTATCTGCTCAAGCTCAAGAAGGGCGAGGGCTCCTTGGACGACATCGACCATCTCGGCAGCCGTCGTATCCGGACCGTGGGCGAGCTTCTCGCCAACCAGTGCCGGGTCGGCTTGGCCCGGACCGAGCGTTTGGTCAAGGAGCGCATGACGCTGTTCGACCAGAGCTTGGACACGATGACGCCCCAGAAGCTCATCAACCCCAAGGCGTTGTCGGCGGTCGTCCG
Source organism: uncultured Verrucomicrobiota bacterium (assembly GCA_903916195.1). GTDB lineage: Bacteria > Verrucomicrobiota > Verrucomicrobiia > Limisphaerales > UBA9464 > CAIVQB01. The sequence continues at coordinate 24,415 of CAIWVP010000062.1, read as the reverse complement.
CGACTTCTTCGGCCGGAGCCAGCTGAGCCAGTTCATGGACCAGATCAATCCTCTGGCCGAACTGACCCACAAGCGCCGTCTTTCTGCGCTCGGGCCCGGTGGTCTCTCACGCGACCGCGCCGGCTTCGAGGTCCGCGACGTACATCCGTCGCACTACGGCCGCATCTGCCCGATCGAGACGCCTGAAGGTCCGAACATCGGTCTCATCGCCTCCTTGGCGACCTTCGCCCGGGTCAACGATTTTGGCTTCATCGAGACGCCCTACCGCAAGGCCGAGAAGGGTCGGGTGACCGAGCAGCTCGATTATCTGACCGGCGACCGCGAAGAAGGCTTCATCATCGCCCAAGCGAACTCCCTGATCGACGACAAAGGCCGCTTCACCACGGAGAGGGTGACCTGTCGTTGCAAGGGTGACTTCATCGATGTCGAACCGGACAAGGTCGACTACATGGATGTCTCGCCGAAGCAGCTCGTGTCGGTCGCGGCGGGGCTCATCCCGTTCCTCGAACACGACGATGCGAACCGCGCGCTGATGGGTTCGAACATGCAGCGCCAAGGCGTGCCGTTGCTCGTGACCGAGGCGCCGCTCGTGGCGACCGGTCTCGAGGAACGTGTTGCCCGCGATTCGCGGGCGGTGATCGTCGCCGAAGAGGCGGGCAAGGTCGCCAGCGTCAACGGCAGCCAGATCATCATCACCAAAGACGGGAAGCTTCCTGAGACCAAGAAGAAGCTGAAGCACTCGCCCGGCGACGGCATCTGGGTCTACCCGGTGCGGAAGTTCATGCGCTCCAATGCCGCGACCTGCATCAACCAGAAGATCCTGGTCGACAAGGGCGACATCGTGAAGAAGGGCCAGATCCTCGCGGACGGGCCTTGCACCCAGGGCGGTGAGCTCGCGCTGGGCCGGAACGTGCTCGTCTCGTTCATGCCTTGGAGCGGTTACAACTTCGAGGACGCCATCCTGATCTCCGAGAAGATTGTCAAGGACGACATCTTCACCTCGATCCACATCGACGAGTTCGAGGTCGTCGCCCGCGACACCAAGCTCGGGCCGGAGGAGATCACCCGCGACATCCCGAACCTCGGCGAAGAAGCGCTCAAGAACCTCGGTCTCGACGGCGTCATCCGTGTCGGCGCCGAAGTCAAACCTGGCGACATCCTCGTCGGAAAGATCACTCCGAAATCGGAGACGGAGCTCGCCCCCGAGGAGCGCCTCTTGCGCGCCATCTTCGGCGAGAAGGCCGCCGACGTGAAGGACACGTCGCTCAAGGTCCCGTCGGGCACCTACGGCATCGTGATGGACGTCAAGGTGTCGGCCAAGGCCGACGGCGTGAAACAGACCAAGAAGGACGACGAGAACTCGCCCAAGAAGGTGGCGAGGGAGATCGATGACGGATTCCGCTCCAAGAAGGACGAGCTGCTCGAGCAGCTCACCGAAGCGCTGTCCAACATCCTGCTCGGCGAGAAGATCCCGCTCGATGTCGTCAACAGCGAGACCGGCGAGATCATCATCCCGGCGAACCGTAAGATCACCAAGACGCTGCTGAAGAAGCTCGCCACGGTGTATGACCGCATCGAGATCGATCCTTCGCCGATCCGTAACAAGATCAGCGAGATCATCGGCCAGTTCAAAAAGAAGTTCGAGGACCTGGATTCCCAGCACTCGGAAGAGGTCGAGCGCGTCGAGGCCGGCGAAGAGGTCGACGGCGGCGTCGTCAAGCAGGTGAAGGTCTTCATCGCCTCGAAGCGCAAGCTCTCGGTCGGCGACAAGATGGCCGGTCGCCACGGCAACAAGGGCGTCGTCGCCCGCATCGTCCCCGAGGAGGACATGCCGTTCCTCGCGAACGGAACCCCGGTCGAGATCGTGCTGAACCCGCTCGGCGTGCCTTCGCGCATGAACGTCGGGCAGTTGCTCGAGACCCACTTGGGCTGGGCGTGCAAGCTGCTCGGCATCCGCATCGCGACGCCTGTCTTCGACGGCATCCGCGAGAAAGAGATCCGCGGCTACCTCAAGGAGGCCGGTCTGCCGGAACACGCCAAGGTGCATCTCTACGACGGACGCACGGGTGAGCGCTTCGACCAGGAGATCGTCGTCGGCTACATCTACATGTTGAAGCTCGGCCATTTGGTCGCGGACAAGATCCACGCCCGTGCGGTCGGTCCCTACTCCCTCGTCACCCAGCAACCGCTGGGCGGCAAGGCGCAGTACGGCGGCCAGCGCTTCGGCGAGATGGAGGTCTGGGCCATGGAGGCCTACGGCGCCGCCTATACGCTGCAGGAACTGCTCACCGTCAAGTCCGACGACGTGCAGGGCCGCACGCGGATCTACGAGAGCATCGTCAAGGGCGACAACTCCCTCGAAGCGGGCATCCCCGAGTCGTTCAACGTGCTCGTGAAGGAGATGCAGTCCCTCGGCCTCGACGTCACGGTGGGTTACAGCAACCCGTCCGACGCTCCGCCGTCCACCGCGAACGCCCTGGCGGCGTTCGCTTGAGAACCCGTTTGTCCGTGATTGGAAAAACCGATCGGAACTGAGACTGCTATGATTTCTTCCAAGGAAACCGCCCGCGAGTTGCTGGGCCTGGACAAGGTCAACCAGGTTGATCACGTCGCGATCTCCGTCGCGTCGCCCGAGATCATCCGCTCCTGGTCAAAGGGCGAGGTCAAGAACCCCGAGACCATCAATTATCGGACCTTCAAGCCTGAGAAGGGCGGTCTGTTCTGCGAGCGCATCTTCGGTCCGGTGAAGGACTGGGAGTGCTCGTGCGGCAAGTACAAGCGCATCAAGCACCGCGGAGTGGTCTGCGACCGCTGCGGCGTCGAGGTCACGTTGGCGCGCGTCCGCCGCGAGCGGATGGGCCACATCGAGCTCGCCGTCCCGGTGAGCCACATCTGGTTCTTCAAGTGCATGCCCTCCCGGCTCGGCCTCATGCTCGACATGACGGCCCGCAACCTCGAGCGCGTCATCTATTACGAGGACTACCTCGTCATCGACGCGGGCAACACGCCGCTCAAGGTGCACCAACTCCTCAGCGAGCATGAGTATCGCGAGGCCCGCACCACCTACGGTATCGACGCCTTCACCGCCAAGATGGGCGCCGAGGCCGTCCACGGGGCGATGGCGAACGTCCAGCTCGAGAAGACCATCGACGCGCTGCAGATCTCGATGACGGAGACGAAGTCGAAGCAGAACCGCAAGAAGTTCGCCAAGCGGATCAAGCTGTTCCAGGGCTTCCTCAAGTCGAAGAGCCGGCCTGAGTGGATGATCCTCACGGTTCTACCGGTCATCCCGCCGGATCTCCGCCCCCTCGTGCCCCTCGAAGGCGGCCGTTTCGCGACCTCCGATCTCAACGACCTCTATCGGCGCGTCATCAACCGGAACAACCGGTTGAAGAACCTGCTCCAGCTCAAGACCCCCGAGGTCATCATCCGCAACGAGAAGCGGATGCTCCAGGAAGCGGTCGACGCGTTGTTCGACAACGGCCGCCACGGCCGCGCGGTCACCGGCGCCGGCAACCGGGCGCTCAAGTCGCTCTCCGACATGCTCAAGGGCAAGTCGGGCCGCTTCCGTCAGAACTTGCTCGGCAAGCGTGTCGATTACTCGGGCCGTTCCGTCATCGTCATCGGACCCGAGCTCAAGCTGCACCAGTGCGGCCTGCCCAAGAAGATGGCGCTCGTGCTGTTCGAGCCGTTCATCATCCGCCGGCTCAAGGAGCTCGGATATGTCCACACGGTGCGCAGCGCGAAGAAGATGATCGAGCGCCAGTCGCCCGAGGTCTGGGACATCCTCGAAGAGGTGACCAAGGGCCATCCGGTGCTGCTCAACCGCGCGCCGACCCTCCACCGTCTGTCGGTGCAGGCGTTCGAACCCGTCCTCATCGAGGGCGAGGCGATCCGCATCCATCCGCTCGTCTGCACCGCGTACAACGCGGACTTCGACGGCGACCAGATGGCCGTGCACGTGCCGTTGTCGGTCGAGGCCCAGATGGAGGCGCGGCTGCTCATGATGGCGCCGCTGAACATCTTCAGCCCGTCGAGCGGCAAGCCGATCATGACGCCGACGCAGGACATCACGCTCGGCTGCTACTACCTCACCGCGGAACCGCGCAAGGTCAGGAAAGAAGGCGAACGCCTGATGCTCTTCGGCGACAAGCACGAGGTGCTCTTCGCGATGGCGGACGGCGCCGTGAAGACCCACGACCGGATCCTGCTCGCCAATCCCGACCGCGGCGGCGCCAAGACGGTGTACGGCGACAACGAGAAGTCGGTCATCGAGACCACGGTCGGTCGCGTCATCTTCTCGGAGATCTGGCCGAAGGATCTCGGTTTCCCGAACCTGCCCATCGGCAAGGCCAAGCTCGGTGACCTCATCCTGAACTGCTACAAGGTCTGCGGCCACGAGCGCACGGTCGTCACCCTCGACAAACTGAAGGAGATCGGTTTCGAACAGGCGACCAAGGCCGGCGTCTCGATCGGTATCGACGACATGATCATCCCCGAGGCCAAGTCCAAGGAGATCGATCTGGCGCTCAAGCAGATCAGCGAGGTCGAGAAGCAGCACAAGAAGGGCGTCATCACCAACCAGGAGCGGTACAACAAGGTCATCGACATCTGGACCCATTGCACCGACCAGATCGCGAACGTGATGCTCAAGACGTTCGACCACAACCAGGGCAAGAAGGAGTTCAACCCGGTCAGCCTGATGGTCGATTCCGGCGCCCGCGGCAACAAGGCGCAGGTCCGCCAGCTCGCCGGTCTCCGCGGCCTCATGGCCAAGCCCGACGGCTCGATCATCGAGAAGCCCATCCTCTCGAACTTCCGCGAGGGCCTCACCGTCCTGGAGTACTTCATCTCCACGCACGGCGCCCGCAAAGGTCTGGCCGACACCGCGCTGAAGACCGCCGACTCCGGCTACATGACGCGCAAGCTCGTCGACGCCGCGCAGGATGTGATCATCCGAACCGAGGACTGCGGCACGACCAACGGCATCTTCGTCTCTTCCATCTACGAGGGCGAGGAAGAGGTCGTGAAGATCAGCGAGCGCATCCTCGGCCGCTACTCGGCGGAGGATATCTACGACCCGACCGACCTGAAGCACAAGCTGCTGGGAGCGGGCGAGGAGTTCGACGAGATCAAGTCCAAGAGCGTCGAGCGCGCGGGCGTCGAGCGGATCAAGATCCGGTCGGTGCTCACCTGCGAGACCAAGATCGGCATCTGCGCCCGTTGCTACGGACGCAACCTGTCCACCGGCAAACTGGTCAAGCACGGCGAGGCGGTCGGCATCATCGCCGCCCAATCGATCGGCGAGCCGGGCACGCAGCTGACGATGCGAACGTTCCACATCGGTGGCGCCGCGGCCCAGACGTACAAGCAGCCGCAGATCAAGGCCAAGCACGACGGTATCGCCCGGTACAACGAGCTCCGCGTGGTGGAGCTCGGCGACGGCAACAACATCGTCCTGAACAAGAACGGTTCCATCGTCATCTTGAGCCCGGATGGCAAGGAACTGGAGACCCACACCATCGTCGTCGGCTCGATCATCGCGGTGCCGGACGGCGGCCAGGTGAAGAAGAACGAGGTCTTCGTCGAGTGGGACGCGTACAACGTCCCCATCATCTCCGAGAAAGCGGGCCGCGTCCGCTTCCACGACATCATCGAGGGCGTCACGATGAAGCAGGAGACCGACCAGGCCACCGGGACCGAGGACATGGTCATCGTCGAGCACAAGGAGGACCTGCATCCCCAGGTGGTCGTCGAGGACAAGAACGGCGACCCGATCGCGCAATACCCGATCCCGGCCGGCGCGCACTTGGTCGTGGGCGAAGGCGACGACATCACCGCTGGCGCGCTGCTGGCGAAGACGCCCCGCAAAGCATCGAAGACCAAGGACATCACCGGCGGTCTGCCGCGTGTCGCCGAGCTCTTCGAGGCCCGTCGTCCGAAGGACGCCGCGGAGATCGCCAAGATCGACGGCGTGGTGGACTTCGGCTCGAGCGTGCGCGGCAAGCGCTGCATCGTGGTCAAGGATCCGCACACCGATTCCGAGGAGGAGCACCTGATCCCGATGAGCAAGCACGTCATCGTGTACAAAGGCGACTTCGTGAAGAAGGGCCAGCAGCTCACGGACGGACCGGTCGTCCCCCACGAGATCCTCGACATCTGCGGACCTCACGAGCTCCAGGAGCACATGGTCAACGAGGTCCAGGAGGTCTACCGTCTCCAAGGCGTCACGATCAACGACAAGCACATCGAGATCATCGTCCGTCAGATGCTCCGCAAGGTCCGCATCACCGAGCCCGGCGACACGATCTTCCTCTGGGGCGAGCAGATCGATAAGGTCATGTTCGAGGACGAGAACCATCGGATCGAGAAGATGGGCGGCAAGCCCGCCGAGGCGGCCCCGGTGCTGCTCGGCATCACCAAGGCGTCCCTCGAGACCGAGTCGTTCCTCAGCGCGGCATCGTTCCAGGACACCACCCGCGTCCTCACCGAGGCCGCCACGTTGGGCAAGTCCGACGCGCTCCGCGGGTTCAAGGAGAACGTCATCATGGGCCATATCATCCCGGCGGGCACGGGCTTCGACCGCCATCGCGGCGTGGTCCTGAAGATGCTGGTCGACGTCCCCGAGGACGAACCGGCCTCCGTGGCGTCCAACGTGGACGAGACCTCCCCGTTGCTCGCCTGAGCGCGGCGACATCGACGACGAAGGGCGGCCGCAAGGCCGCCCTTTTCGTTTTCGTCGGGTTCCTGCGGGCCCGGGGGCGGGGTGGGTGGACCCGGGTCAGCCCCACACTTCGTCGACCGATTCCCGGAGCGCGGTGACCATGTGCTCCGCTTGCGCCGGCGTGGTGCAGTACGGCGGCATCAGCACCACCACGTTGCCGATCGGCCGCGTGAGGACGCCACGCCGGCCCATCGCTTCGCAGACGCGGATGCCCGCCTTTTCGCGCAGGTCGAACGGTGTCCGCTTTTTCCAGTCGCGGACGAGTTCCACCCCGATGACGAGCCCGACCTGCCGGACATCACCGACGTGCGGCGATGTCCATAGCGAAGCGGTCATGGAACGCAGGGTGGCTTCCAGTTTTTCCCGCGCGGTGACGGACCTCGGGGAACCCAGCAACCCGAGACTGGCAAGTCCGGCGGCGGCACCCAGCTGGTTGCCGGTGAAACTGTGGCCGTGGAAGAACGTCTTGAAATCCTCGTATTCGCCGAGGAACGCGTCGAACACATCCTGTGTGGTCAGCGTCGCCGCCATCGGCAGGTACCCGCCGGTGAGACCCTTCGCCAGTGCGAGGAAGTCGGGTCGCACACCTTCCTGTTGGCAGGCGAAGAGCGGGGTAGGGGAACTTTTCTCCACTGCCCTCTTTTTCCCCTGCGCCACCGCTCGGCATCCGCCGGTGCGTCCGAAGCCGGTCATCACCTCGTCGGCGATCAGAAGCGCGCCGTGGTCGTGGGCGAGGTCGGTCACGCGCTTCAGCCAGCCCGCGGGCTGCGGGATCATGCCGGCCGCACCTTGCATCAACGGCTCGAACACGAACCCGGCATAGGGCGTCCCTCGTTTGTTCGCGGAGGCGAGCTTCTGCTCGACCTTGCCGACGCATTCCCAGCCGCAACGACGATACTCGCGGGCATCGGCGCGCTCCGGTTTCGCGCGGTTGAACGGGCACCGGTAGCAATACGGCGCCATGACCGCGTCGGTCTTGAAGAGCAGCCCGGCGTAGGCCTTGTGGAAGAGGTCGATGTGGCCGAGCGACACCGCGCCCACGGTGTCGCCGTGATACGCGCCTTCCAATCCGAGAAAACGAGGTGACTTCTGCCCCTTCGTCCGCCGGGCGAATTCGTAGGCCAGCTTCAGCGCCACCTCCATCGCCGTGGAGCCGTTGTCGGAGAAGAAGACCTTTTCCAGATCCGGAGCGGGGAGCGGGGAGCGGGGAGCGCCCGGGCCGGCGGCCGTGGCGGCCTTCACCAACTCCGCGGCCAATCGACTCGCGGGCTCGTTGGCGAGACCGAGCGCGGAGGTGTGGGCGATTTTTCCGAGCTGCCTGCGCAGCGCGGCGTTGATCGTCGGATGGCCGTGCCCGTGGAGGTTCGTCCAGATCGACGCGTTCGCGTCGAGGTATTCTTTGCCGTGGATGTCGCGGAGCACCGCGCCGTGTCCATCGACGACCACGATGGGTTCGCTCTTCTGCCAGTCGCGCATCTGCGTGAACGGATGCCAGACGTGGGCGTGGTCGAGCCGAGCGATCGGGTGCATCAGGCGACAGGGGCAGGTGGACGGTTCGCGACGAGGGCGGCGACCGCTCCGGTGACCTCCTCGGCGGTGTGGCCCGCGGACAACGTCGCCCGCAGCCGGGCCGCGCCGCGCGCCACGGTGGGATACCGGATCGCCGGGATGAAGACGCCGGACGCGCGCAAGGTGTCGGCGAGGGCGACCGCCGCGGTCTCGTCGCCGACCATCAGCGGAATGATCGCGCTCTGGACCAACCCGGGCGGCCAGCCGGAGTCGACGAGTCCTTTCTTGAAGAAGTCCACCAACGTCCAGAGCCGGTGGCAGCGCTGTGCGCCATCGCTGCCGGCGACGACCTCGATACCTGCGCGCGCCGCGGCGGCGGCCGCGGGCACCGGCGCGGTCGAGAAGATGACGCTGCGCGCGCGGTTCACGAGATGATCGGCGAGCACGCGCGAGCCGGCGATATATCCGCCGGCGGCACCGAAGGCCTTGCCGAGCGTCCCCATCTGGATCTCGACGCGGCCGGCGACGCCGAAGGCCTCGGCGACGCCTCGACGGTGCTCGCCGAACAGCCCCGTGGCGTGCGCTTCGTCCAGCATCAGCCACGCACCGTGGCGTTCCTTGAGGTCGACGATGTCCTTCAGCGGCGCGAGGTCGCCGTCCATGGAGAAGACGCTCTCGGTCACGACCAGCGTGCGTCCGCGCCGCCCCTCGGCGCCGCGTCCGTCGGCCCATCTCAGGATCCGTTCCAGGTCGTCGAGGTCGTTGTGGCCGAAGACGCGCAGCTTCGCCCCGCTGAGCCTGGCCGCATCGACGCAACAGGCGTGGACGAGCTTGTCGACGACGATGACGTCGTCCTTTCCGAGCACCGCGGTGATGGCGCCGAGGGCCGCCGCGTAGCCGGTGCTGAAGGCGAGCGCGGCCTCGGTGCCCTTGAACTCTGCGAGCGACTCCTCGAGCTGATGGTGAGGCGCGAGCGAACCGCAGATCAAGCGTGACGCTCCCGAGCCGGCGCCGAAATCTTGCGCGGCCTTCGCGGCGGCATCGCGCAGGGCCGGATGGTGCGCCAGCCCGAGGTAGTCGTTGGACGAGAAGTTCAGCAGCTCCTGGCCAGCGATCCGGATGCGCGGACCTTGGGGGGAATCCACGCGGCGCAGCTCGCGCCAGAGGCCCGCTTCGCGGATCTGGCCCAGGCGGCCGGAAAGCTCTTGGTCGAGGTCGGTCACGGTGTCGTGGTGCGGGACCATCAGAGCCTGCGCGGTGAGGCGGCGACAAGCTTCACGTCCACGGGGCGATCCGGCTGTCGAGCTGGAAGAACTGCCCGGAGACGTTGCGCAGACCGGCGATGAAGACGACGGCCCGAGCCACCTCGTCCACCTCGTTCAGGCGTCCGAGCGCGTTGGACGCGGCATGCGAGTCGAGCTGCGCTTCGGTCAGCTCGCCGACGAGCTTCGTGCGGAGGAACCCGGGCAGGACGGCGTTCACCCGCACGTCGCGCGAACCGACCTCTTTGGCGAGCGATTGCGTCAGCCCCAGAAGGCCGGCCTTGGACGACGCATAGTTCGCTTGTCCGGCACGTCCGACACGCCCGCCGAAGCTGGCGATATTGAGGATATGACCGTCGCGCTGCCGGCACATCGGGCGGAGCGCTGCCTGGGAACAGAGGAACGCGCCCTTGAGGTTCACATCGAGCACGCGTTGCCAGGCGTCCCCGGTCATCTGCGCGACCAGCGAATCGGCCGCGATCCCGGCGTTGTTCACGAGCACGTCGAGGCGGCCGAAACGGGCGAGCACCGCGTCGAAGACTGCGCCGACCTCGGGCTTGTCGGTGACGTCGAGTTTCACCGGCCACACCGAAGCGGTCGGTCCCGGGAGCGGTCCCGCGCGGCACGCGGCGACGACCTGCCAACCTTCCGAGGCGAAGCCCGAGACCAAGGCCTTGCCCAATCCACCGGCGGCGCCGGTGACCAGGACGACCCGCGATGGGACGGAAGAGCTCATCACGCGGCGGGGCAGGGGATGGCCGGGCCCGATCGCTCACCGCACCCTTCGCGGATGCCGTCGATCCACGCCGCCGCGACATCGCCGTCATGGTGGACGACCGCATCGGTGGCGCGGGACCGATCGCCGCTGAACGGGACCGCGACGAGGTCGGCCTTATGGCCCGGGGCGATTGCGCCGACCTCGCCGAGCAGCCCGAGCGCGCGGGCGCCGTTCACCGTCGCCATGGCGAGGATCTCGTCGGGCGACACCTGGGAATCCGTCGCCGCGAGGACGCGCATCTCGTCGAAGAGCGACAGCTCCTGCGGACGGCCCTTGGCGAACCGGGTCGAGGCCAGGCTGTCGGTCCCGAGGCAGAGGTTCACGCCGGCCTCGGCGAGGTCGGTGCGCGGGAAACGATGATGCCGGAAGTACGCGTGGCTCTGCGGACAATGGACGACGCTGGCACCGCGCTCGGCGAGCAAACGCGCGTCGCCGTCCCAGAGATAGTTCACATGCGCCAGCAGATGCCGGGCGCCGAGCAGGCCGCACCGGTCGAGATGCCGGACCGGCGATCCGTGCCCGCAATCGTCCATCGGTCGCTGAGGCTCGAGCCATTCGAACATCGGTCCGCGGCGGAACATGAACATCTCGAACTCGGCCTGCGATTCCGCGACGTGGGAAGAGACCCGACGTCCGTCCCGGCGCATCGCTTCGCCGCACAGGCGGAGCAGTCCGGGCGTGGTGGAGTAAGGCGCGTGGGGCGAGAGCCCGAAGCCGCCGCGTCCGGTGGGAAGCCCGCGGATGAGCTCGTCCGCGGCGGCGAGGATCTCGGCGGGCGGGCGCTGGCTGCGCACACCGGTCATCTCGATGAACGACCAGACCCGCAGCGGAGTGGCGCCCCGGCAGACGTCGAGCAGCTCGGGGACGCTCGCGATGTCGGCGACGGTGGTGGTGCCGGACTTCAGGAGCTGGCGTGCGCCATCGAGCCAGGATGCGGCGAACTCGCTGAAGCCCCAGCCGTTCTTCGCCGCGAGGATGGCCTTGATCCAATCCGGGAAACTGCGCGGAGGCGCGAGCTGGCCGGCAAGGTGGGTGTAGTCGAGATGGCAGTGGGCATCGACCAAGCCGGGCAGCAGCACGACGTCGCCGAGGTCGTGCACGGGTCCGGTGTGGTCCGCGCGGAGATCGGTCCACGAACCGACCGCGAGGATGCGGTCCCCTGACACGAGGACCGCGCCGTCCTCGACGGGCGGCGCTGTGATGGGGAGGACGATCCGGGCCCGGAGGATCACGCTTCGTCGGACGAGGCGGCGGTGCGGCGCTTCTCCTTGAGACGGGCGGCGACCTTGTGGGTCTTCGCCTTGGCTTTGCTGTGTTTCTGGCGGAGCTGCTGCTCGATCTTCTTGGTCACGAGGTCGATGGCGGCGTAGAGGTCGGCCTCCTTGTCCTCGGCATAGAGGTCGTTGCCCCGGACGGCGAGCCGGATCGAGCACTTGAAGGTCTTTTCCGGCGCACGGGGCGTGTGGTCCTTTTCCAGGCAGACCCGGGCGTCGAGCAACCAGCGGTCGATGTGCTCGAGCTTGTCGAGCTTGGCGAGCACGTGCTGCTCGATGGCGTCGGTCAAGGTGACGTTGTGCGTCGTGAGGATGAATTTCATTCTGGTGGTAAGGTGCGTCGGGAACAGGCCGTTTTCAATGCCGAGTCGGAAGGAATCTTATGCCGGGGCGGTCGGTGGTTGTACGGGGGCTTGTACGGGGGCTTGTACGAGGCTCCGGACGGTCGCGGAGCAGGTGGCGAGGCTTGTTGCCCGCGCGCCGGTTTCGTGGCGGCTTGCGGCAAGGGGGGCACCAACTCCGCGGCGTGGCCCCCACTCCCGCTCGATCGCCATCCGCTAGGAGGGTCCGGGCTTGGCGAACCCGGGGGATCTCTTCGTCCGGTTCTTCGCCACGAAACCCGACGGCTTCGGCCTCGGCCTCACGCTCCGCCGGCAGATCGCTGGATCGCACGGCGGCACGCTCACGTCGGAGAACCGGAGCGACGGGTCGGCCTGCTGAGGCGTCCGAGGTTCGGGATGGAGCAGCGACTGGCGTCCGAGGGTCCGTCGCAACCAAACTTTCGGCGTGGTGTTGCAGCCACCATGTCATATCTTGCCGACATGCGCAGATGGACCTTGGTCGCGGCCTTGGGATGCGGACTCAGCGGGCTTGCCGTGCGGGCGGTCGTCCCATCGGACGCCGCGGCGGCGGTCCCCGTGGTGCCGGTCGTCGCCGAAGTCCCGGCGAACCCCTACATCGTCATCACCAACCGGAACGCGTTCGGCATCAAGCCTCCGGCGCCTCCAGTCGAGCCGGTGCCGGTCGCGCTGGCTGTGGCGCCCCCCAATCTTTTCCTCACCGGCATCAGCCACCTACGTGGCCTGAAGCGCGCGTACCTCGTGGTCAACCGGCCGAACGGCAAGACGCCCGACTATCTCTCGGTGGACGAGGGCTACGACGTCGACGGGCTGAAGGTCTTGGGCATCGACCACAAGAAGCAGACCGTGCGGGTGATGAATTCCGGCACGGAGCTGACGCTGAACTTCAAAGACAACGGGATGAAGGGCGCGCCGGCGCCTCCTTCCGGTCCGGGCCAGAAACCTGTGCAGGGCGGCATGCCGGCACCAGGGCTCCCGGCACCGCCGGCACCGGCCTATACCGCGGCACCGCTCACGGGCGGAGCGACCATCATCGGCCGTGGTGGAGTGGTCGCGGATCAGACGGCCCCGGCCGCGACGGCATACGGCGGTGCCGAGGGCGCGCCGGTCCGCCAGGTGCCTACCCGTCGTGGAGTCTACGTCGCCGGCCAGAACGGCGGGGTTCCGCTGGAGCAACCGGTCGGCCACATCGTCCCGCCGTCGGCCATCACCGTCCCGGCAGCTCCCGGACCGGTGTCGAATCCCGGCGCCAGCAGCGGAAGGCTCCCGCCGCCGCCGATCCCCGGGGCGCGCTGAGCGCGCAGCCGTCCCTCCCAGGAACGACGAAGGCCCGCGATTGCTCGCGGGCCTCTGTCTTGTTGGTGCGCACGGCAGGACTTGAACCTGCACGCCTTACGGCACTACCACCTCAAAGTAGCGCGTCTGCCAATTCCGCCACGTGCGCAAACTGTCGTGGATGAAGCTCGTCACCCCTCGTGCTAGATGGTCGGGGCGGTGAGAATTGAACTCACGACCTCCTGGACCCGAACCAGGCGCGCTACCAGGCTACGCTACGCCCCGTGCCAACTGCGAGCTCACATTGGAAACCGCCGGGCCGGAAGCAAAGGGGTTTTTCGTCCTGTGCCCATTTTTCTTTGCCCGGCGGGATTCCCCGACGCCCTCGAGTCGTCTCCCGGAAGCCGCTCCGCATCAGGCCGATGCGGTCGTGCCACCGGTCACGAACCCGGTCTGGCGGAGCGCCTCGAAGAGCGCGATGGCCGCGCAGTTCGATAAGTTCAGCGAGCGGGCGTCGCCGTTCGGCATCGGGATACGCAGCCATCGGTCCGGATCCGTCTCCAACAACGCCGTCGGGAGCCCGGCGCTCTCGCGGCCGAACACAAGATAGTCGTCGGGATTGAAGACGGCGTCGATGTACCGCTGCGGGCCTCCGGATTCGATGAACCAAAGGCGGGCGTCGACGGGCTGCGCGGCCCGGAATCCGGCCCAGCTCTTCCACGTCCGCCAATCGACCTGCTGCCAGTAGTCCATGCCGGCGCGCTTGAGCTGCCGGTCGTCGAGATCGAACCCGAGCGGCTCGATGAGATGCAGCGTGGACCGCGTCGCAGCGCAGAGCCGGGCGATGTTCCCGGTGTTCGGCGCGATCTCGGGTTCTACGAGGACGATGTGCATGACGTCGACCGAGGGAATCGCACAGACGAGGCGGGCGAAGAAGCGGGGAATCGCCACGGGATCTCCGGCGTGGTGTTCCACAACGGCAGTTCGATGGCGGGGGCATCACTGCATGGGACGAACGGGCATGCGGCGAAGTGGGACCGGAAAGAGGTCCTTGCGTTGTCCGTGGGCAACCTCGTCGAGTGCTTCGGGCCCGGCCTGCTCAACGTGCCGCCCGCGGACCCTCTCCAGGCGCGGGTCGTCCGACGCAGCCCGATGACGCTCAGAGCCCGAGCAGTTCGCCGGTCTTGGCCGCGATGTCGCCGCTCGTCATGAGCGATTCGCCGACCAGGATGGCTCGTGATCCGCAGGCTTTCAGGCGGACCACGTCGGCCCGCGTCCGGATGCCGCTCTCGGCCACCAAAAGTTGCCGGTCTCCGGTCTCCGATCGCGAGCTGGAAAGACGCTGGGCGAGACGCTCGGTGGTCGCGAGATCGACTTTGAAGGTCTTCAGGTCGCGGTTGTTCACGCCGATCAGACGCGCGCCGCAGCGGAGGGCTCTCTCCAGCTCCTCCTCGTCGTGGACCTCGACCAACGTGGTCAGGCCCGCGGCGTCCGCGAGCGCGTGGAAGTGGGTGAGCTGGTCGTCGGTCAGGATGGCGACGATGAGCAGGATGGCGTCCGCTCCCCACTCGACGGCCTCGAGGATCTGGCGCTCGTCGATGATGAAGTCCTTGCGCAGCAGCGGCAGCGGGACGGCGGCGCGGATGGCCCTGAGATACCCGAGCGAGCCCTGGAAGAACTTCTCGTCGGTGAGCACCGAGAGGCAGCTCGCACCGGCGGCCTCATAACGGAGCGCGATGCGGACGGGATCGAAGTCGGGGCAGATGACGCCGAGCGAGGGCGAGGCCTTCTTGACCTCGGCGATGAGGCCGATGTCGCCGCGGCGCGGGGAGGCCAGCGCGCCGAAGAAATCGCGGATGCCGTCGCCGCGCCGCCGGACGGCGTCGCGCAACGAATGGGCGCCGACGGGACCGGCCGGGAGCTTGGCGATCTCGATCTGCTTCTGGGCGACGATGGTGTCGAGGATGTTCATCAGGACCGGCGGCGTAGGGCGAACGGATGGGCTCCGGGCATCGATTTTTTGATGGCCGCAGGATCCGTGCGCGGAGTTGTGCTCGGGGTGCCCGTGCGGGTCAAGCGCGCCGCCTCGCGGGGATGCGACCCGGGGCGGCGGACCCTTTGGAGGCGGAGGCCGCCCGCGGAACGATCAGACCGCGACCATCGCCTTGAGGACGCCGTTCTCCGGTTTCAGCCAACCGGGAAAGGCCTCGATCATGCCGTCCATCGGAGCGCGATGGGTGATCCAGGTGCCGGTGTCGATCAGGCCGTCCTCGATCAGGCGGATGATGCGGCTGAAGTCCGGCGGGAGCGCGTTGCGGCTGGCCATGAGGGTCAGCTCGCGGCGGTGCATGACCGGTGCGTGGAGGAAGGCAAGCTCCTGCTGCGTGATGCCGACGTACACGAGCCGTCCGGCGAAGGCGCAATATCCGAGGGCCTGGCTCATCGATTTGGCGCTGCCCGTGGCGTCCACGACGACATCGGCGAGCTGGCCGCCGGTCAGTTCGGCGAGCCGTTCCAGTTCTTTGCCGTCGCCTGTGGCGAGGAGGGTGTCGGGCACGCCCATCTTCTCCCGCACGAAGGCGAGCCGGCCTTCGTTCATGTCCATGACGATGGTCTTCGCGCCGCTGAGCTTGGCGAACTCGACCACCGAGAGCCCGATCGGGCCCGCGCCGATGACGAGGACGTGCTCGCCGGGCCTCGGGTTGCCGCGCGCGACCGCGTGGCAGCCGATGGCGAGCGTCTCGACCAGCGCCAGCGCCTCGTAGCCGAGCTTGGCCGAGACGTGGAGCTTGCGGGCCGGGAGCACAATCCGGTCGGTGAGGCCGCCGTCGGTCATCACGCCGAGCGTGAGGTTGTGCTCGCAGCAGTTGCTGTGGCCGGTGCGGCACGCGTGGCAGCGCTGGCAATTGAGATAGGGCTCCACGGCGCAGCGGTCGCCCGGACGGACCCCGGTCACGCCTTCGCCGACCGCCAGCACCTCCACGCCCAGCTCATGGCCGGGGATCCGCGGATAGGAGTAGAACGGCATCTTGCCGAGGTACCCGCCGAGGTCGGTGCCGCAGATGCCGACCTGGTGGACGCGCAGGAGCGCCTCGCCCGGCCCGGGCGCAGCAGGTTCAGCGATGTCGATGACGCGAAAGGACTGGGGCTGCTGGAGCTGGATGGCTTTCATGGGAGGTCGCGCCGGATCTGCTCACGCGAGCACGCGTTCCAGCAGCTGGTTCATGCGCTTCAGCATCGCGCGCGGGTCCTCGAGCACGCCGGCGGCGACGCGGGCGCCATCGAGCACCTGCTCGGTGACCTCGGCCGCGAAAGCCGGGTCTTTCTGTCGCATCACCTCGAGGCGGGCGATGATCGGATGCGCCGGGTTGATCTCCAGGTCCTGCTGGGCCGGGGCGATCGCCTCGTCGTCCTTCTTCATGGCCTTGAGCATCCGGCGCATGGTGTTGGTCATGTGGCGGTCGGAATCCACGACGACCGCGGGGCTGTCCACGAGGCGCTGCGAGACGCGCACCTCGCCGATCTTGTCGCCGAGGGACGTCTTGATCCACTCGGCGAGGCCCTTGGCGGCGGTCTCGTCGAGCGCGCCTTCTTTCTTGGGCTCCTTGAGGTCCAGTTCGGCCTTCTCGGCGGGCTTGAGCGGTTTGCCGTCGAACTCGCGCAGGTGCTCCATGACGAACTCGTCCCACGCGTCGAAGAGGAACAGCACCTCGAACTTC
The DNA here is from genome assembly GCA_903916195.1 of uncultured Verrucomicrobiota bacterium. GTDB lineage: Bacteria > Verrucomicrobiota > Verrucomicrobiia > Limisphaerales > UBA9464 > CAIVQB01. The sequence goes on along the minus strand of CAIWVP010000062.1, from coordinate 7,515 downwards.
CGGTCGCGGAAGACCTCGTGGTACGGGCTGCTCTCGGCGGCCTCGCGGTTCGGCGCCATGAGGCAATAGATCTCGGTCTGCTCGGCCGGCATGCGCTTCACGTACTCGGCGAGCGAGGTGAGCTTGCCCTTCTCCACCGCCGACGATCCATAGCGGACGAGTTTCCCGAGCGCTTCCTTGTGGGTGAAGTCGGTGACGATGCCTTCCTTCAGGAAGCGCTGGTACTCGGCGTAGAACTTCTCGTAGGCAGCGGGGTCCTTCTCGGCGGTCTCGTCGAGGAACTTGAGGAACCGGCTGGTCAGGACCTTGTTGAGGCGCTGGAGCAGCGAGGTGTCCTGCATGGTCTCGCGGGAGATGTTCAGCGGGAGGTCCTCGCTGTCGACCACGCCCTTGAGGAAGCGCAGCCACTCGGGGAAGAGCCCCTTGGCCTTGGCCTGGATCAGGACCTTGCGGCAGTAGAGGTTCACCTCTTGCTCCACGCGGCCCATGCCCATGGTCTCCAGGTTGTGCTGCGGGACGAACAGGAGCGACTGGATGGCGATCGGCGCGTCCGCGGTGAAATGGAGGCGGAGCAGGGGCTTCTCGTGGTCGTGCCCGATGAACTGGTAGAACTCGTCGTACTCCTCGTCCTTGATCTCGTTCTTCCCGCGGGCCCAGAGCGCCTGGACGGTGTTGACCTTGGATCCGTTCAGCTCGATGGGGAACGGCACGAAGCTCGAGTAGCGCTTGATCACCCGCTCGATCGTCCCGGCCTGGGCGAAGTCCTTCGACTCGTCCTTCAGCTCCAGCGTGATCTTGGTGCCGCGAGGTAGATCGCCTTCCGCCGGCGTGATCTCGTAGCCGCCGGTGCCTTCGCTGATCCAGCGCCAACCGACCTCGCCCGCGGCCCACGACCGGCTCTCCACGGTGACGCGCTTGGCCGCCATGAAGGCCGCGTAGAACCCGACGCCGAACTGGCCGATCAGTCCGACGTCCGGTTTCTTGTCGGCCGCGATCTGCTTGAGGAAGGCCTTGGTGCCGGAGTGCGCGATCGTCCCCAGGTTCTTCACCATCTCGTCGCGGGTCATGCCGATGCCGGTGTCGGTGAAGGTCAGCGTCCCGGCGGCCTCGTCGGAGGAGAGCGTGATGGCGGCGGGGATGTCCGGCTGGAGGATTTCCGCGCCCGAGGCCTGGGTGAACCGCAGCTTCTCGCAGGCATCCGCGGCGTTGGAGACGAGCTCCCGGACGAAGATCTCTTTGTCGGTGTAGAGGGAGTGGATGACGATGTCCAACAGCTGCTGGATCTCGGCTTGGAACGTGTGCTTCTCGGTCGCGCTCATAGGTCGGCGTAGGAGTAGGAAACGATCCGGGGTCCGTCAAGGAAGGCATGGACCGATGTGGGCCGGATCCGCCCGCGGGGATCTTGGTGGATTGACCGCGGGGCCTTGGGCACAGTCCCGCCCTTCGAGATCGTTATGCGGACGCTCCACCTCTATCTGTTGCGGCAACTGTCGGCCACCTTGGTGGTCACGGTGGGTGTGTTCACGTTGGTGCTGCTCCTCGGCAACGTGCTGCGCGAGGTGCTCGACCTCATGGCCAGCGGACAGGCGTCGTTCGCGCTCGCAGCGAAGGCGGTCGGCCTGCTCATCCCGTTCGTGCTGGCCTTCTCGCTGCCCATCGGGCTGCTCACGGCGTCCCTGCTGGTGTTCGGGCGTTTCAGCGCCGATCAAGAGCTCACGGCGGTGCGCGCGGGCGGGATCAGCCTGGTCACCTTGGTGCTGCCGGTGGTGGTGCTATCGGTGCTGCTCTGCGGGGTCTGTGCGGTGGTGAACATGCAGGTCGCCCCGGCCTCGCGCGTCGCGTTCAAGGCGCTCCGGGATTCCGTGCTCCGCGATCCCAAGGCGCAGTTCATCCCCGAGGGACGCTACGTGTCGTTGGGCCCGGACCTGACCCTCTTCGCCCACGAGGTCCGCGGCCGCGAGCTGCGGGACGTGCTCATCAGCGGGACGACCAATCTCGTGAACGGCGGCGTGACCAACCGGGTGCCGAGCCTGGAGGTCTGGGCCGCGACCGCGGAGCTCGTCCTCAGCAACGCGTTCCCGTCGATGCTCGTGCTCCGCAAGGTGCAGGGGCTCGTTCTCACCGGCGATGACCTGCAACCGTTCTATACGGAGGAGATCCCGTACGCGCTGCCTCCCCAACGGGCTTCCGGGCAGGGTCTAAAGCTGAACGAGATGACCTTCTCGCAACTGCGCGCCGAACGGCGTCTGCGGGCGTCGCAAGGCGTCAACCTCACGCCGGTCGACGTGCAGCTGCACCGGCAGCTGGCGTTCTCCTTCGCTTGCGTCAGCTTCACCTTGGTGGGCATCCCGCTCGGCATCCGCGCCCATCGCCGCGAGACCAACATCGGCATCGCGGTCGCGCTGCTGCTGCTCACGGTCTACTACAGCTTCGTGATCCTCGGCCAAGCGCTTGAAGCCCGCCCGGACCTCCATCCGGAGCTGATGTTCTGGATCCCCAACTTCCTGTTCCAAGGCATCGGCGGGGCGCTGTTGTGGCGGGCGGACCGCGGGGTCTAGGCGGACGTCGCCGTCGCGCCCAAGGCCTTGCTGATCCGTCTCAGCGTGGCCGGAGAACGGCGGACCGAAAGGGCGCATTCCCGTACCCGCAGAACGCGCCATCCCCGCTGCCGCAGCGCCCGCGTCTGGAAGATATCGCGCTCGCGGTTGCGGGCGACCTTGGTCCGCCAAAAAGCGCTCTGCGTCTTCGGGCTCCGGTAGCAGCGCGGACAGCCGTGCCAGAAGCAGCCGTCCACGAACACCGCGAGCTGGGCGGACGGGAACACGAAATCCGGCCGCACCTTGGGCAGGAACCGCGTGCCGTCGCTGGCGATCGCGGTGCCGGGACGCAGGCCCTTCAGCAAGATCGTGAGATGCCGTCGCCAGCCGGTGAGCCGGGCCGCCCGCAGCATCCGCGCGAACGCCAGCTCGGTCCGTTCGTTGCCCCGGGCGCGGATGCGCGACATCGCCGCCGAACGTCCGGCTTTCGTGAGGACGTCCACGTCAGGTTCCCGCGACGGAGCGCGCCAGCGACCGGCCGAGCCGCGTGATGATCTCGGTGACCAGCGCGTTGCCCATGAAGAAGGCGCGCTTGCCGTCGGTGACCCGCGGGATCGCCGTGTGGTCGTCGGGGAAGGTGTTGATGCGTTCCAGCTCGACGGGCGTCAGCCGGCGGTGGCGTCCGCCCGGCGTCAGCACGACATGCTTGAAACGCGACGGCGTTGGGCCGCCTTCGCCGGTGATGATGGTGCGCGCCGGCCGGTCGGTCGGATCCGGGAAGGGGAGAGCGCCTTCGTCGTAGGTGTAGGTCACCCCGTTGCGTTTCGTCCGCTCCAAGCTCTTCGCGCCCTTCGCGAACCGCCAATCAGGCAGGTCGGTTTTCGCGATGAAGAACTGCGGCGGGACCTGTTCTTCCGGCAGGAGGAGGTCGCCGAGCGTGCGCCGCGGTCCGGTGTGGTCGGCGACGGTCTTCGTGGTGAGCACCTCGCGGCCGCAGAGCACCCCGGTGTTCGCGAACGGGCTGACGTCCCGGCGCCGCAGGTTGAATGCCTCGGTGAGGTCGCTCAACGATCCTTCGAGCGGGAAGGTCGCCGGTTGGCCGGGCAACATGCCGGGCAGCGGCAGCGGGCAGACCGGGAACGCGCTGGCGATGACGCCGTCCTTCGAGATCCAGCCGGCGGGATCTTTGCGCAACCGCTTGGCCTGCGGCGTGTCGTCGCGGTACACGACGATGAACACACGGCGGCGTTTTTGCGGCATGCCGTATTCGGCGGCGTTGATCATCCGCCATTCGGCCGAGTAGCCGAGGTCGGCCAACGACGCGAGCATCACCGCGAAATCGCGGCCGCGCTGCGTCGCCGGCGATTTCAGCAACCGGTCCACGTTCTCGAAGATGCCGAAGCGCGGCTGCTTTTCCTGGAGCAACCGGTGGATCTGCCACCAGAGCACGCCCTTTTTCCCGGCGAGTCCGGCGGCCTGGTTCAGCGTCCGGGCCACCGAGTAATCCTGGCAGGGGAAACCGCCGACGAGGACGTCGATCGCGGGGATCGCTTCCGCCGGGACCTGGGCGATGTCGGTGTTCTGGTGCGGTCCCTCCGGCCAACGCGCCGCATAGACCTCGTAAGCGTGCTGGCGCTTCGTGGAGGGCTCCCATTGGTTGGCCCAGACGACCTGGAACGCCTCGCGGCCGGCCTCGCGGTCCGCGCGCTCGAGCCCCACGCGGAAACCGCCGACGCCGGCGAAAAGTTCGGCGACGCGGAGCGGGGGCGAGTCGGGCATCTTGTGGTGATCGGAGGTCCGTTCCTGCACGGAGTCCAGGCTAGCGGGCGGAAGTCGCCCGGCGAATCCATTTCGGACCGGTCGGCCAGCGGCACGGTCTCCGCCCGAAACCTCAACGCGTCGCCACGTCCACCGTCTCGACGCCGATCCGCCAATCGCCGAAGGACGGTCCGAGACGCAGCACGGCGAAGCTCGCGAAGTTGAACCCGCAGCCGACGCCGTAGACGCTGTCGGGCATCACGTTCAGGGTCCACACGGAGCCGTCGGGGATCGCCCGGCTCGCCGCCGTCTCCAGTCGTTGCTTCAACGCGGCCGGGTCGGCGTCCCGGGCGTCGGCGGAGTCGGTCTCCTGCCAGTGGCGGAACAGGCCGCGGCTGGCGAGCAGCCGGTGCATCATCGGGTTCGGCGCGCTGGAATGCTGGTGAGCCCGGATGACCGCATGGAGCGCCGCACCATCGCTCCCGGCGGCACGGAGCAGATGGCGCACCGCCGCTTGGCCGTAGACGAAAGCCCGGGTCGGATCCTGGCCGAACGCCGGTTCGTCGCGGAACACGGTGAAATCATTCCACATGAACCCGATGGTCGACGGGCTCGTGGGCGTCTCCGGCGTGAAGTCTTGGAAGCTCCGGGCGGCGAGCGCGGCCGAGGCGGGGTCGCTCTTCAACCATCCGGAATCGGTCCGGAGAAAGGCCTTCTGCCGCAGCGCGCCCAGGAGTTGGAAGCGGTCCGGACCTGCCGCCGCGAGCAGGGGACCCGGCGAGAAACCGGGCTCCATGCCGCCGTGACAGAGTTGGACGAAATCCGTCCCGGTGCCGACGTAGGTCACCACCGGCAGCAGATCATAGGCGCGCAACAGTTTCGTGGCGTTGAATTCCGGGCCGTATTTCGCCCGGCCTTCCGCAAGGAATCCGTACCGCGAGACGAGGCCGATCTCCTCGTGGTTGCCGCGTCCGAGGTGGACGCGGTCGGGGTTGGCCAGCTTGAGGCGGAACAGGGTGTAGAGCACCTCGACCCCGTAGAGGCCGCGGTCGGTGTAATCGCCGAGGAAGGCGAGGTGCAGACCCGGTTCGGTGAGCGCGAAACCGTCGAGCCACTTCCGCTCCTGCAATCCGCGGAGGACCCCCAGCAGCGAATGGATGTCGCCGTGCAGGTCGCCTTGGATCACGACCTTGCCTTCGGCGGGCAGCGCGAGCTTCTCCGCGAACGGCTCGAAGGGCAGCTGGGGCGACGTGAACCACGTCCGCTGGAAGTCGAGGAAGGTTTCGCGCCGGGGCGCGGCGCCGACCCAGCGGGTGGCGTCTGCCAGCGGGCCGTTGGTCGCAAGGGCGAAGAAGGCGTCCAGGACGCGGTCGAACTCGGCGAAGGTCCGGAGCGGCAACAGCGCTTTCGGGGGCATCCGGCCGGCCAGCACGCGGTTGAGCGGCAGCTTCGCGCACGCGGCCTGCCACTCGGCGAAGGAGGGCATCGTCTCCGCGGCGCGCGCCGTGGTCGCCGAGAGCGCGACCAGCCACAGGATGACGAGCGGTGCCAGGATCGGGGCCGTCCGGTGCACGCACCGACGGATGCCACGCGGTGCAGGGACGAGGCGATCGGCCAGAGCCGGGGTTTCCATCATGGTCAGACGCCTGCGAGTTCGCGGATCACGGTGCCGTTGCTGGTGACCGGACGAGGACGGCCCAGCGGGTCGAGGAACTCCGCGGCCGGATCGATGCCGAGCAGATGCAGGACCGTGGCCGCGAGGTCCGGCGGGCGCAGCAGGCGGCTGGAGGGAGAACCGCCGATCCGGTCGCTCGCGCCGATGACCTGTCCGCCCGCGATGCCGGCGCCCGCGACGGCGAGCGAGAAACAGTTGCCCCAGTGGTCGCGTCCGCCCTCGGGATTGATGCGCGGCGACCGGCCGAATTCGCCGGTGGCGACGACCAAGGTCTCGTCCAGCAGGCCGCGGTCCGCGAGGTCGGTCACCAGCGCCGAGAACGTGGTGTCGAACGTCGGGCAGAGCACTTCGCGCAGACGGGAGGAGTTTTCTTGTGGGTGTCCCAGACCGGGTTGCCGGTCATCTGGTCGCCGGGTTCGCGCGGCCAGTTCACTTGCACGAGCCGGACGCCGGACTCCACCAACCGCCGCGCGAGCAGCACGCTCTGGCCGAACTTGTGGCGGCCGTACCGGTCGCGCACCGCCGCCGGCTCGCGCTCCAGCTCGAACGCGGCGCGCGCCGCGGAAGAGTGGACGACCTGGAAGGCCTGTTCCTGGAGCCGGCCGAACGCCGACACCGGATCACTGCGCGTCGACGCCAAGAACTGCCGGTCGAGCTGCCGCAACAACGAGCCGCGATCGGCGAGCCGCTCGAGCGACATGCCCTCGGGCAGCTTCAGACCGTCGACCTCGAAGCGCGGCAACGAAGGGTCGCATTGGAACACGAGCGGGTTCCACGCCGACCCCATGAAGCCGCCGCCCTGGCCCGGCGCGGGCGGTGCGTTGTCGTTGTGGACCATCTCGGGCAAAAGCACCGAGGAGAACGGCGAATGCTCGCTCGGCTTCAGCGCGCCCACCACCGACGCCAGACTCGGCCAATCGTCCGGACTCGCCGGGACCTCCGCCTGCGCGGTGTGCGGATAGCCGGTGAGCATCCAGTAGCCGCTGGCGGTGTGGCTGTTGTTGTCCGTGCTCATCGAGCGGATCACCGCCAACCGGTCGGCGATGCGCGCGGTCCGCGGCAGCAGCTCGGAGAAATGCACGCCCGGCACGGAGGTGCGGATGGATCCGAAATCACCGCGGATCTCGGCCGGCGCATCGGGCTTCGGGTCGAAGGTCTCGTGCTGGGGCGGACCACCCGAGAGATAGAGGAAGATGCAGGACTTCGCCCGCCCGAAACTACCGGCAGCCGGCCGGGCGACCGCGTCGGCCCGGAGCAATCCGGGCAGCGACAAACCGAGACAGCTCAATCCACCGATGCGCAGCAACTCCCGTCGCGACATGCCCGAGGCAGGTCGATCGGAGAAAGGGCGCGGCAGGGGCACAGGCGGACGCTATGCGCCGGCCGGAGGAGCGTCAACGACAGGGCCGGCCCGGTGATCGGGGCGCAACTCAGTTTCTTGCGGCCTATCGATCCGCCAAGAACATCGCGGAGCGATGTCAGCCATTAGCCGGGGGTCGAGGAGCGCAGCGACGACACCCCCGGATACCGTGGGCCAGCGCCACG
>CAIWVP010000061.1 GCA_903916195.1 uncultured Verrucomicrobiota bacterium | reverse complement strand
GCGCGGGCGGGCCGCCCGCGCTCCTGTGGACTTCGATGCTCATCAGTCGACAGCCGCTTCCTGCCTTCACAGCAACCGCATCCCGGCCAACGGCAGCGTCGGGTTCGGCGTCTCCTGCGAGGTGTTGTCCACGGCGATATGGACCGCGCCGATGGACTGCAGACGGCCGGCGACCGCTTTGTGCGCCAGCGCCGGTCGGTTGCAGTCGCGGCTCAGGTGGCCGAGGTAGATGCGGTGGAGATCGGCGTTCGCCAACTGCGCGGCGACCTCGGCGGCGGCGTCGTTCGAAAGATGGCCGTGGCGTCCGAGGATGCGCTGCTTGGTGCTCCACGGGCGCTTGGTGTCCTCCTGGAGTAGCTTCAGGTCGTGGTTCGCCTCGAGCACGAGCACGTTGGCCGCCTTCACCCGTTCGAGGATGAGCTTGGTCGCGTGCCCGAGGTCGGTGAGGAAACCGATGTTGCCGGCGGCCGTCCGGAGCATGAAGCCGACCGGATCCATCGCATCGTGCGGCACGCTGAAGGTCTGCACCTCCACCTCGCCCAATGTGAAGGCCGCGCCCGTCTCGAACACGGCGAACTCCAACCTCGCGGCCGGGAACTGCCGCTCGATCGCCTCGCGGGTGAAGCGGTTCGCGTAGATGCGCGTGCCCGTCTTGCCGCACAGCGCGCCGAGGCCGGCGATGTGGTCGCCATGCTCGTGGGTCACGAGGATCCCGGTGAGCCCCTCCGGCGCGCGTCCGATGCCGGCCAAGCGTTCGCGGATCTGCCGCGCGCTGAAACCGGCATCGATGAGCAGGCGCGTCTCGCCCGCTTCGAGATAAGCACAGTTCCCGCCGGAACCGCTGCCCAAGATAGTGAACTGCACGGACACGCCCCGAGGGTATGCAGGCGCTCCGGCGGGGCGAAGTGGATTCCTCCGGACACGACGAAAGCGGAAGGCTCCGCGGACTTCTCCAACGCCCGTGCCGACCGATCATAACAAGCTCAAGTTCCGTGCCAGATCACGCACAAGGCTTGTGTGCCGCGTGGACGGCGGTAATCTAGGCACAGACGATGTCCCAAGGCCTTCATCTATCGCAGCGAATGTCGCAGCAGATGGTGCTGTCGCCGCAGCTCCAGCAATCACTGGCGCTGCTGCAGGCGCCCGTGCTCGAACTGAAGGCGATGGTCGAGCAGGAGCTCCAGCAGAACCCGATGCTGGAGGAAGCGTCCGTCACCGAGACGACCCAGGAGGAGAAGGATTCCCGGTCCGACGACGCCGCCGCCCAACTGGATCCGCAGGAACCGCCCGCCGACACCCGGTACGATCCCGCCACCGAGAAGCCCGATAGCGAGCCGGTGGACCAATTCGACGCCGACCTCCAGAAGCTGCTCCAGCTCGACCAGGAGTGGCGCGACCATTTCTCCGCCGCGAACACGGTGAACCGCTCGACCCCCGAGGACGAGGAGCGCCGGCAGTTCATGTTCGATTCGCTCACGGCCGACGCTTCGCTCCAGTCGGAGCTGCTGGACCAGGTCCGCACCTCCGATCTCGACGAACGCTTCCGCCAGATCGCCGAGCTGCTGGTCGGCAACATCGACGACCACGGCTACCTCCAATCCGGGCTGAGCGAGCTCTCCTTCTCCACCGGCATCACGCTCGAGGACCTCGAAGCGGCGCTGAAGGTGGTGCAGAGCTTCCAGCCTCCCGGCGTCGGCGCGCGCGACCTGCGCGAATGCCTCATGCTCCAGTTGGAGCGCGCCGGCCGCGAAAAATCGCGGGAATACGAGATCGTACGCGACCACATGGAGTCGCTGGGCAAACGACGGTATCCGGAGATCGCCCGGCAACTGGGTGTCAGCGTCACCGAGGCGCAGCAGTTGGCGGCCAACATCGGCCAGCTCGACCCGCGACCCGGCCGCGTCTACGCGCCCGATTCCAACCAGTACGTCCTCCCCGAGGTCACCGTCCTCAAGACCGCGGATGGCGGCTACCTGGTCAACACCGAGAACGACCACGTGCCGCACCTGCGGATCAGCAACACCTACAAGGACCTCCTCTCGCAGGCCGACACCACGGCCGAGGTCCGCGAGTACATCCGCGACAAGATCAAGGCCGGGAAATTCCTGATCAAGAGCATCCACCAGCGGCAGAGCACGATCCTGAACATCGCCAACGAGATCGTGAAACGGCAGAAAACCTTCTTCGACGAAGGCGTCACCCACTTGCGGCCGATGACCATGGCGCAAGTCGCCGAGGTCGTCGGCGTGCACGAGACGACCGTGAGCCGCGCCGTCTCCGGCAAGTACATGGCCACGCCGCAGGGCATCTTCGAGATGAAGTACTTCTTCACCTCGGCCATCGCCACCGAAGGCGGCGGCACCATGTCCAACACCAGCGTGAAGACCATCCTCGCCGAGCTCATCGCCGCCGAGGACAAGGGCTCGCCGATGTCGGACGAGGACCTCGTGGCCCAGCTCAAGGAGAAGAGCATCATGATCGCCCGCCGCACGGTCGCCAAATACCGGGCCGAGCTGAACGTGCTGCCGAGCCACTTGCGCAAGGCTTACTGAACCGCGGTCCATCCTGCCGATGAGCATCACCCGCCGCCCCTCGCCCGCGGCCGGTTTCACCCTCGTCGAGCTGATGGTCGTGGTCGGGATCATCGCCGTCCTCGCGGGCCTGCTCTTGCCCGCCCTCTCGTACGGACGCTTCCGGGCCAAGGTCGCGACCTGCTCGAACAACTACCGCCAATGGTGCGTCGCCTCGGCCGCGTACGCCTCCGACGACGGCAAGGGCCGGCTCCCGTCGTTCCCGCTGCCGACCGACAAGATGACAAACTACCAGGCGATCCAGCCCGATTTCGTCGCCTATGAGATGGTCCCGAGCATGGCCGCGCACGGGGTCACGCTCCCGATGTGGTTCTGCCCGCTGCGGCCTGTGAGGCTGCAGATCAAGCGGGACAACTTTCGGCATCTTCGCGGACGTGAGCTGGTCACCCTCGACGACATGGTGGACGAGATGAAGAACGTCCAGCATACCGCGGTCATGGGGATTGATTTCCATTGGTGGGTTCCCCGGAGGCTGGGCGATTCCTCGCTGGAGTACCCCGATCCGCAGCGGATGAAGACCAGTGTCCCGGATGCCTGGCCCCGGAGGCTTGAAGATCCGACGATCTCGACGATGCCCATCATCTCCGACTGGATCCTGGGTCTCTGGGACGACGACCGGACCCACTTCCTCATCAACGGCGGGTCCCAAGGCCACGTCTGGGGCGGAGACGTCCGCAACGTCAACGCCGGTTTCGCCGACGGGCATGTGGAGACCCGCCCGAAGGCCCAGCTCCGATGGCAGGCGGACGGCCATCGATACTTCGGGTACGTCTATTGACGGGTGCGCTACGGGGTGGCTCCCCCCCCGTAGCGCAGACTGGTAGACCTGTATGTCTCTTTCCCTCGTCCTTGCCCGGCGACCGCCGGACGAGAGGATGAGGCGGCGGCAGCGGTCGTCGGGTGTAGGGCAGGCTTTCCAGCCTGCCGGTTCGGCGGACTTTCCAGTCCGCCGAAATGCCCGGGTGTTCCGATGCCGTGGTGTGCCCGCACCGTCCTGGGGACTGACAGTCCCCGGAACCGGCAGGCTCGAAAGCCTGCCCTACGAGCTCTCGGCAAGAACCAGACGTTCGTTACGGCACGGAGATCGCCCGGCATCACCACCGGGTAGGATCCGTCAATCGGCCAAGAGTGGGTCGGCGATGGGTGAAAAGAAAACGCGGGCCAGTTGGCCCGCGCTTTCGGTCGTTCCGGGACCGTCCTGGCGATCGCCGGAGCGGTGGGTCACCCATTCACATGTGGGCGATCATGTTGTCGCCGAAGGCGGAGCACTTGATCTCCGTGGCGCCATCCATCAAACGGGCGAAGTCATAGGTCACCCGCTTCGACGCGATGGCGCCGTTGAGGCCCTTGAGGATGAGGTCGGCCGCCTCGATCCATCCGAGGTGGCGGAGCATCATCTCGCCGGAGAGGACGACGGAGCCGGGGTTCACCATGTCCTTGCCCGCGTACTTCGGGGCGGTGCCGTGCGTCGCCTCGAAGATGGCGTGGCCGGTGATGTAGTTGATGTTGCCGCCGGGCGCGATGCCGATGCCGCCGACCTGCGCCGCGAGCGCGTCGCTGAGATAGTCGCCGTTCAGGTTGAGCGTGGCGATCACGTCGAAATCCGTCGGCCGGGTCAGCACCTGTTGGAGCGCGATGTCGGCGATGCTGTCCTTGATGACCAGTCCCGCGCCGGGTTTGCCCTCGGGGATCTTGCACCACGGCCCGCCGTCGATCTCGACCGCGCCGAAGTGTTCCTTCGCCACCTTGTAACCCCAGTCCCGGAAGCCACCTTCCGTGAACTTCATGATGTTGCCCTTGTGGACCAGCGTGACCGACTTGCGATTGAACTTGATGGCGTAGCTGATCGCGCTGTGGATCAGGCGCACGCTGCCGGAGTAGCTCACCGGCTTGATGCCGATGCCGACCTGCACGTCGCAGGGGAAATCCGGTGTGCCGACCGCGGTCCAGAACTCCTCGGCGGCGGCCTTGGTGCCGAAGCGGATCTTGTTGAAGTCCTTGGGCGAGTTCGCGGCGAGGAAATCGAGCAGCTTCTGCGCATCGGCCGAACCGGCGGCGTACTCGATGCCGGCGTAGATGTCCTCGGTGTTCTCGCGGAAGATGGTCATGTCCACCTTCTCCGGGTGCTTCACCGGGCTGGGCACACCGGTGAAATACTGCACCGGTCGGAGGCAGACGTAGAGGTCGAGCATCTGGCGCAACGCGACGTTGAGCGAGCGGATGCCGCCGCCGACCGGCGTGGTGAGCGGGCCCTTGATGCCCACGAGGAACTCGCGGAACGCCGCGACCGTGTCATCCGGCAGCCAGTTGTTGAAGCGCTTGAAGCTCTCCTCGCCTGCGAAGACCTCCATCCACGCGATCTTCCGGGAGCCGCCGTAGGCCTTGGCCACCGCGGCATCCATCACCCGCACGGACGAGGCCCAGATGTCGGGACCGGTGCCATCGCCACGGATGAAGGGGATGATGGGGTCGGAGGGGACGTCCAGCTTACCGGCGTGGATGGTGATCTTCGCCCCGGCGGGGACGGTGCAGGTGGTGTAGGCCATGTTCAAAGTTTGCGGATGACGAGGATTGCGCGGTGGGGACCACGCGGAACGGTCCGGATTAAAGCGGCGGGAAGAAACCTTCCGCAAGCGGTTTGGTGGCGCGAGGCGCGATCGGAAGTGGCGGACCGATTTTGCAGAGTTGCGCCGCTGTTTCGGCGAGTCGGATCTGGCAGGGCGCGAGGAGATCTCTTGGCGCTGGGCTGGAGGAGGCGCCAGCTGATCGCCTCCAAGCGGTGCAGCGGAGCGACATCCGATCGTTGGAACCGATGGATCTGGAAGGCAGGAAACCAGGACCCAAAGGGCTCGGTCCCCCTTCCTCACCGTCCGAGAAATCGAAGCAACCTCAAGTTCGATCATCGGAGCCGGCGAAGCTTCGATTTTCTGCTCTCCTGTTTTCCAGACCCTCTCTCCCCCGCCCGCGTTCTCATCCGGGCCGGCGCGACTCTGCGCCGGTTGCCGTGCCCGCCACTTCCGATCGCACCCCGCTCAGCCCCTTGGTTTGACAGCCATTCCCCCGCCGACTATCCATCCGCTCCGTTTCGCAGACACAATCCCGACACCCCATCCCATGCCTATCGCCGTTGGTTCCCAAGCCCCCGATTTCACCCTCAAGTCCAAGTCCGCCGCCGGGCTCGCGGACGTGAAGCTCTCCGCCAACTACGGCAGCAAGAACACCGTGCTGCTCTTCTTCCCGCTCGCCTTCACGGGCGTCTGCACCCAGGAGATGTGCGACATGACGGCCGGCCTCGGCGCCTATAGCGCGCTCAACGCCGACGTCATCGCCATCAGCGTGGACAGCCCGTTCGCCCAAGAGGCCTGGGCCAACGCGAACAAGATCGGCATCCAGATCGTCAGCGACCTGAACAAGACCACGACCGACGCCTACGGCGTGCGGTTCCCGATGCTCGCCGGTGTCGGCGACACCTCGGCCCGCGCGGCCTTCGTGATCGATAAGACCGGTGTGGTCCGCTACGCCGAGCAGACGGCCACGCCCAAGGACCTGCCGAACTTCACCGCCATCCAAGCGGTGCTCGCCGGTCTGAACTGACCCGCCGACAACGGCACATGCTCGACGCGAAGGCGCGGCAGGTCGGACCTGCCGCGCTTTCTGCATTTTGCGGCCCACCCCGGGAGGAGGTTCCGGCAGCGAGTCCTACCGGTCGCCACAGGACCCGACGGGCTTCCGACCCACGGTTTCTCTGCTTGGCTCGGCGCGGGTCCGATCGACACTCTGTCGGTGATGAAACCCACCCTTTGCCTGATCGCTGCCTTGGCGTTGCTCGCCGGTTGCGCGAGCGCTCCCGCTCCGGTCCGCACGGTCGCCCAGCCCGGCGCCCAGGTCGCCCGGTCGTTCGTCGGTGTGTCGATGAAGACCAACGCACTGGCCTACCTGCTCTACGTCCCGAAGGACTACGCCACGGAATCGGCCAAGAAGTTCCCGCTCGTGCTCTTCCTGCACGGCGCCGGCGAGCGCGGCAGCGAGTTGCAGAAGGTCGCCGTCCACGGACCGCCCAAGCTGGTGGCGCAAGGTCGCGAGTTCCCGTTCATCCTCGTGTCGCCACAGTGCCCGGAAGGCCGGGTCTGGGACGACGAGGCGCTGATGGGCCTGCTCGCACGCCTCGAGACCGACCTGCGGGTGGACACGCGGCACATCTACGTCACCGGCCTGAGCATGGGCGGCTACGGTACCTGGAGCCTGGCGGTGAAGCACCCCGGGCACTTCGCCGCGGTCGCGCCGGTCTGCGGCGGCGGCGAACGCATCCGTACCCTCCTGCCCGCGCAACGCGAGGCGCTGAAGACGCTCGCCGTCTGGGCGTTCCACGGCGGCAAGGACAACGTGGTGCCCTTGGCCGAGAGCGAACGCATGGTGGACGCCTTCAAGAAGGCCGGTGTCACCGATATCCAGCTCACCGTCTATCCCGACGACGGACACGACTCGTGGACCCACGCCTACAACGAGCCGACCTTCTACGACTGGCTGCTCAAGCACAGCCGCTGAACAGGTGCCCTGGACTCGTCCGCGACCGGAGACAACCGGGTCGGACGAACGGTGCGCCGGATGTGGCGCGGAATTGTGCTCCGTGGGGCCGAGTTGCCCGCGGCGTGCGGGGCATCGCACACCACCCTCGAAGCCGGCGAAGGTCGTGTCCGGGATCGCGCGTCCGCACGGCCCGGCATCGTTTGCGGTCCAGGCGCCTGAAGTCGGAACTCCCGAGGTGCGGGGCCTGATGCGCCCGTGGCCGCGGCTCGCTCCGGCGTGCTGCCGATACCGCCGACGCGGGGAAGAGTCACGGACGGGCGGCAGCCCGTCCCTACCATCCTGGGTAGGGTCCGCGCTGCCGCGCGGCCCCATCTGTCCTGCGCGTCCCGCTCAGACGACTCCCACGGGCCGAAAGTAACGGCCGACCTCCCCGGACACGCCTACTGGGGTCTTCCCTCACACCACCTCAGCTGACCGCGACTTTCAACAACACCCCGGCGCCCGGCGCCGCTCGCCAGCGCCGTGCAAGTCGGCGGCGGGTGGGAGGCCCGGCGGCCGATGTCCGGCCTCGTGGTCGGCGGACCGGGCTTGGCCGAACGCTTTCGGCCCGCCGTGTCCTTCACTTCGCCGCTGGCGTCACTTTCAATAGGTAGGCCCGGCGCTGATCGGCGAAGTTCTTCAACCCGATCGCGCCGGCGCCGCCGAACGGCCCGCCGCCGTTGCCGCTGGCGGCATCCTCGGTGAGGCCCTTCAGGAAGTTTTCGGTCGGCTCCAGTTTGCGCGTGTCGGCCTTCACGTCGGCCGCGATGAGCGCGTGGTACTTCTCGGCGATGGGGCCGAGCTTGGACCAGTCGAGATGCTTCTCCGCGATGTCGCGGACGTAGGCGAGGTAGCGCGACCTCAGGGACGGCACGGCAAGCAGCTTCGAGATCAACACCTTGTCCGGGTTGCCGGCCATGAGCAGCGGATCCAGTTCGACGCCTTTGATGTTCCCGCCGCCCCCGCCCCCGCCCGGACCGCCTGGACCACCCGGACCACCCGGACCTCCAGGACCACCAGGGCCGCCAAGGCCACCCGGACCGCGTCCGCGTCCGCCGAAGCCGGGCCCGCCCGGCCGCACGAAGGTCTCGTTGGCATCCTGCGGCAAGATGTGGAACCGGCCCTTCTCATCCTCGAAGAGGCTGTAGTCGCTGGTGCGGATCCAGTAGCCGTCGTTGTTGATCAGGGCGTTGTCGAGCGCGAGGAACCGGAGCGCTCCGTCGATGTCGAGGAAGGGCGCGAGCGCGGCCTCCAACCGGTCCGCGGGCGTCTCGCTGAGCACCTGGGTCAGGTGGACGAGGTCGGCCCAGGCCTTCGGGTCGTCCTTCGACTTGAGGTCGTAGATCTTCTTGTAGGCCGCAACATCGTTGCCGAGGTACCCGAGGCTGCCGCGGCCGTTGGGGCTGCCCGGCACCTTCCATCGGGCGCCCTTCTTCGAGCCGAACCATTCCTTCACGAAGTCCTTGTTGAACTGCTCGACGCTCACGTACACGCCCCAGAACTCGCCGTTGATGACCACCTTGACGAAGTTCGCCTTGGGCGCGGGCAGATACTGCCGGGCGATGTCGTAGAAGAGCACCGGCCGCATGAAGATGGGGTCCTCGTGCGCATTGAGCAGGTTGAGCGTGCGGTAGCCGTAGAGCGCCTGCTGCTCGTCGGCGAAATCGAGCGAGACGTTGAGCGACCGCTTCTGGCCCGCGGAGACCATCCCGTAGGAGGACATACCGCGGAAATGCACGCCCACTTCCTTGTACGTTTTGCCGTCGACCGTGAGCTTCGCGGGCACGAGCACGTCGGTCTTGTGGAAGTCCTCCATCTCCTTCTCCCAATCGGCGTCCGCGAACTCGAAGAACAAGGTCCGCACCGTCTGCGCGTCGTAGAGCGCGACGCTCGCCGGAAAATTCTTCACGTCGGCAGGAGAGACCTTCGGGCCCGGCTGGGGCGGCTCGCCGCGGTTGCCGCCCGGACGCCCGCCGAAACCACGACGTCCCCGCCCCTCGGCCACGTCCTTGGCGACCTGGGCACGCGCGGCTTTGCGCTCCGCGGTGTCGAGACGTCCGTCGCCGTCCTGGTCGAAATCCTTCACCAGCTTGCGCACCGGCTGGACGCCGCCCATCGGACCGCCGCCTCGACCACCGGGCCCTCCTGGGCCCCCGGGGCCTCCTGGCCGACCGAACCCGCCCGGGCCCCCGGGGCCCCCGGGTCCATCTGGACCGCTAGGACCGCCAGGACCACCGCGCGGCGGCCCGTCCGGCACCTGGGAAAGCAGCGCGAGCGCGGACAACGTGACGGCCAACAGAGCGCCGAGGCCGCGGAGAGAGGTCTTCAAGTTCATGATGTGTGACGTGCCGAAGGTGACCGACCGACCCGGCCCGCGATTACAACCATCCGCTCGCGGCGCCGATCGGTCACCATCGGACGGGACCGGCATCAAGGCCGTGTGTGCGCCGAGAGAGAGAATTGTTAAGGCCGCGTAAACGCGACCGCACCCGACCCAAGGCGACCCCGCTTCCGACCTTGGATCGATCCGGCGCTTGCATCCGGTGCGCAGCGGATCCGAGTCTCGTCCGGTCCGGACGCGGCGATCGTCCTCGAACCGGTCCCATCCCCATGATCTATCGCATCGCCGAAGCCGCTGATTGGGCCGCTGCTCGACAGAGCGGCTCGTTCGCCAGCCCGGACCTCGCCGCCGAAGGGTTCATCCATTTCGCCGAGCGCCATCAGGTCCAAGGCGTCGCGGACCGGTACTATGCCGGGAAGACCGGCCTCGTCCTGCTCGCGGTGGAGGAGTCGAAGCTGGGCGGGTCAGCTTTGAAGCGGGAGAACACGAGCGGCGGCACCGAGCTCTTCCCGCACGTGTACGGCCCCGTGCCGATCGATGCGGTGACCGGGCATGCGCCGTTCGAGCGCGACGCCTCGGGCCGCGTGGTGTGGCCGGCCGGCTTCGCCTGACGCCGCCGGGCTCCGATTCGGGTTTCCTGGTCTTCGACCGTGGAAACCGGATGAAGCCCGACCGCTGCGTGCCTTGACTTGGCTCTGTTTGCCCCTGAATTTGCGGCCACTTCGATATGCGATGCCAAGTCTGCAAAAAGGCCGCGGCCACCGTCCACCTGACCCAGATCGTCGAGAACCAGGTCAAGAAGGTGGACCTGTGCGAGGCCTGCGCGAAGGAGAAGGGCGTGAACGACCCCACGGGCTTCTCGCTCGCCGACCTGCTGCTCGGCCTCGGCGCGGCGCAGAAGATGGAGGAGGCCACCACCGCCACCGGCGCGGAGGTCGTGTGCCCGGACTGCGGCTTCACCCAAGCGGACTTCAAAAAGAGCGGTCGGCTCGGCTGCTCGAAGTGCTATGAGGTCTTCGCCGACGGTCTGGATGCGCTGCTCAAGGGCATGCACAAAGGCACGCAGCACAAAGGCAAGGTTCCGCCGGCCGTCCGGCGCACCGCGGATGTTCGGGCCAAGCTGACCCAGATCGAAACCGACCTGAAGGCCGCGATCGCCCGGGAAGATTTCGAACAGGCCGCCACACTGCGCGACGAGCTGAAGCACGCGAAGAAGGCGGCGCAGGAGGCGTGAGCATCCGTCCGTGACGCCACTGCCCTCCAAGGCCGGTTGCCAGCGTGGTTTCACCCTCGTCGAATTGCTGATGGTGATCGCCATCGTGGCGGTGCTGGCCGCGTTGGTCCTCACCGCTGTCAGCGGCGTCCGCGGTCGTTCCCAGCAGATCCAGTGTCTCAACAATGTACGGCAACTGGGTTTGGGCCTGAGCGGCTTCGTATCCCAGTATGGCGCGTATCCGCTGCAGGTAAGCTCGTCGGTCGATCGCTCCCTCTACCCAGAGCACGGGAACACTTGGCTGTCTTCGATTTCTCTCGAGGCCGGAGTTCCGCTGGGAGGAGCACCAGGGCAGACCGGTATCAAGCTCAGCACCGGGATCTGGGATTGCCCTTCTGCCAGCAAGCCAACCTCTTGGGGACCGAAGCAGCTTTATATCGACTACGGTTACAACGCCCACGGACTGGGAGTTGGGGCGGTTGGCTTGGGCTTGGGCGGGCAGTTCACGGGACCGGAATCGGTTCAGCCGGTCAAGGAATCCGAGATAGTTGCGCCTTCGTCCACCTTCGCGCTGGGCGATAGCCTGTGGGGACGAGGGCAGCTGATCGCTGATGGAGGCGCTTTTGGAAGAGGCAACAGCACAGGGCCCCTTCCCGATACCGTGAGCACGAAACGATCCGAACGCCGTCATGCGGACAAAGCTACCGTGGGCTTCTGCGACGGCCACACCGAAGCCGTCCCGTTGCAGTCTCTTTTTGCGGACGAATCCGATGCGGCGTTGAGCCGTTGGAACCGGGACCACCAACCCCATCGTGACCGTTTGACCCGTTGAGCTATCTTTCCCCCATGAACGTCCTCGATTTCCTCATCACACCGGCCGAGGCCTGCAAGCGCACCGGGCCGCACGACCAGATCGTGTTCTCCAGCCGCGTCCGGCTCGCGCGCAACCTCAAGGGCCTCCCCTTCCCCGGCCACGCCAAGAAGGCCGACCGCCTGAAGGCGTTCGAGGCGCTCATGCCCGCGGTGGCGGGATTGCCGCAGATGGGCGAGGCGCCGTTCGCCGAGGCGATGGACAAGCTCAGCGCGATGGACAAGCAGCTGCTCGTCGAGCGCCATCTCATCTCGCGCGAGCACGCCGCGAAGAACGCCGGCAGCGGCTTCGTGCTCAACCAGGAGGAGACGGTGTGCGTGATGGTCAACGAGGAGGACCATCTGCGCATGCAGGCGCTGCGGCCCGGCCTCCAGCTCAAGCAGGCGTGGCTCGCCATCGATGCCGTGGACAGCTCGTTGCAGGAACGCGTCGAGGTCGCGTACGCCGAACGCTACGGCTTCCTCACCGCCTGCCCGACGAACCTAGGCACCGGCATCCGCGTGAGCGCGATGCTGCACCTGCCCGGCCTGGTGCTGGCGGAGCAGATCAACCAGATCATCCAGGCCGTGAACAAGCTCGGCCTCGCGGTGCGCGGCCTGTACGGCGAAGGCACCGAGGCGCTGGGGAACATCTTCCAGGTGTCGAACCAGATGACGCTCGGGGAATCCGAGAGCGACATCGTCGAGCGGCTCAACAAGGTCCTGCTCCAGATCATCGAGCACGAGGAGAACGCGCGCCTCAAGCAGGTCGCGGAGAAACCGAAGGTGGTCTTCAACCACATCGGCCGCGCCTACGGCGTGCTGTCGCAATCCCACAGCATCTCGTCCAAGGAGACGATGAACCTGCTCAGCCTCCTCCGCCTCGGCGTGGACCTCGGCATGTTCGGCCCCACCCCGAAGTCGCTGGTGGACGAGTTGTTCCTGTGCAGCCAGCCGGCGCATCTGCAGATCGGCCATCCGGAGAAGCTCGACGCCGAGGCGCGCGACGCCTTCCGCGCCGACCTGCTGCGCCAGCGGATGAAGGCGGTGCCCGGTCCCGACCACACCAAGGTCGCCAGCAAGCCGGAGTGAGCCGGCCGGCGCGGATCAAGTGTGGTGCGCGAGAAGTTCGATCCATGATCCTTGGGGGAGGTTTTCAACGACAAGGCTGACCCGGGCTTGTCTTCAAAGCCGCATCATTGCACGAACTAATCGTTCACCACACGGAAGGGACAGTGTTCTGCATGTCTTTGTGGACATCCCTTCTCCGCGCCAGCGTTTTGGAGTGCGGTGGTCCTCTACCGCTTTTCGCTGGGCGGACCAGCCTCCGAGATCAGGAGCCGATGGTCCCTATCGCGAGCCCCGACCAAAGCGCCAGAGGACTGGCGCACTCCAAAACCTCGCGGAATCCGAACCCGAGCCATGCGAGGTCGCGCTCGTGTGGTGCGAGAGAAGTTCGATCCATGATCCTTGGGGGAGGTTTTCAACGACAAGGCTGTCCCGGGCTTGTCTTCAAAGCCGCATCATTGCACGAACTGGTCGTCCACCACGCTACCGCAGCTTCTCAGGATTCAGGCCGAGCAGGTTCTTGGGCAGGAAACGGCCGTCCTTGCGGATCAGCTCGCCGTCGAACCACACCTCGCCGCCGCCCCATTCGGGCCGCTGGATGAGCACCATGTCCCAGTGGACGGCGGAGCGGTTCCCGTTGTCGCAGTCCTCGTACGCCTGGCCCGGCGTGAAGTGCAGCGAGCCGGCGATCTTCTCGTCGAAGAGGATGTCGCACATCGGCGACTGGATGTGCGGGTTGAAGCCGAGGCTGAACTCGCCGATGTAGCGGGCGCCGGCGTCGGTATCGAGGATCTCGTTGAGCTTCTTCTCGTTGGAACCGGTCGCCTTCACGATCTTGCCCGCCTTGAACTCGAGCCGGATGCCCTCGAACTTCGTGCCCGAGTAGAGCGTCGGCGTGTTGAAGGCGATGACGCCTTCGACCGAATCCTTCACCGGGCAGGAGAAGACCTCGCCGTCGGGGATGTTGCGCGTGCCCTCGCACGGCTTGGCGCCGATGCCCTTGATGCTGAAACGGAGGTCGGTGCCGGGCGCGACGAGGCGGACCTGGTCGGCCTTGGCCATGCGGTCCACGAGCGGCGCCATCGCCTTGGCCATCTTGCGGTAATCCATGGTGCAGACGTCGAAGTAGAAATCTTCGAACGCCTCGGTGCTCATGTTCGCGGCCTGCGCCATCGAGGGCGTCGGCCAGCGCAGGACGCACCACTTGGTCTTGTTCACCCGATGGTCGAGCACCGGGCGGAGCGTCTTCGAGTACATCTGCAGCTTGTCCGCCGGGACGTCGCCCGATTCGCTCGCGTTGTGCGCGCCGCGGATGGCAAGGTAGGCCTGCATCTTCTTCATCCGCGCCAGCTCGATGTCGCGCACGGTCTTGGCATGGGCCTCGTCGGTGCCGCGGACCAGCTCGCGGTTGAGGCGCGAATGGCGCACCTCGGCCAACGGCGTCCCGCCGGCCTTGCGGGCCGCGCGGATCAAGGCGACGCCCATCTCGTCGGGCACGTCGACTAGGTCGAGCAGGATGTGCTCCCCTGCTTGGAGGTCGCAGGAATAGTTGATGAGCAGGTCGGCGAGCTTGGCGTAACGAGGGTCGTTCATGGGCGAGAGATGTGGAAGGATTGGACCACAGCGGCGTCGACGGACACAGCGGAATCGGGTCAGGCCGCGGCCGGCTTGGCAGGTTTGGCAGGTTTGGCAGGTTTGGCAGGTTTGGCAGGTTTGGCAGGTTTGGCAGGTTTGGCGGGGCCGGCGGCTTTGGCCGCCTTGCGCTCGGCCTTGCGCCAATCCTGTTCGCGCCGCTTCGTCTCCTGGCGCAGCAGTTCTTCGGCGGACCAACCTTTCGTTTGGCAATGCTGCGCGATGAAGAACAACGCCTGCGCCACGTCGCGCTGGGTCGCCGGACGCCCGGTCTTCTCGGAACGGGTCTCGATGGTGTCGGCCGCGAGGCCCGCTTTGGCGGCCTTCTTGACCAGCTTCTGCGCGCGCATCAGCGCCGGCAGGCGGGCCGGGACGCCGTCGAGCGCCGACTTGCGCTCGTGCTTCGAGCCGGCTTTCTCGCCGCGCTTGATCTGCTCCCAGTTGGCCCACACCTGGTCGATGCCCGCGACCTTCACGTCCCCGAAAACGTGCGGATGCCGGCGGACCAGCTTGTCCACGAGACGCTGGCAGATCGCGTCGAAATCAAAGACGTCGCGCTCGCGTCCGAGCTGCGCGTGGAAGACGACCTGGAGCAGCAGGTCTCCAAGCTCTTCGGCCATCTCGTGGTCGTCGCCCGACTCGACGGCGTCAAGCAGCTCGTAGACCTCTTCGACCGCGTGCCAACGCAGCGTCCGATGGTCCTGCTCGCGGTCCCACGGACATCCGTCCGGCGCGCGCAGGGCGGCCATGATCTCCAAGAGCTGGCGGATGGGCGGGAGTTTCTTCGATGGAGGCTTGGGCATGGGAATCTTGAGGGAAGCGGCTAGTGGTCAGTGGTCAGTGGTCAGTGGTCAGTGGTCAGTGGTCGGTGATCAGTAATCAGTAATCAGTGGTCAGTGATTAGTGATCGGTGGTCAGTGGGCTGCGTTCAGCATCCGGACCGGGCGCTGGCGGCTGCGGTCGGGCCAGGGTTCACAGGACCACGAGGTCGTCGCGGTGGACGACTTCTCGCCGAGAGGCCGATCCGGCGCGGAGTTCGGTGGCGCCGACCCGGGCGAGGCCGCGGGCGAACTCGTGGCCGACGGTGTCGCAGATGCGCACGACGTCGCCGGCCCCGAACTCGCCTTCGATCCGGCTGATGCCCGGCCCGAGCAGGCTGCGCGCCTGGTCCCGGAGCGCCCGCTTCGCGCCGTCGTCGACGACCAGCGTGCCCGCGGCGTGATGGTAGAAGGCGATCCAGCGCTTCCGGCTCGTGAGCCGCGACGAGTTCGGCACGAAGAACGTGCCTTCATCCTCGCCAGCGAGGATGCGGGCCAGGACGTCGAACTTCCGTCCGGGCGCGATGACGAGCGGGATGCCCGAGCGCACGACCGTCTTCGCCGCGAGGATCTTCGTGGCCATGCCGCCGGTCGCGGTGACGCTGGTGGTGCCGCCGGCCATGTCCTCGATGGCGTCGTCGATGCGCTCGACGACCGTGAGCCGTTTCTCGGTGGGTTTGCCGAAATCTTGGAGCAGGCCGTCCGCAGTGGTGAGGATGACCAGCAGATCGGCAGGAAGGAGGCTGGCGACGAGGGCGGAGAGCTTGTCGTTGTCGCCGAACTTCAGCTCGGTGACGGACACGGCGTCGTTCTCGTTGATGATGGGCACCACGCCGTGCTTGAGCAGGGTGAGCAGCGTGTTGCGGGCGTTGAGATGCCGGGTGTGGTCCGCGAGGTCCTCGTGGGTGAGCAGCACCTGGCCGACCGCCAGCTCGTAGTGGCGGAAGAGCCCCTCGTACATCGCCATCAGCCGGGATTGCCCGACCGCGGCGCAGGCCTGCCGTTCGGCGAGCGCGGCGGGACGCTGTTCATGGCCGAGCACGCCCATGCCCGCGCCGACGGCGCCGGAGGTGACGAGCACGACCTCCTTGCCGGCCGCGCGCAACGCCGCGATCTGCGCCACCAGCTGGGCGAACTGCACCTGGTCCGGGCGCTTGCGGCTGTCCGTGAGGACGCCGGTGCCCAGCTTGACGACGATGCGGCGGATGGAACCCAGCAGTTCGGAACGCACGGCCGGTTGGTAGCAGATGACGCCGAAGGGCGTCGAGCCGCGACCCGGCCCGGGGTGCGATCAGAAGTGGCGGTCAGTCGAGATGGTGTGAGGGAAGATCCCGGCAGGCGTG
>CAIWVP010000060.1 GCA_903916195.1 uncultured Verrucomicrobiota bacterium | reverse complement strand
CGGTGTAGTCCTTGCCGGTGTACACTTTGTCCGGCAGGAACTTGCCGAACTCGGCGATGAACGACGGGCCGATGGCGCCGAGCTTGTTGGAGTCGTCGGTGGAGCCGTCGTTCACGATCGTGAAATCGAGCTTGGCCTTGGTGGCGCGGTAGTGGTCCGCCCACTTCTGGAAATGACCGGCGAACTTGGCGTTCGTGACGATGTAGACGCGGTCGATGCCGGGGATGGGCGCGATGTTGTCGAGCACGTAGTCGATCATCGGCTTCCCGGCGACCGGCAGCAGCGGCTTAGGCTGCGTGAGCGTGAGCGGATAGAGACGCGTGGCGTAGCCGGCGGCGAGGATGAGGACTTTCATTGGCGATGGCCCAGATGGCGCCGAGGACGCTGGGCATGAACGGCGGAGAAATCAAAGCCGGTTCTTCTGGCGCGCCGCCCCCCACGTCCGGCCGCGTCCGGCTCCGCGACTCTCCCCGGCAGCGAACGTCGACAAAGGCCGGCGGACCGGGGAACCTCCTTGTACTCAGCCGCCGGCCTCCTATGGCGGCGCCCAAGATGAACCTTCTGGATCGTCACCTCGGTCGGACCCTCGACGGAAAATATCGCCTGGAACGCCTTCTCGGGCGCGGTGGGATGGGCGCGGTCTATCTCGCCACCCACGTCGGCACGGACCGCCAAGTGGCGGTGAAGCTCATCTCCCCTCAGCTGATGGACCGTCCGGAGTCCATCGAGCGGTTCCAGCGCGAGGCCCGGGCAGCGGGCCGGCTGCGCCATCCCAACATCGTCGATGTGACCGACTTCGGCTTCGCGCCGACTTCCGACGGCAGCATCGCCTACCTCGTCATGGAGTACCTGGACGGCTGCAGCCTCGCCAGCGTGCTGGCGGAGGAGCCCCGCCTGCCCCTCCAGCGGGCGGTCGAGATCCTCGAACAGGTCTGCGGCGCGGTCCAGGAGGCGCACCGGCAGGGCATCGTCCATCGCGACCTCAAGCCGGACAACATCTGGCTCGAACCGAACGGCCTCGGTGGCTACCGGGCCAAGGTGCTCGACTTCGGCATCGCCAAGGTCGGGGAGCAGGACGCGCCGGTGATCGGTCCGGCTCCGGCCCAGGCCCGGCCCGGCGGCGGAGCCCGGCGCACCATCCATGTCACGCCCTTGGCCACCGGCGAGCTGCCGCCCGGGATGGATCCCGATCCCGGGGCCGTCCTATCGCCACCCGCGCCAGCGGACCTGGTCGCCGGAAGCGCGCATGCATCGCCATCGCCCGGCGGGACCACGCCCGAGGCGCACCTCACCCGCCCCGGCGCGATCCTGGGCACTCCTTGGTTCATGTCGCCCGAGCAGTGCCGGGGCGACACCTTGGACGCTCGCTCCGACATCTACAGCCTCGGGGTGATCGCCTATCAGATGCTCGCCGGCACGCCGCCTTTTCCAGGCGAAGCCGGCGCCGTGCTGAAGGCGCACCTCGACGATCCGCCGCCGCCGCTGCGGGGACACGCGCGGCATGTGCCCGAAGGCGTGGCAAAGATCATCATGGCCGCGTTGGCGAAGGCTCCCGCCGACCGCCCCCCATCGGCCCTGGCGTTCTCCAACGCGGTCCGGGCCAATGCCGACGGTCTGGGGCGCCTCTATCGACAGGCATTCTCGCTCTACAGCGAATATTTTCCATCGTTCCTGCTCCTGTCGGTGTTGGCCCATGCCCCGTCGATCGTCATCTCCTTGGGCACCATCCTGCTGCAGCTCGCCACTTATCCGGCGAGAGGTCCCGCCACCGGCACCTTCGCCGTGTCGCAGGGGATCCTGAAGGCCCTGGCCAACTTCCTGACGCCATCGGTCATCTCCGGCGTCACCACCATCATCGTCGCCCAGTTGGCGGTGGCCCCGTTCCGGCCGGTCCGGCTGCGCCCCGCCTTCGTCGTGCTCCTGCGGAACTGGAGGCCGTTCCTTTGGACCGGCTTCCAGGCCACCTTGCGGATCGCCCTCGGGTTCCTGCTGTTCCTGCCCGGGATCGTGATGCTCGCGCGCTATTGGTCCTGGCCGGCGGTGGTGCTGATGGAGGGTTCGACGTCCACACCGGCGCTCGCCCGATCGCGCACGTTGGCCGCCCGTTCGTGGCCCGGTGTGGTCATCACCGCCTGCATCGCGACCCTGTTCACGGTCGCTTTCCCCGTGGCGGCCCGGCACCTGATGGCCGGGGCCATGGGCGTACCGGCCACCGCCGATAGCGGGCTGCGGTCGACCATCGCCTCCGAGCTCGCGGGCCTCACGAGCATCCTCTTCGATCCGGTGCTGTCGATCGTGCCGGCCCTTCTCTACATCAAGCTCCGCCAGTTGGGCGGCGAGACCCCCACGGAGATGATGGCCCACATCGAGGAGGAAGCCGGCACCAGCCGCTGGGAGACGCGCTTGCGCTGGCGCTCCAGGACCGGCACGACGCCCCGCGCCCGCTGAGGCCCGGCCTTCGTCGAAGACCTGGATCCCCGCGCCGTCCCCGACCTCACCCCTCGGTGAAGAGCTCCGGCGCGCAGGCCTTCGCCACCGCGAGCGAAAGCGCCTGGATACGTGCGGCGCCGGGGCAGGCCAAGGCTTCTGCCGCGAGCGCCTTCGCCTCGGCCAGCTTGAGCCGGCGCAGGAGGAACTTCGCGGCCGGCAGGACCGCGGGGGTCGCGCTCAGCTCATCCACGCCCAGACCGACGAGCAGCGGGATCGCGGCCGGATCGCCGGCCATCTCGCCGCATACCCCGACCCAGCGGCCCCGGGCGTGCGCCGCTTCCACGGTGAGCTGGATCAACCGGAGGATCGCCGGATGCGTCGGCGTGTGCAGGTGGGCGACCCGCTGGTTCAAGCGGTCCACCGCGAGCGTGTACTGGGTGAGGTCGTTCGTGCCGAGGCTGAAGAAATCCGCGTGCTCGGCGAGCGCGGGCGCGATCAGCGCCGCGGACGGGATCTCGATCATCACGCCGACCTCCATCCGCTCGTCGAAAGCCACGCCATCCCGTCGGAGCTCGGCCCGGCATCCTTCGAGCAGAGCGTTCGCCGCGAGCAGCTCGTCGAGGCACGAGATCATCGGGTACATCAGCTTCACGTTGCCGTGGGCGCTGGCCCGGAGCACGGCCCGGAGCTGCGGCCGGAAGAGGGCCGGATCCGCCAAGCTGATGCGGATCGCGCGCCAGCCGAGGAACGGGTTGGCCTCGTGGTGCTGGCCGGCGAAGAGCTTGTCGCCGCCGAGGTCGAGCGTGCGGATGACCACCGGCGCGGGCGCGCACGCCTCGGCGACGGCCCGGTAGGCGGCGTACTGCTTCTCCTCGTCCGGCGCCGCGCCAGGTTCGAGGAAGAGGAACTCGGTGCGGAAGAGCCCCACGCCCTCGGCGCCGGATTCCTTCACCGCGGCGATGTCGCCCGGGTCCTCGATGTTGGCGGCGAGGACGAGGCTGACGCCGTCCATCGTGATGGCCGGCTGACTGCGCAGGTCGCGGAGACGCTCGTCCAACGCGGCGCGGCGTTCGCGGATCTGGCCGTACTGGAAGAGCGTGGCGTCGGTCGGGTTGACGGTCAGCGTGCCGCCATGGCCGTCGATCAGGGCGTACTCACCGTTGCGGACCTTGCGGGTCACGTCGCCGAGGCCGACCACCGCGGGGATGCTGAGCTTCCGGGCGATGATCGCCGTGTGGCTCGTCTTCCCGCCGACATCGGTCGCGAAGCCGAGCACCTTGCTCCGGTCGAGCATCGCCGTCGTGCTCGGCGACAGGTCGTGCGCGACCACGATGACCGGCCCGGTCAGGCGCGACAGATCGGATTCGCCTACGATGCCGAGCAGGTTGTCCAGGACCCGCGTCGAGAGGTCGCGCAGGTCGGCCGCCCGTTCACGGAGGTAATCGTCGTCCGCCGCCTCGAGCGCGGCGGCGTACTTGCCGGCGACCGTGTGGAAGGCGGACGCGGCGTTCTCCCGGTCGCCGCGGACACGCGAGCCGACCTGGTCGAGCAGCGACGGGTCTTCCAGGACCATCAGGTGGGCCTCGAAGATCCCGGCCTCCTGCGCGCCCATCGCCGCGCTGACGCGGCGTTGCACGTCGGCGATCTGGCGGCGTGTCTCGACGAGAGCGTCCCGGAACCGCGCCATCTCGGCATCGATCTCCCCCTCCTCCAACCGGTGCTGCGGGACCTCTTGCGACGCTTGGCCGAGACGGAGGATGCGCGCGTGCGCGACGCCGCCGGCGACGGCGATGCCGCGATAGACCCTTTCTCCAGCGGGCTCGCGCTCAGGCATGCCTTACCATCACACGGCGAACGGCGAGGAGGGAAAGCGTTTTTGGCGGGAACATGCCCTGTTTCCGAAGTCCATCGGGCTGGAGCGGCCCTGGGCGACGACCTTTTCGGGCGAGCTCTTGCCGCGCGACGCCGGCGCTCTAGGCTCGCCGCCATGCGCACCGGATCGCTCCAGTTCCTCGAGACGCTCGTCAACACCCCCAGCCCGGTCGGCCATGAGACCCGCGGCCAACGCGTGTGGCTCGACCATGTCGCGGCGTTCGCGGACGAGACGTTCTCCGACGCCTACGGCAACTGCGTCGCCGTCGCCAACAAAGGCGGCTCGCCGCGCATCATGCTCGCCGCGCACGCCGACGAGATCGCCATGGCGGTCAACCACGTCACCGAGGCCGGCTTCATCCACGTGCGCCGCATGGGCGGCATCGACCCGGCCATCACCAAGGCCCAGCGCGTGACCATCCACACCCGCGGCGGACCGGTCCTCGCGGTCGTCGGCAACGTGGCGCCGCACCTGCAGAAGATGGAAGGCGAGCCCAAGGCGCCGAAGATCCACGACCTCTTCCTGGACATCGGTGTCGGCAGCAAAGCGGAGGCGCTGAAACTCGTGCGCATCGGCGACCCGATCACATTGAACGACCGGTTCGAGATGTTGCGCGGGGACCTCGCGGTCGCTCGGGCCTTCGACAACCGGATCGGCACCTGGGCCGTCGCCGAGACGCTCCGCCTGCTCAAGGAGCACGGCGGGAAGTTCGCGGCGGAGGTCTGCGCCGTCTCGAACATCCAGGAAGAGGTCGGCCTGCTCGGCGCGCGCCAGATCGCCTACTCGCTCAAACCCGACATCGCGCTCGTGGTGGATGTGACCCACGCGACCGATTATCCGACCGTCAGCAAGGAGCAGCACGGCGACATCCGGATCGGTGCGGGTCCGGCGCTCACCCACGGCGGTTGCAACCATCCCGAGGTCGTCGCGCGGCTCGAGCAGTTGGCCGAGGCCAAAGGCATCCCGCTCCAGCACGAGGCGATGAGCGCGAGCAGCGGCACCGACACCGATGTGATCTTTTGGACGCGCGGCGGCATCCCGAGCGCGCTCATCAGCCTGCCGAACCGCTACATGCATTCGCCGGTCGAGGTCGTGTCGCTGAAGGACCTCGAACAGATCCCGGTGCTGATGGCCGAGTTCGTCCTGAGCGTGAAGACCGGCGAGGCCTTCAAGGTGCGGATCTGAACCGGGACGCCGCAGGCGCAACCAGCGTGGACCACCCCGCCCCGCGCGGCATCCTCCGCCCTCGCTCCTTCATCGCTGTTCACCCGCGGCGTCCGTTCGCGTAGCTTCGGCGCGTGAGCAACCTCATCGACGGGCGCGCCATCGCGCAGCAGATCCACACCGAGACCGGCCGGCGCGTCGCGTCGCTCAAGGACCGGGGCATCACGCCGGGACTCGTCTTCATCCGTGTCGGCGAGGATCCCGCGTCGCAGGTGTACGTCGGGATGAAGGAGAAGAAGTCCGCCGAACTGGGCATCCGCTCGGTCACGCGCGTCCTGCCGTCCGCGACCTCCGAGGCCGATCTGCTCGCGCTCATCGGCCAGCTCAACGCAGACCCGCAATGGCACGGCATCCTCGTCCAGGCTCCCCTGCCCCGCCACATCGACCAGTCCACCGTCTACGCCCACGTGGCCCCTTCCAAGGATGTCGACGGGTTCCATCCGCTCAACGTCGGCAAACTCATGCTCGGCGACGCGGACGGCTTCATCCCCTGCACCCCGGGCGGCGTGCATGAGCTGCTCGTCCGGTCGGGCGTGAAGCTCGAAGGCGCGGAGGTCGTGGTCCTTGGCCGCGGCAACATCGTGGGCAAGCCGATGGCCTCGATCCTCCTCCAGAAAGGCAAGAACGCGAACAGCACCGTCACCGTCGTCCACAGCGGCACGCGCGATGTCGCCGGACATTGCCGCCGCGCGGATGTGCTCATCGCGGCGATGGGCGTCCCGGAGTTCGTGAAGGCCGACATGGTGAAACCCGGTGCCGTCGTCATCGACGTCGGTGTGAACCGCGTGCCGGATGCGTCCGCGAAGTCCGGCACCCGGCTCGTCGGCGACGTCGCCTTCGCCGAGGTCCAACCGGTCGCCGGCCTCATCACGCCGAACCCCGGCGGCGTCGGCCCCATGACCATCGCCATGCTCCTCGCCAACACGGCCCGTGCGGCGGAGTCGGCGGGCCGTTGACCTCATCGGGCAGCAGGACCGACGACCGCCGCGGGATCTCAGCTCTCCAGGGGCGTCGAGCCCGGGGCCTTCAGCACCTGCTCAGGCGGAGCCTTGACGAAGAAGCCCCCCTCCGCGCAGAGGATCTGCGTCGCAGGGTCGGCGTATCTCACGGCGACCTCCCGGCTGACCTTCCCATGGATGAGGTCGTCGCTCTCGAACTCCGTCAGGGTGATGGATCGCATCACCTCCGACGCTGCAGGAGTCCGACGCCGTCCGACAGGATCCCCTCGACCGGTCCCTGCCCGATGGACCGACTGCACCGGATCAGGATCCGCTGGCCCGCCCCATGATCCTTATCTGGACATAGGCATCCACTTATTTAATATACGACAAAACCGGTCGGAGGCATCGCCGCGGGTCAAGTCGATGACAGCCGCCCGGAAACGGAAGGAAAGATGATGAGATACGGAACGTTCTATCAACGGGTGGCCGCTTCTTTGATCGACGCGCTGGTGTTGCTGCCCGCCATTGTCGCCGTGGATGTCGCTGCTCTTGCCGGCGGCTTCGCTCTGGATCGGCTATGACACCTACTTCCACGCCCGGTTCGGCCAGACGGTCGGCAAACGGGTCATGGGGATCCAGGTGGTCCGCTTGGACGGCAACGTGATCGGTTGGCGCGAGGCGTGGCTCCGCAGCGCGGCCGAGGCTTTGTACTACATGTTCCAGGTCGTGGCTTCGTGGGTCGCCCTTTCGAGGATCGGGGATGATGGGGCCTATGAGGGCCTTGGGTGGCTGCAACGCGGCCCACTGCTCTCGCAGCACGCACCGGCGTGGCCCTCTTGGATCGATGGTGTCTACTTCGCGTGGTTCTGGGGTGCGGTCGTCGTGATGTTGTTCCACCGCGAGCGCCGCTCGTTGCACGACTTCATCGCCGGTACGGTGGTGGTCCAGGAACCGAGCTCCGAATAGGAACCCTTGGTCGCCGCCTGAGACCAGGGTGGCCGGTCTCGTCCCGCGGAAAGGGCCACGCGCGGCTCTTTCGCGGACCTCGGCCTCCCCGCGACGGCTGCTACTCGTGGGTCGCGAACAACGCGTCGGCGAACTGTTTCGCGTCGAACGGCTGGAGGTCCTCGGGCTGCTCGCCCACGCCGATGAACTTCACCGGGATCCCCAGCTCGCGCTGGATGGCCACCACCGCGCCGCCCTTGCTGGTGCCGTCGAGCTTGGTGATCACGAGGCCGGTCAGTTTCACGGCCTTGTGGAACTCACGCGCCTGGTTCAGCGCGTTCATGCCGGTCGAGCCGTCGAGCACGAGCAAGGTCTCATGCGGCGCCCCGGGGAGCTTCTTGTCCATCACGCGATGGACCTTCTGCAGCTCGGCCATGAGGTTGTTCTTGGTGTGGAGACGGCCCGCGGTGTCGATGAACAACCACTTCGCCCCGCGCGATTGCGCGGCGGTGATGGCGTCATGCGCGACCGATGCCGGATCGGCCTGGTAGGCGCCGGCGATGACGGGCACCTGCAGGCGGTCGCCCCAGAGCTTGAGCTGCTCGATGGCGGCGGCGCGGAAGGTGTCGCACGCGGCCAGCACGGCCGGTTCGCCGCGCTGCTGGACAAGGTGCGCCAGCTTGGCGGACGTCGTGGTCTTGCCCGTCCCGTTCACACCGACGACCGAGACGACGGTCAGGCCGGTCGGCTGTGCGTGGAGTCTCGCATCGCCTTTGCACAGGCTCTGCTCGACCTCGCGCGCGGCGATCTCGACGAAGTCCGGACCTGCGCGGCCCTGCGTCTCGAAGGCCAGCTTCGCGGCGGCGATGATCTGCTGCGTCATCGCGAGCCCGAGGTCGGCGCGGAGCAACGCGGCCTCCAGCTCCTCCAGGCTCGCGGCGGTGAGGCGGGGCGAACGGCTGACGATGCGCTTCACCTCGTGGGCGAGCGCCGAGGTCGTCTTGGTGAACGCGGCCTTGAGTTTGTCGAAGAAGCCCATGGGAAAGTCGGATCAACCGACCGGGACGGATCCGGGAACGGTCAGAGACGCCAGCTCCGGTGACGTCACGGGTGCAGGTGCGGACGCTGCCGCGGGCCGCCGTTGCTTGAGCAGCTCGACCTGCGAGTAGGGAAGCTTGACGCGGCCGATGAGCGGCTGGCCCTTGCTCATGCCGTGGCAATCGCTCCCCCCTGTCGCCACGAGGGAAAGGTCCGACGCCATCCGCGCGTAGTGGGCCGAGGTCTCGGGATTGTGCTTGGTGTGCCAGCACTCGATGCCGTCCAGACCGGCCGCGACCGCGTCCGGGATGAGCCGGTCGGCGCGGTAGAGGGCCGGATGCGCCAGCACCGCGACACCGCCGACCCCGTGGATCAGATTGATCGCCGTGCTCGCGTCCATCTTCGCCTTGGGCACCCAGGCCGGCCTGCCCTTCTTGAGGAAGCGCTCGAAGGCGTCGTCGAAATCCTTGCAATGGCCGCCCTCGACCAGTGCGCGCGCGAGATGGGGCCGGCCGGGGGCGTTGCAGTTGGCCAGAGCCAAGACACTCTCGGCGGTCAGCGGGATGCCGCGCTGGTTCAACCGGTGGACCATGTCGTGGATGCGGTTGGTCCGGACCGCTTGGAACCCGGCGAGCCGCGACTGGAGCAGCGGGGAGGACGCGTCGAGCCAATAGCCGAGGATGTGGACCTCGTGGCCCCGCAGCTCGGCGGTGAGCTCCGCGCCGGGGATGAATTCCAGCTCTTCCTTCGCGCAGGCCGCGGTCATGCGTCCGCAGCCCTCGACGGTGTCGTGGTCGGTGAGGGCGATCGCTGAGAGGCCGGCCGCCTTGGCGCGCGCGGCCAACTCCTCGGGCGAGAACGTGCCGTCGGAGAAATGCGTGTGCGTGTGCAGGTCGGCGAACATCGGAGAAGGTCGGGGCCGGTATCGGGAAGTCAAACCGCCGCCGTCAGCCGGCCACGTCGTCCTTCGGGGTGCGGGCCGGTCGCAGGATCTCGCCTTTCACCTTGTCGAGGATGCCGTTGACGAACTTGCCGCTGTCCTCGGTGGAGAACTTCTTCGCCACGTCGACCGCCTCGTTGATGCTGACCACCGGCGGGATGTCGTCGCGGTAGAGCATCTCATAGATGGCCAGGCGCATGATGTTGCGGTCGACCACGGCGATCCGGTGCATGTCCCAGTTGAGCGCGTGCTTCTTGATGGCGGTGTCGATCGCCGGCAGATGGTCGATCACGCCGCGGATCAAGGAATCGGCGAAGAGCCGCATCGCCATCTCATCGGTCGTCGCCAAGGCGGGCTCGATCTTCTCGCCGTAGGTGGGCCCGGGGTGGGCCTCCATGTGGGCGTTGAGCCGCGTGTTCTCCCAGAAATGGTCGATCGCCGCCTGGAGGTTCTCCGGCGGGTTCACGTCGTGCTGGAACAGGAACTGCACGGCCCGCTCCCGGGCCTCGCGGCGTTTGCGCATGGGAGCACTGTGCGGAACGGCGCGCCGGGGCGGAAAGCAATTTCTGCCCGGCCGCTCAACGTGTCGACGCCAACCACACGG
The DNA here is from genome assembly GCA_903916195.1 of uncultured Verrucomicrobiota bacterium. Lineage (GTDB taxonomy): Bacteria > Verrucomicrobiota > Verrucomicrobiia > Limisphaerales > UBA9464 > CAIVQB01. The sequence continues at coordinate 4,675 of CAIWVP010000060.1, read as the reverse complement.
CGCCGGCCACCGCCACGGCGCCACCGAGGAGCGGACGCGCCGACGGACGCTCGCCGTCGAGCCACCACGCCAAGGGCACCACCGCCAGCGGCGTGAGCGCCGTGATCGACATCACCACGCCGGTCGGTTGGACCTGGAACGCCCACTGGTAGCACGCCACGCCCAACGACGGACCGCTCAGCGCGTTCACCACCACCCACGGCCAGGCCCGGCGCCAAGGCGTCACCGCGGTGGCACCGGCCCCGCCGGAGGCCGCCGGGACGCGCCCCCGCTGCCACAGCCACCAGACCCAGGTGAAAGCCACGCCCGCGAGGATCCGCTGGTAGGCCACGGACATCCCGTCGATCGGCTCGCCCGCGGTCTTCGCGAGCAACTGACCATGGCGGCTGAGCACCGCGCCGATCGCCTGCCCGGCCGCGGCGACGAGCCCGAGCGCGAAAGCCTTCCCGCCGATGCCGGATGTCGGGGACCCGCCGCGGCCGGGGAAAAGAGCGACCGCGACGCCCACCAAGATCGATGCGCCCGCCGCGACCTCGACCGTACCCAACCGCGTGCCGAGCCAGGCCCACTCCACCACCGCCGCGATCGGTGCGGCGAGACATTGGACCATCAGGCTCGTCAGCTGCGCACCGAGCAGCGGCAAGGCGAGGAAGATGGCCGTGTCGCAGATGCCGAAGCCGATCAGGCCGCTCACGATGAACCAGCCGAGCGCGACACCGCCCAGCCCCGCGCCCCAGCCGTGCGCGTAGATCCCGAGGACCGTCGCGGCCAGCACGATCCGCACGAGGCTCGCCGTGGAGGACCCGAGCAGCGACACCGAGCGCTTCGCCGCGACCGACGACAGCGCGAACAACCAGGTGGCGAGGAAAGCTGCGATCATCGCGGGGGCGGGACGCCAAGTCCGATCGCGATCACGGACCGCAGGACGCGACGGCTCACAGGAGGTCCGAGCCGGCCTTGGCCGCGAGGGCACGCATCTTGTCCACGGCGGCGCGGAGGTTGCGGTGCTTGAACAGCGCCGTGCCCGCGACGAACGTGTCGGCGCCGGCCCGGGCGCACTCGACCGCGGTCTCGTTGTTGATGCCGCCGTCCACCTCGATGCGGAACGACAGGCCCAGCTCCTTCCGCCAGGCCGCGGCCTGCAGGATCTTTGGCACGCACTCCTCGATGAACGGCTGGCCGCCGAAGCCCGGGTTCACAGTCATCACGAGCAGCAGGTCGATCTGGCTGAGGTACGGCTTGGCCTCGGCGATGTTGGTGGGCGGGTTCACCGCGAGACCGACCTTCTTTCCCAGCGAGCGGATCTTCCACAACAGCGGCGTCACCTGGGCACCGAGCTCGACGTGGACGGTGATCCGGTCGGCCCCGGCCTTCACGAACGGCTCAAGCAGGATCTCCGGTCTGCTGCACATCAGGTGGACGTCGAGCACCCGGGAAAAATGAGGCCGCACGGCGCGCACGACCGCGGGCCCGAAGGAGATGTTCGGCACGAAATGGCCGTCCATGACGTCGAGGTGGAGCCACTCCGCGCCGGCACGGTCGACCCGCGCGGCGTCGTGGCCGAACCGGCTGAAATCCGCGGCGAGCAAGGAGGGCGCGATGACCATGTGGGGCGCAGAATGGGGAAGCGGAGGGCAAGGGTCAACGGGCCCGCTGCCCGCGGACATCGCGGCGGACAGTCGTCTTGACGGACCGGACCGCCGCGGGTTCTGGTTCGTCATGCTCCGATCCGGGATCCTCAACCCCCACCTGCTCTCGTTGCTCGCTCGCGTCCGCCACACCAACACCATCGTCATCGCGGACTCCATGTTCCCGCACTGGCCGGGCCTCGTGGAGGTCGATCTCTCGCTGGTCCCCGGCATCCCGACGGTGCCGCAGGTCGTCGCGGCCGTGCTCGCCGGCTGGAAGGCCGGACCGGTCTGGATGGCGGAGGAGTTCCGCAAGACCAACGACGACGGGGTGCAGCAAGAGTTCGCCGCCGCCTTCCGCGGGGCGGAGGTCCGGTTCGAGCCCCACCTCGTGCTCAAGGCACGCGTGCCCGGGGCGCTCGGGGTCGTCCGCACCGGCGAGACGCGGATCTACACCAACGTGGTCCTCGGATCCGCATGAACACGGGGACCAATCTGGTGAAGATGCTCCCGGACGACGCCATCCAGATGTCGTCGTCGGACGTCCTATGGTTGTCCGTGCTCGCCACAGGCGGCCTCGTGCTGCTGTGGGGCATCTTCTGGGTCGCGGTGCACCGGCGGCAGGAGAGCATCACGACGATCCTGTCGGCCCCGACCTTCTTCCGCATCGTCACCGTGATGGGCGTCGTCGCCGCGACGGTCGTGCTCAGCCTGGCCGGGCGGTTGGAGGGCAACCTGACCGGCGCGATCCTCAGCGGGATCGTCGGCTACGTCCTCGGCTCCGTCTCAGGGCGACCGAAGGACCCCTCTGGATGACCGGTCCGGTCCGCGGCGAGAACCACCGTTGACGGGTTCCCGCCCTGGCCCACCTTCGGCGCGGATGCTCCAGCTCGAACACCTCGCCGAACTCGCCGCCCGCAACGCCGACGCCTTGTCGGCCAAGGTCGCCGCATTCGATCTCGGCGGCCGACGCTTCGACGGGAACCTGCGCCCCGAGGTGATGGGCGTGGTCAACTTGTCCGCCGATTCCTGGTACCGCGAATCGGTCTGCCTCACCGCGGAGAGCGCGGTCCGCCGCGGACGGGTGCTCGTCGCGCAGGGCGCGTCCATCATCGACATCGGTGCCGAATCCACGCTCGCCCACGCCGGCCGGGTCGACGAGGCCGCGCAGAACTCGATGCTGCTGCCGGTCGTCCGCGAACTGGCCCGCGAAGGCGCCATCGTCTCCGTCGAGACGTATCATCCGGCCGTGACGCGCGCCTGTCTCGAGGCCGGCGCGAGGGTGCTCAACCTCACCGGCACCGACCGCAGCCCCGAGATGTACCGCATGGTCGCGGACCACGGCGCGGCGGTGATCATCTGCCACGTCCAGGGCGCCAACGTCCGCGAGGTCGCCGACCTCGACCTCGGCGCCGACCCGGCCACGATGCTGCGCGACCACTTCGCGCGGCAGATCGAGCTCGCGACGTCCCAGGGCGTGACACGCATCTGGATCGATCCCGGGCTCGGGTTCTACTACCGGAACCTCCAGGACTCGGGCGCGCGGATCCGCCACCAGATGCGGGTGTTCCTCGACACCTTCCGGCTGCGCACGCTCGGCTGGCCGACCTGCCACGCGTTGCCGCACGCCTTCGAATGCTTCGGCGAAGAGGTCCGGTCCGCCGAACCGTTCTTCGCCGTGCTCGCGGCGTTGGGGAAGACGGACCTGTTCCGGACTCACGAAGTGCCGCGCACCCGGGCCGTGCTGGACACCTTGGCCGTGTGGTGACCGCCGGACGACAGGCTTCCGCGTGGACATCATCCGCCTCCTCGCGGAGGCTGCGCCGGGTGGATGTCGGACATCCCTCCCCGCGCCCGACCCACGCGGGAGATCCGGCCCCGTGCCGTGGCCGCGGGTCGACCGACGCATGAAGCTCAAGCTCGATTGGTTCCTCACCGGGATGGCGCTGGCCATCGGTCTCGCGTGGCTGATGCCGGATCCCGGCGGCAAAGGCGGCGCGCTCCATCCGGAGCTGCTCAACAAGGCGGGCGTCGCCCTCATCTTCTTCCTCAACGGCCTCGGCCTCTCGTTCGCCGCGCTCAAGGCCGGCACGTTGCGCTGGCCGCTGCACCTGCTGGTCCAGACCTCGACGTTCGTGCTCTTCCCGTTGCTCGGCCTGCTCGCCCTGTGGGCAGCGGGCGACCATCTGCCGGCCGACCTGCGGCTCGGGTTCTTCTTTCTCTGCGCGCTCCCGTCGACGGTCTCCTCGTCGGTCGCGATGACGGCCGCGGCGAACGGCAACGTACCGGCCGCGGTCTTCAACGCGACGTTGTCGAGCCTGCTCGGGGTCTTCCTCACGCCGCTCTGGATCGGGCTGATGCTGAAGCAGGGCGGCCAGCCGATGCCGCTGGGCAAGGTCGTGCTCGACCTCGTCATCTGGCTCGTGCTGCCGCTGGCGCTCGGACAGCTGGCGCGGCCGTGGCTCGGTGCTTGGGCGGCAAGGCACAAGAAACGTCTGGGCACCGCGGACCGCCTCACCATCCTGTTGCTGGTCTACACCTCGTTCTGCGACTCGATGAAGCAGGGTGTCTGGTCCGGCCAAGGCGGGTGGACGGTGGCCGTGACCGTCGCCGGTTCGGCCGCCCTGTTCTTCATCGTTCTACGGGCGACGACCTGGGCGAGCGACGCGCTCGGTTTCTCGCCGGGCGACCGCGCCGCGGCCGTGTTCTGCGGATCGAAGAAGACCCTCGCCTCCGGCGTGCCGATGGCCCAGCTGATCTTCGGGGCGCATCCGGGCCTGAGCCTGGTCCTGCTCCCGATCATGATCTACCACCCGCTCCAACTGGTCGTCTGCGGCGCGCTCGCCGGAAGATGGGCGAGGGAGAAGTCGGAAAAGGAAGGGGCAGTGGTGAAGGGGGGATGACGAATGACATCATCCGCACCTCCCGCCCCTTCGCCCGCTCTTCCGCTCAGGGCAGTTCTTCGATGGTGATCGCACGGTAGCTGGCCTCGGTGACGCCGCCGCCGTGGACCTGGAGACCGATGCGGCCCCATTGCGGGATGGTCG
>CAIWVP010000059.1 GCA_903916195.1 uncultured Verrucomicrobiota bacterium | reverse complement strand
CCGAGGTGAAGGTACCGCCCACGTACAAATCCGTCCCCGACACCGCCAGGGCGTAGACGATGGCTTGCGCTCCGCCGCCGAGGGCCGACCACGCGCTCCCGTTCCATTTCGCGATCCGGTTGGCCGCCACATCGCCGATCACCGCGAAGTCACCGCCCGCGTAGAGGTTTCCGGAACCGTCCACCGCCAAGGCGTAGACGGGGCCGTTCGCTCCCGGGTATCCGCCCATGCTGATCCAGTTGGCGTCGCTGAAGGTGGGGTCGATCCGCACCGGGTACTGGGCTTGATCGTCGTCCACCCCCACCACCAGCCGGTCCTCCCCCTGCGCTTCCAGCGTTGCCGCCAGTTCTCGTCCGGTCGCGTCGACCACCTTTAGCCGGCTGTAGGCCAGTTTGCGGCCCGACCCGGCCAGCACCAGCTCCGCACCCTGCGCCGAGCTTTGGGCTCGTGCGCCGCGGACCGCCAGTTCCACCCGTAGCGCTCCTGTCCCTGCCGGGCGGGTGGGGACCACGAAATCCTGTCTCACCCCGTCCATGCTCGCCGAATACTCCTCCACCATCCCGGCCCGCTGGTAGCGGCCCAAGTTGGCCCCGGCCAGGGTGGCGGTTCCCGCCCCGCCCAGCTCATTCATGGCCCCGCCGGTCCGGCCGAGCCTTTCGGCCCTCACGCGGAAGCGGTCCGGCGCGGATCCTTCGGTGGTGGTCGAGGTCAGCCACAGCCCTTCGGCGGTGATCTCGCCTTCCATCCGCTGGAACACGCAGCGGATGCGGAGCATCCCCCGCGCGTCCGTGGACACGCTCAGGCCGTCGCCCGAGTACTGGGCTCCGGCGTTGGCCCCGATCTCCGACCACGGGATGGGCTTGGCCTCGGCGGCCGGGCTTGGGTCCGCGGGCGAAACGGCACCGGCCAAGGCCGGGGATCCGGACAGCAGCAGGCCCAGCAGCAGGCCCAACAGGGAGCAATAAGCGGTCTTCATCGTCAAAATGGGATCAGCAGATACAACTATCTGCTATATCAAATAGCCTTCACCAGAAGAGAAACGTAAAGAATAATTATCTTTGCGCTGCTTCTTGGGGGCCGTGGATGAAAAGGCGGCGATAGCACCAGCCAGTGCATGTCATGCACGGGGGCGGTTGAAAAAGTAACAATTTTTTAACGAGGTAGTCGCTATCACGTAAAACATTCATCAACAATAAGTTAGGATACACAACCGAGATGGGCACGGTGCGCTGCGACCGTGGTGTAACTGTAATTAATACAGTTGTATTTGTAATAAATACAGCCCTCCCAAAAATTGGGTGACTAGATCCGTGAGCTTGCGTGGGCCGCCGAGAGCGGCGTGCACGCCGACCTTTGGCATCGAGTGCCAAGGATTGGGCCGGTGGATCCGTAAAAGGGTGGCAACGGCGTCCAGTGGAAGGTCCGCCGCGGTCGATCGGCTGGCAGCTCGGGGGATCTGATCGGGGGGGGGCTGGGCCGGTGTCCCGGATCAGGCCGCCGCAGAGCCTTGCCGCGGCGGTGCCGACGGATGTCGGCGGATGTAGGGCAGGCTTTCCAGCCTGCCGGTTCGGCGGACTTTCCAGTCCGCCGGGTGGGTCGGGTGTTCCGGTGCCGTGGTGTGTCCGCACGGTCCTGGGGACTGACAGTCCCCGGAACCGGCAGGCTCGACAGCCTGCCCTACGAACTCGAGGCCCTCCGCTTTCCACCGCTCCCTCCGTGACAAACTCCCAGAACCTACCTCCCGGCTCCACCTCGGGGGCCTCGATGCCAAGTCAGCCACGCCGCTTGGACACCGTCCGCAGGGCGGCCACGAGATGTTGGCCCGGCGTCTGACCCCGATCGCTTCCTCAGGGTGCGGCCGGCTGCTCAGGCAGGCCGGCGCGCAGTGCCGGCGTCGAGGCGGTGGAGCTGGAACCGGCCTTCGCCCAGGTTCTGTCGACACAACTCGAGCCGATGTTCGTGATGCGTGAAGAGGAATGCCTGCGTGCGTCCGGCCAAGACGGCGAGCTGTGACAGGATCGCTCTGTGCGCGGGCTGAAGGGTTGAGGTCCTGCGGGAGTTCGACCGCAGTGGATCGAGCGGTGTGGAGTTCGCGCGGGGGCGCGTTCGGAAGTGGTGGTCCGTCGAGGTGGTACGAGGGGAGATCCCGGTAGGCGTGCCCGAGGTGGTCGGCGGCTACTTCCTACCCATGGAGGTCCCTGGCAGGACAGATGG
>CAIWVP010000058.1 GCA_903916195.1 uncultured Verrucomicrobiota bacterium | reverse complement strand
CTCCGCAGCGCCACCAGCCTCATCCAGACCGCCGGCCGCGCCGCGCGGCATCTGAACGGCCACGTGATCCTCTACGCCGACGTGATGACGCAGAGCATCCAGAAATTCCTCGCGGTCTGCGATTATCGCCGCACCAAGCAGCTCGCCCACAACGCGGCGCACGGGATCATCCCGCGCAGCGTCACGCGCGGGCTGGAGGAAGGCCTGAGCAGCGTGGGGTCCGGCCGCAAGGCCGCGGCGGACGCGCTCCACGAGAGCATGGACCAGTTCGACGCGACGGAGACGTTGCGCGAACTGGAATCGGAGATGGTCGAGGCGGCGAACGGCCTGGAGTTCGAGAAGGCCGCGCTCCTCCGCGACCAGATCAAGGAGCTGAAACATCGCCTCGGTGGCGCCGAGCTGAAGGCGCCCGGTGCGACGGACCGGGCGATCCACTACGGTGAAGCGGCCCGGCGCAAAGGCGGCGGCAAACGGCGGCATTGAGCGGACGGACGGGGCGAGGGTCCGTGCGTCTGCCGGCATGGCGGACCCGAAAGTCCGCCCTCCTGGCCGCCGGCCGTGGTCAATCCACGTAGAGGAACTCGTTCGCGCTGAGCAGGGCCTGGCAGAGATCGTTCAGGGCTTGCTGCTCCGGCTCCAGCTTGGGCGGCGATGTTTTGGCGGCATCGGTGGGTTTGACGGCATCCGACGGCGACTCGGCTTTCACCGAGAGCTGCGACACCTGCTGCGCGAGGAAGGCGGTGGCATCGGCGAGCTCGCCGGCGCGAGGCGGCCGGCCGAAGGCCAGTTGCCATGCGCGGCGGATCTGGTCGGCGCGATCGCCGCCGGCCTCGCTCTGGACGCGGCGGGCGAAGCGTTCCGCTTGGTCGAGCAGGAACCCGCTGTTCATCAACATCAGCGATTGGGTGGCGACGGTGGAGCTCTGGCGGCGCTCGCAGTTCACTTCCATCACCGGCGCGTCGAAAGCGTGCAGCATCGCCAGCGGACGGCTCCGCCGGGCCTGGATGTAGACCGACCGGCGGAACTCCTCGCCGCCGAGCGCGCCTTCCACGGGCATCTTGTTGTCGCCGGTCGTCTTGTCCTCGCCGACGACGATCTGGCCGTTCACATCGGGCCGCACCGGTACGGGCGGACCCGACATCTTGGGATTGAGCGAGCCGCTCACCGCGAGGACCGCGTCGCGGATGGCTTCGGCGTCGAGACGCTGCACCGGTTTGCGCCAGAGCAGTCGGTCGTCCGGGTCGCGGTCCTCGCCTCGCGGGATGCGCGCCGAGGATTGCCGGTAGGCGGTCGAGGTCATGATCAGCTTGTGCAGACGTTTCACCTTCCAGCCGTGCCGCATGAGGTCGCTGGAGAGCCAGTCGAGCAGCTCCGGATCGGACGGACGTTCGCCCATCGCGCCGAAATCCGCCGGCGTGCCCACGAGGCCGCGGCCGAAATGGTGCGACCACACCCGGTTGACCCAGACCCGCGCGACCAGCGGGTTCGTGCCGCTGGTCAACCATCGTGCGAACGCGAGGCGCCGGCCGCTGGTCGGCAACGTTGGATCATCGGAGGGGAACTCGACCGGTCCGCCGGTCGGCCCCAGCACGCTCAGTCCGCCGGGCATCAGGGCTTCTTTCGGCTGTCGATAGTCGCCGCGATGGAAGCGGTGCGTCACAGGGACGCGGTCGGCCGGTTCGGTGAGCACGCTGATGAAATCCTCGACCGGCTTGCCGGCGCGGACCTCGGCGATCTTGGCGTCCATCGCCTTCAGCACTTCGGCGGCCTTGGGGTCGTACTGGTAGAGCACGCCGGCGTTGATGTTCACGCTGGGGTTGTCGGCGAGGAGCTTCTTCTGCTCGGCGGTACGCTTGTCGGCGGGCGTCTCGAAGGCCGAGCGGAGCGGCTCCCGGAGTGCTGCGTCGAATTTCTCGAGGTGCTTGGCGAAGGCCGCCGCGATGTGCTCCTTCTGCTTCGCGTCCTTCTCCGCGGAGAGCCTCTGCGCCTCGGCCTCGATATCGGCGGAACGCTTCCGGTCGGCGTCGGTCTGCAGGGACACGAGGCGCTGGGCCGGTGTGCGCCAGTTCGTCCAGTCGTAGGCCGGCTCGAACACCGCGCGCAGCCGGTAGTAGTCGCGCTGCGGGATCGGGTCGTACCGGTGGTCGTGGCATTGGGCGCAGCCGACGGAGAGGCCGAGCAACGAGGTGGACACGATCTTGAGCGTGTCGGCGACCACCTGGTTCCGGACGGCGTCCCGGTCGCTCAGCGCGTCGGTCGCCGAGCCGTCCACGCCCATGCGGAGATAACCGGTGGCGATGAGGAGATCGTGCGCCGCGGGATCGGCGAGCGCCGCGGCCGAGGCGTCCGCCTGGGTGGCCCGGGCGAGTTCGTCACCGGCGAGCTGCTCGGTGAGGAAGCGGTCGAACGGTTTGTCCTCGTTGAAGGCGCGGATGACGTAATCGCGGTACTTGTGCGCGTGGGCGCGCGGCGGATCGGCATCGCTGTAGCCGTCGGAATCCGCGTAGCCGGCGACATCGAGCCAATGGCGGCCCCAGCGCTCGCCGTGCTGCTTCGAGTCGAGCAGCCGGTCGATCAGCTTCTCGTACGCATCCGCCGAGGTGTCGCGGAGGAAGGCTTCGGTCTGCTCGGGCGTCGGCGGCAGACCGGTCAGGTCGAAGCACGCGCGGCGGAGCAGGGTCGTCTTCTCGGCGTCGGGCGAGAAACGGAGCTTCTTCGCCTTGAGCGACCGGACGAGGAAGGCATCGATCGGCGTGCGGGCCCGGTCGCGGGCAGCGGTCTTGGGCACCGCCGGGTCGCGGATCGGTTGGAACGACCAGAAGGCCCGTTCCTCTTCGGTGATGCCGGCGCCTTCGGGCGGGGTCAGGGGCTCGGGGCGCACGGTCTTGGCCCCGGCGCTGATCCATCGGCGGATCAGCGCCACCTCGGCGACGGTGAGCTTCTTGTCTCGCTTCGGCATCGTGCCGTCGCCGACGAGCTTGAGCAGCGGACTCGCATCGGGTTTGCCGGGCACGACCACGGGGCCGTTCTCGCCGCCCGCCAGCATCAGCCGGCGCAGACGCAGATCGAGGCCGCCCTTCGGTTGCTCACCTTCGCCATGGCACTCGAAGCAATGGGCCTTGAGGATCGGGCGGATGTCCTTCTCGAAGGTGAGGGCGTCGGCGGCGCGGGCGACCGTGGCGAAGCACAGCAAGCCCAGCACGGACGCCGCCGCGGCGAACCCTCGCAGCGCACGCCGGCGGCGGCCTTCTGCCGTAGCGTTGAAGGCTGCGGACGCGGGGTCCCTTCGGCCGTCCGAGATGATCGGCCATCCGCCGTCGTGGACGTGCCCCTCCGCGCCTCGATCTTGTGCGGATCTTTTCATGCGTGGCGGAGGATCTCCTTCACCACGCGGCAGGGCTTGCCGTCGGTGAGGCGTTGGCCTTGGCCGTTCTGGTGATAGGTCAGCGCCGCGTGGTCGAGGCCGAACAGATGCATGAGCGTGGCATGGTAATCGTTGGGGCTGACCGGATCGATCACCGCCTTGTGGCCGAACTCATCCGTCTCGCCGTAGGTCATGCCGCCCTTGAACCCGCCGCCGGCGACCCAGCTGGAGAAGCCTTGGCCGTTGTGGTCGCGGCCGGCCTTCTCGGCGGCGCCGTGGTTCTCGGTGACCGGCAGCCGCCCGATCTCACCGCCCCAGTGGACGATGGTGGTGTCGAGCAGGCCGCGGGCCTTGAGGTCCTTCACGAGCGCGGCGGACGGCCGGTCGGTCTTGCGGCAGCAGTCCGAGAGGTTGGTCTTGATGTTCTCGTGGTTGTCCCAGATCTGGCCGTTGACGAAGAGCTGCACGAAGCGGACGCCGCGCTCGACCAGACGCCGGGCGATGAGACAGCGGGTGCCGTACTCGCGGGTGACCGGGTCGTCGATGCCGTAGAGCTTCTTGGTGGCCTCGCTCTCGCCGGCGAGGTCGAGCGCCTCCTTGGCCGCGGTCTGCATGCGCGCGGCGAGCTCGTAGCTGGCGATGCGGGCCTCGAGGTCGGCCTCGCCGGGGTGCCGCGCGAGATGGTCGCGGTTCAAGCGGGCGAGGAAGGCGAGGTTCTGCTCCTGCAACGCGCCCTTCAGATGCGGCGGCGGATCGAGGTTGAGGATGCGAGGTTCGGCGGAACGCACCACGGTGCCCTGGAAGAGCGGGGGCATGAAGCCGTTCGACCAGTTCCGCACGCCGTCCACCGGATGGCCGCCCGGATCGGTGAGCACGACGTAGGCAGGCAGGCTCTGGCTCTCGGAACCGAGCCCGTAGGTCAGCCATGAGCCCAGCGCGGGCCGGCCGGGCTGGGCGCGGCCGGTGTTCATGAACCAGATCGACGGCTCGTGGCCGTTGATGTCCGTGTGCATCGAGCGGATCACGGTGACGTCGTCCACGATCCCCGCGAAATGCGGCAAGAGCTCGGACACCGGCGTCCCGCACTGGCCATGTCGTTTGAACTGCCACGGGCTGCCGAACAGCTTCTTGCTGGCGCGGTCGACGAAGCTGAAGGTGACCTCGCCCGCGTAGTCCTGGCCGCTGCGTTTGGTCAGCTCCGGCTTCGGGTCGAGCAGGTCCATGTGGCTCGGACCGCCGTGCATGAAGAGCGAGATCATCGCCTTCGCGCGCGGCACGAGCGCCGGGGGCTTTGGACGCAGGTCGAAGGAGCGGGGCCCGCGCGGCATGTCGGGCGGCGTCGCGAGCAGGCGCTCTTCGCGCAGCAACCAGGCGAGCGCCACGCTGCCGACGCCCATGGCGTTGCGCGCGAGGAAGCGCCGGCGTGAGACAATCCCCGCGGTGTCGAGGGCGGCGAGAAGAGATTCGTCCATGGGAAGCTACCGGCAGCATGGACGCACCGCGGCGCCGGGGGAACCGAAGAATCGCGAAGGCGCGACCCGAAGTGGCCCGAGGCTGTGGCAGAAGTAGCGCCGAGTTGCACTCCGCTGTATCGCGGATCTGGAATCCGCAGGCCGTTCGGCAGGTGAGCGGGTCGGGTTCGCCGCGGCCCTGCCGAGTGCAACTCGGCGAAACAGCAGAGCACAACTCTGCGCTACAAGAGTGCGCCACTTCCGGTCGCATCTCGGACGTCGGGATGCCCCGCTGGCCAATGAAACCCATGAGTGCGAGCGAACAGGCTGGCGTTCCGGGCGGGCGCTTTGAGATCGTCGGCCCATGTCCCCATTCTCGGTCGTTTTCCGATGCCGGTGCTTCGTTGCGGTGTGGCTCGTGGCGGTCGCCTTCGCAGGCGCGGTGGCGACAGCGGCGGCTCCGGTCGCCACGTTCGCGACCGATGGCGCCGTGTTCGGCATCGACGCCAAGGGCTCGCTGGCCTCCGTTGCGCGCAAGGGCACGGGCCGGGACCTGCTCGCGCCCGGCCAGCTGGCACCGCTGCTGAGCGTCCGCGTGGCCCAGAAGCTCCACGCGCCGGACCTGGCGTCCTGGGATGCCGATTCGGGCAAGCTCTCGCTCCGCTTCACCGCGGCGGACGTCACGGCGGTGGTCCGGGCCGAGGCCAAGGGCAGCCACGTCGTGTTCGAGCTTGTCGAGTTGCGGCCGCTCGACCGGGTGGACCTGGTGCTGTGGGGACCGTATCCGCTGGTGCTCGGCAAGACGGTGGGCGAAGTGGTCGGCGTGGTGCGCGACGGGGATTCGGCCTTCGGCTTGCAATCATTGAACACGAAGACGCTCGGCGGCTTCCCCGACAACGACGAAGGCAGCGCGGACCAACCGTACGCGGCCCGCGGCACCGCCTGGGGCAGCGTGCTCCAAGCGTACTCGATGGACCGCTCCAAGCCGCGGTCGATCGCCGTGTGGGGCAAGCGTGCGCCGGACATGCCGGTCGGGCCCATCCCGGGCGAGACGGTGCTCGGGTCGCGCATCGCGCTCTTCGGCGGCGCAGAGGCGGACGCCCTGGCTACTATCGGCAAGATCGAGGTGGCGGAGAAGCTGCCCCATCCGCTGATCGACGGCGTCTGGGCCAAGGTCTCGCCGCAGCGCGGACGGTCCTATCTCATCGCGGATTTCTCGGAGGCGGATGTGGACGAGATGCTGGGCTATGTGAAGCGCGCGGACCTCATGAGCCTCTATCATGGCAACGCCTTCAAGAGCTGGGGCCATTTCGAGCCGAGCCCGAAGTTCTTCCCCGGCGGCGTCGCGGGCCTGAAGGCGTGCGCCGACAAGGCGAAGGCGCTGGGCATCCGTCTCGGCGCGCACACGTTGTCGGACTTCATCCAGCCCACCGACCCGTACGTCACGCCGGTGCCGGACCCGCGGTTGGTGCGGACCGGGTCGAGCCCGCTGACCGAGGCGGTGGACGCCGCGGCGACGGAGATCGGGGTGGAATCGCCCCGATACTTCGCCCAGCAGGACCGCAACGAGATGCACACGGTGATGATCGGCCAAGAACTGGTGCGCTATCGGGCGGTGTCGGCGGAGGCGCCGTGGAAGCTGCTCGATTGCACGCGGGGCGCGTTCGGCACCGTCGCTGCGGCGCACGCCAAGGGCGAGGCGGCGGGCAAGCTGATGGACCATTCGTACCGCGTGTTCTTCCCGGACATGGACCTGCTGCGGGAGATCGCGCGGAACCTGGCTCGGCGCTTCAACGAGACGGGGTTGACCCACATGGATTTCGACGGCCACGAGGGCTGTCTCGCGCCGGGGCAGGGGACGTACGGCAACGAGGTCTTCGCGAAGGAGTTCCACGACCATCTCGATGCGACGGTCATCAACGGGACGAGCCCGCCCTTGTCGCACTTCTACTGGCACTTCAACAGCTACTGCAACTGGGGCGAGCCGTGGTACGGGGGATTCCGCGACAGCATGCAGGAGTACCGGATCAACAACCAGGCGTTCTGCGAGCGGAACTACATCCCCAAGATGCTCGGCTGGTATCTGCTCACGCCGACCACCTGCGTGTCGGACATGGAGTGGACCTTGGCGCGCGCGGCCGGATTCGACGCGGGCTTCGCCTTGGCGACGAGCCCGACGGCGCTGCGTAAGAACGCCGCGACCGGGCGGATCCTCGACGCCATCCGCGAATGGGAATCGGCCCGCCGCGGCGGTGCCTTCACCGCGGCGCAGCGGGAGCGGTTGCGCGACCCGAAGCGCGAGTTCCATCTGGAGCGCGTGGCCGAAGGCGAGTGGGACCTGTACCCGTTGCGCGATTCCGCCGAGCTCGTCCACGAACAGCGCACGCTCCAGCCGGGCGAACCGACGGCGGCACAGTGGGAATTCGACAATCCGGACGGGCTGCAAGGACTCCAGTTGAAGCTGCGCGCCATCGGGACGAGCGGTTCGATCGTGGACCCGGTGCTGGAGATCGGCCGGGCCGCCTCGCTGACCATCCCAGTCGAGGTGCAGGCGGGGCAATCGGTCTTGGTCGAAGGCGACGGCGTCGCCCGCATCTACGACGCCAAGGGCAGCCAGATCCGGTCGGTGCCGCTGACGGGCGTGCTGCCGAAGGTCCAGCCCGGCAAGAACGCGGTGCGCTTCGACTGCGCCTTCAACGGCCCGACGCCTCCGAAGGTCGTCGTCACCGTGAAGACCCTCTCCGCGCCGACCCGCGTCCAGCGCACGAAGTAGGTGGAGCAGGGGACGGGGATCAGGGGGCGCTCGCCTGACTCCGCTCGGCGACCTGATACCTTGGACCTTGGACCTGAGACTCCCCCGCCTCCGTTCACACCAGGATCTCGCGGATCACTTTGCCGTGGACGTCGGTGAGGCGGCGTTCGATGCCGTTGTGCTGGAAGGTGAGCGCCTCGTGGTCGAGGCCGAGCAGGTGGAGGAGGGTCGCGTTGAGGTCGTGGATCGACAGGACGTCCTGCACCGCGCGGCGGCCGAGTTCATCGGTGACGCCGTGGCTCACGCCGCGCCGGACCCCGGCGCCGGTGAGGAAGCAGGTGAAACCGTCGGGGTTGTGGTCGCGGCCTTGCGCGCCCTTCTGGAACATCGGCATGCGGCCGAACTCCGTGCACCACACCACGAGCGTGTCCTCCAGCAACCCGCGCTGCCGCAGGTCGGTGATCAGCGCGGCCGCGGGCTGGTCCATGATGGCGGCGTGCTTGTCGTACTGTTCCTTGAGCTTGTTATGGCCGTCCCAGTTCAACTCTCCGCCGCTGGCGTAGGCGCCGTTGAAGAGCTGCACGAAGCGCACCCCTCGCTCGACGAGGCGGCGGGCGAGGATGCAGTTGCGGGCGAAGGCGGCCTTCGTCGGGTTCCGTGTGTCGTCCGCTCCGTAGGCCTTGAGGATGTGCGCCGGTTCGGTCGAGAGGTCGCTGATGGCCGGCACGCTCAGCTGCATGCGGGCCGCCAGCTCGTAGCTGGCGATGCGCGCGGCGAGGTTGCCGTCGGCCGGGTTCTGCTCCAGATGGCGCCGGTTCATCTCCTGCAGGAACGAACGAGCGGCGCGGTCCGTCGCCGGCAGGATGTCCGCGGGCGGCGCGAGGTTGCGGACCGGTTCCTTGGTGCTGAACGGCGTTCCTTGGAACTCCGCCGGCAGGAAGCCAGGGCCCCAGTTGTTGACGCTCGCCTGCGGCACGCCGCGAGGATCCGGGATGGCCACGAAGGCGGGCAGGTCCTGGTCCTCGCTGCCCAGCGCATAGGTCACCCACGCGCCGATGCTCGGGAACCCGTCCGGCACGAACCCGGTCGAGAGGAAGTTCTCCGCCGGCCCGTGCGTGTTGGTCTTGCTGGTGAGCGAATGGACGAAGGCGAAGTCGTCCACCAGCCCGCCGAGATGCGGCACGAGATCGGAGATCATCTTGCCGGACCGGCCGCGCGGTCGGAACGCGTACTGCGGCTTGGCTAGTTCGCCGGAGGGGCCTTGGAACGTGACCGGCGGCCCGCCGGCCAAGGGTTTGCCGTCGTGCTTGATCAGCTCGGGCTTGAAGTCGAACGTCTCCAGTTGGCTCACCGCGCCGGCGCAGAAGATGACCAGCACGTTGCGCGCCTTGGCCGGATGATGCGGCAGGCGCGGGGCGTACGGCCGCGCCGGATCGATGACCGGCCGAGCAGCGGCCAGCAATCCGTCACCGCCCAGCAGGTCGGCCAGCGCGATGGCGCCGAGGCCGGTGGCGGTGCGGGAGAGGAATCCGCGGCGGTCGAGCAGATGGCGTCCGGTGACGGAGAGGTCGGCGGCGCGCGGATTCATGGAAGGAACAGGAACTCGCTGGAGTTGAACAGGACGCGGCACAGCGTCGCCAGACCGTGCCCGGCGACGAGCGGGACCGCGGAAGCCAGTTCGTCCGGCCCGGGGACCCGTCCGAACGCGAGCTGGTAGGCGAGGCGGGCCTTCGCGGCCGGATCCGCGCCCGGCCCGGCCTCGGTCTCGATCCGCGCGGCAAACGCCTTCGCCTCATCGAGCGTGAAGCGGCTGTTGAAGAGGTTCAGCGCCTGGATGGGCGTGGTGGATTGCCGGCGGCGCGCGGTGGTCTGGCCCGCATCGGGACAGTCGAAGGCACCGAAGACCGACTCGCGCTCCATGCGGACCTTGTGGGCGTAGATCATGCGGCGGAGTCCTTCGGGTCCGAACGACTCGATCGGCGGGAAGCCGTCCAAACCGCCGCGCGACCGGAACAGATCGAAGCCGCGTCCACCGGCCTTGAGGTCGAGCCGTCCGCTCACCGCCAGCATCGAGTCGCGGAGGGTCTCGGCTTCCAGCCGGCGCGACGGGAAGCGCCAGAGCAGGCGCGAATCCGCGTCCTTCGCCAGCGCGACGCGATCGATCCGGCCGGACCGCGCGTAGGTCGCCGAGCCGAGGATGAGCCGGTGCAGGTGCTTCACCGACCAACCGGACCGGACGAATTCGCCGGCGAGCCATTCGAGCAGTCCGGGATGCGTCGGCCGCGCGCCCATCGTGCCGAAGTCGCTGGCCGTCTCCACCAAGCCGACGCCGAAGTGGCCTTGCCAGATGCGGTTCGCCATCACGCGGGCCGTGAGCGGAGCGGCCGGGCCGGTGATCCAATCGCCCAACGCGAGCCGGCGTCGCGGATCGGCCGAGTCGGCCGGCATCGAGAGCGTGCCGAGCGCGGAGAGCACCGTCGGCGCGACCAGGTCCTTGGGTTGTTCCGGATCGCCACGGTGCAGCACGCGCGTGGTCTCAGGCTCGGAGAAGACGCCGGCGTAGACCATCGGCACCTTGGAGAGCTCGGTGATGCGCGCGTCGAGGCGCTTGCGTTCGTCGAGCAGGCCCGCCGCTATCTTCGCCTCGTCCGGGGCGAGACCGGCGACGGAGACCGGGGCAGGGAACTTCGCGGTCGGCGAGAACGGCCGGCGGTCCTCGTCGCCCGCGACCTTGCGCCAACCGGCGGCGGCGTCCGCGACCTCGATGCGATATCGCGTGGGCAACCGGTCGGTGAACTTTCCTTCGCGGTCGCGGCCCCAGACCACGCGGTCGATCAGCTCGGGTCCCGCGAAGGTCAGCTCGACGCTGCCCTTGCCTTGGGTCGCGGCGATCCAGCTGTGCTCGTTGCCGAAGCGGCCGTCGTTCAGGTGCGCCAGCGTGTGGCGGTCAGAGCCCGGCAAGGTGCCCGATGCGCTGGCGGTCGTGCCCGCTGAAGCGAGCGCGACGTTCTGCGGAGACGGTCCGGCGGTGAAGACCTCCAGCTCGTCGAGGCAGGGTTCGAGCGAGGTGCATTCCTCGATGGTGAAGCGCAGGCGGCGCGCCGAAACAGGAGCGAAACGGTCGGTGTTCCGTCCCAGGTTGACCGCGGCGCGAGGCGGCGGGACATGGGCGAGGCGCGTCATCGTCCCGGACGTCGGGCCGGCTTCGAGGGTGTAGGCGGTCGGAGTGCGGTCGCTGAAGGCGCCTTCGCGGTCGCGGCTCCACACGACCTTGCCGATGCGCGTTTGCGCCGGCAGCTCGAACAGCACCCAGCCGCGCCCCGGCTCGTCGGACATCCAGCTCTTCGCGTTGCCGTACCGTCCGTCGTTGAGGTGCTCCAGCCGGTGGCTGCCCGAGGCGCGGCTGCCGGAGGCGGTGCACTTCGTGCCGAGACCGGCCAGCGCGATGTTCCGCGGGACCGCTTCGTCGGTGAAGACCTCCAGCTCATCGATGCACGGCTCGATCAGCCCCAGCGTGGGATGCAGGCCGGTGTCGTGGATGGTGAAGCGGACGAACCGGGCCTCGAGCGGCGGGAACGTCACGACGTTCGTGCGCGCATCCGGCGCGGCGCGGCGTCCGGTCAGGACCTGTGCGACCGGCTCGAAGCGGGCCAGCGCGTCGTCGATGCGGGCGAGCCCCGGCCGGAGCGCCGCGGCTTCGCGCAGCCGCGCTTCGGTCCCGGTGGTGCGGACCGGACGGTCGCCGTAGGCCACGCCGGCGAAGAAGGCCTGCATCGCGTAGTAGTCGCGCTGCGGGATGGGGTCGAACTTATGGTCGTGGCAGCGCGCGCATCCGACGCTCAGGGCGAGGAAAGTCTGGCCGGTGCAGCCGACGATCTCGCTCAGCGCGTCCTGCCGCGCGAGGCGCTTCGAGACGTCGTCCGCGCCGATCTGGCCGGGCAGCAACACCGCCGAGGCCACGAGGAAGCCTGTCGCCGCGTCTTCGCCCGAGACATCGCCGGCGAGCTGCTCGTGGACGAACCGGTCGTACGGTTTGTCGCTGTTGAAGGCGCGGACGACGTAGTCGCGGTAGGGCCATGCGTTGGGCCGCTCGGTGTTGACCTCGAAGCCGTCGGTGTCGGCGTAGCGCACGACGTCGAGCCACTGCTGAGCCCAGCGTTCGCCGTGGCGCGGGCTGGCGAGCAGGCGCTCGACGACCTTCGCGAAGGCGTCGGGCGCGGCGTCCGCGAGGAACGCTGCGGTCTCGGCCGGGGTCGGCGGAAGTCCGGTGAGGTCGAGCGTCGCGCGGCGGAGCAACGTGTCCCGGTCGGCCGCCGGACCGGGCGCGATCCCTTGTTCCTCCAGCTTGGCGAGGATGAAGGCGTCGATCGGTGAGCGCATCTCGCCGGCCGACCGTGCCGCCGGCGGCACGACTTGGCGGATGGGCTGGAACGACCACCAGTCCTTCGCGCGGTCCGCGGCCGGCGCGGCTTCCACGGTGCTTGGCCCCGCCAAGATCCCGGCCATGGTCATCGCGACCGCGGCGAAGCCGGTGATCCGCGTCCGGATCCGCGCGCGGCGCCCGCCCTGCGATGCCGCGGCGCCGTTCATGCGAGGATGCCCTTCACCACGGTGCCATGCACATCGGTGAGCCGGAAATCGCGACCCTGGAACCGGTAGGTCAACCGTTCGTGGTCGATGCCGAGCTGGTGCAAGAGGGTGGCTTGGAGGTCGTGCACATGGACCGGGTCGCGGATGACGTTCATCGCGAGGTCGTCGGTCTCGCCGTAGCTCAGGCCGGCCTTCACGCCGCCGCCGGCGAGCCAGCTCGTGAAGGCGTACGGATGATGGTCGCGGCCCCAGCGCTTGCGGTCGTCGAGGGCGCCCTGGATGAACGGTGTCCGCCCGAACTCGCCGCCCCAGACGACCAACGTGTCGTCGAGCAGGCCGCGTTGCTTCAGGTCGGCGACCAGCCCGGCCGAGGCCTGGTCGGTGTCGCGGCACTGGTTGTAGAGCTCGGTGGTGATGCTGTTGTGCTGGTCCCAGCCGGCGTGCATCACCTGCACGCAGCGGACGCCGCGCTCGATGAGCCGCCGCGTCATGAGGCAGTTGTAGGCGAACGTGCCCTGTTCCTTCACTCCGGGCCCGTAGAGGTCGAGCACGCTCTTCGGCTCCTTCGAGAGGTCGCTCAGCTCCGGCACGCTCGTCTGCATGCGGAAGGCCATCTCGTACTGCGCGATCCGCGTGGCGATCTCGGGATCGCCGTGCTCGCGGAGCTTTTGGTCATTGAGCTCGGCGAGGTCGTCGAGCATCGCCCGCCGCGTCGCGCGGTCGACTCCGTCCGGATCACCGAGGTACAGCACGGGCTCGCCGCTGCCGCGGAACTTCACGCCCTGGTACCGCGACGGCAGGAAGCCCGAGCCCCAATAGAAATCGTAGAAGGTCTGGCCGCAGGTGGTGCCCTTGCTCACCGAGGTCATCACGACGAACGCGGGCAGTTCCGCGGTGTCGCTGCCGAGCCCGTAGGTCAGCCAGGCACCGAGCGTCGGGCGCCCGGGGATCTCCGCGCCGCTCAGCACCAGCGAGATGCCCGGCGCGTGGTTCACCGACTCCGTGTGCAGGCTCTTCACGAAGCACAGGTCGTCGGCGATCCGCGCCGTGTGCGGCAGCAGGTCGCTCACCCATGCGCCGCTCTGGCCGCGTTGCTGGAAGGGCTCGACCGGGGCGAGCAGCAGCTTGCCGTCGGCCTTGCCCGTCATCGTGCTGAAGCGCTTGCCGGCGATGTACTCGTCCGGGACGCGCTTGCCATGCTCCTTCAGCAGGCGCGGCTTGTAGTCGAAAAGATCGACGTGCGTGGGCGCGCCGTTCTGGAAGAGATACACCACGCGCTTCGCTTTCGGCGTGAAGTGCGGCAGGCCGGGCAGGCCGGGCAGACCCGGCGACCGGCCGGTGGCGGGCGTGGGCGCGCTCGCGGCGGCGAGCGGCGAGCGGCCGAGCAGCATCGCCAACGCCGCGGTGCCGAGACCGGTGGCGCCGCGCCCGAGGAACTCGCGGCGCGTGAGCTGGAGCCGGTGCTGGAGAAGAGGGTCCATCGTTCGGTTCATTCCTTCGTCAGCGCTTCGTCGAGGTTGAGGATGGTGCTGCACAGGACCGTCCATGCGGCGTGCTCGGTCGCCGGGATGCGCGGATCGCGCGCCGAATCGCCGAGCGCGACCAGCTTGGCCGCGGCCGCGGGATCCGCGGCGAAAGTCCGCTCATGGCGACGCAACCCTTCGCCCAGCACGTGCTGCTCCTTCGCGGTCGGTGCACGGCCGAGCACCCACCGGTACGCCCGGGCGATCCGCGCCTCGGGCGTGGACGGACCGTCGCGCAGCACCCGTTCCGCCAAGGCCCGCGCGGCTTCGACGTAGGTGGTGTCGTTCAGGGTCAGCAGCGCGTGCAAGGGCACGTTGGTCCGCGGGGTCTTCACCGTGCAGGTCTGGCGGTTGGCGACATCGAAGAACAACGTCGGGCCGATGATCCGCCGCCAGAAGACGTACACGCTGCGACGGTAGAGCGCTTCGCCCGTGTCGGGCACGTAGCGCTTCGCGCCGAAGGTCGCCTCCTCCCAGATCCCCGGTGGTTGGTAGGGCTTCACCGGCGCGCCGCCGAGCGTCCCGGTGGCGAGGCCCGACGCCGCCAGAGCGGCGTCGCGGATCATCCAGGACGGCATGCGGAACCTCGGGCCCCGCGCCAGCAGGCGGTTCTCCGGATCGCGCTCCGCGAGGGCGGGAGCCACCTTCGATGATTGCCGGTACACCGCGCTGGTGAGGATGAGCCGGTGCAGGTGCTTCATGTCCCAGCCGCTCGATTCGAGCTCGGTCGCCAGCCAGTCGAGCAGCTCCGGGTTCGAAGGCTTCTCTCCCTGCACGCCGAAGTCCTCGGTCGTCTTCACCAGCCCGATGCCGAAGAACATCTGCCACGAGCGGTTCACGGTGACGCGCGCGGTGAGCGGATGTCCCGGCGCGGACAACCACCGCGCGAGCCCGAGGCGGTTCGTCGGCGCGTCCGCGGGAAAGGGGGCCAACCCGGCCGGCACCGCTGCGGCCACCGGAGCGCCGGGCTTCAGATAGCTGCCGCGGGCGAGGATGAAAGTATCGCGCGGCTTCGGCAGGTCCTCCATCACCATCACCTTCGGGATGCTCCGCGAAACGGCGTCGCGTTCCTCGCGGGTGCGGCGCTGCTCGTCCAACACCTGCGCATAGGCGGGGTCCGATGCCTTCACGTGGGCCGCGAGCTTCTCCAAGCGGCCGTTGTCACGATCGCGCGGCGCGACCTTGAGTGGGTCGAGGATCTCCTTCGGCAACGTCTTCGCCGCCTCCGATTCCTCCACCGGATGCCCCGCGTCGCGCCGGAACCGGACCGCCTCCGCGTCCTCGGTGGCACGGATGGTCACGAGCAGCTTCGCCTCCAGGTCGCCCAAGCGCTGCGTCTGCACGGCGGTGGGAACCGCCAGGTTCGGACGCGCCTGCGGATCGCCGCCGCTGCCGTCCACCGCGGTGCGGTTGAAGAGCGCGAGCAGACCATAATAATCGCGCTGGGTGTAGGGGTCGAACTTGTGGTCGTGGCAGCGCGTGCAATTGAAGGTCGCCCCCAGCCACATGGTGGCCACGGTCTCGGTCTGGTCGAAGAGGTAGTCGATCCGGTTCTCTTCGGCGATACGGCCGCCTTCGCCGTTGATCATGTGGTTGCGCACGAACCCGGTCGCCAACCGCTGCTCGGACGTCGCCTCGGGCAACAGGTCGCCGGCGAGCTGCCAGGTGGTGAACTGGTCGAAGGACAGGTTGCGGTTCAGGGCATCGACGACCCAGTCGCGCCACGGCCACATCGTCCGTTCGCTGTCTCCTTGATAGCCGTTGGAATCCGCGTAGCGCGCCGCCTCGAGCCAATCCCAGGCCATCCGCTCGCCGTAGCGCGGCGACGCCAACAACCGGTCCACCAAGCGGTCGTAGGCGTCCGGAGCGGTCTCTCGCACGAAGGCGTCGACCTCCTCCGGTGTCGGCGGCAGTCCCGTGAGGTCCAAGGTGACGCGCCGCACCAAGGTCTCGGCCGGTGCGGGAGGCGATGGCGCGAGGCCTTCGCGGGCCAACCGGGCGAAGACGAAGGCATCGATCGGGTTCCGCTCGCGCCGGAGCGGGTCCGTCGCCACGCCGCTGGCGGACGACGGCACGGCGGACCGGCGAGGAGGCTGGTGCGACCAGTGGCGTCCCCACGTCGCGCCGGAATCGATCCAGCGGCGGACGGTGTCGATCTGCTGCGTCGTGAGCCGGCGGTTTGACTTCGGCGGCGGCATCACCTCGTCCGGATCGGTGCTGAGCAGGCGGCGGAGGATCTCGCTCTTCGCGCTCTGGCCGGGCACGACCGCGAGTTCGCCGCTCTTGCCCGGGCCCGACGCGCCTGCCTGGGTGTCGAGACGGAGCCTGGCCTTGCGCGCGCCTTCGTCCGGTCCGTGGCAGGAGAAGCAGGTGTCCGAGAGCAACGGCAGGATGTCCCGGGAGAAGTCGACGGCCTCCGTCCCCGCCGCGAGCGCCGTGCAAACGGACGCGACCGCGGCCAGCATGGCTGCTGCGGTCGATGACAAGCGGGTACGGTGTCGCGCCATGCAGAAAGGAATCCGCCCGCAGGATGCTGGATCAGCGGCGGCGACGGCAACCTTCTACGTGATCATCGTCGCGATCCGGATCGGTGGGCAGGGACGTGCGGGAAGTGCCGGGCCCGCTCCGCCGGGAGCGCGAGGAGCCGATGGCCGGTGTCGTGGAGCCCGTGAGCCCGGCGACGGTTCACTTCGCCGCGACGACGACGTCCGGTAGGGCCGGGGGATGCGAGGCGCGCTTCCCGCCGAGTTTCGCCGCCAGGTCGCTGAAGAGCGTGTAGACCACGGGGATGACGAAGAGCGTGAGGAACGTGCTGGTGAGCATGCCGCCCACCACGGCCACGCCCATCGGTCGCCGGCTCTCGGCGCCGGCGCCGAAGCCGATGGCGATCGGCAGGATGCCGGCGATGGTCGAGAACGCCGTCATGAGGATCGGCCGCAACCGGACGCGGCCGGCGGCCTCCATCGCGGTGCGCGGATCGATGCCCTTTTCCGTCTGCTGGTTCGCGTACTCGACGAGCAGGATCGAGTTCTTGGTGACGAGACCGATGAGCAGCACGAGCCCGATCTGGCTGAAGAGGTTGATGTTCATCGCCGGGATCGGCGGGTAGAGGCCGGATTTGCCGCCCACGTCCAGCATCCAGAGCGCGCCGAAGGCACCGACACCGGCCAACGGCAGCGCGAGCATGACGGTCAGAGGGTGGACCAGGCTCTCGAACTGCGCGGCGAGCGTCATGTAGACGATCGCACCGGCGAGGATGAGCACCCACCAGAACTCGCCCGAGGCGTCGGAGAGGTTCTTGGCGTCGCCTTCCCAGGCGTGGAGGAACCCGGTGGGCAGCTCCTGGGCGAGCAGGGGCTCGACCTGCTTCACGACCGTGCCGATGGGGACGGCCCCGGGCGACGCGGTGATGCTGGCGCTGCGCATGCGGCCGTAGTGGTTGATCGAGTTGGCCGCGGCGCCCTCGCTGCGGGTGACGAGGCTGCTGAGCTGGATGAGGTCGCCCTTGAGGTTGCGGACGAAGATGCGGTCCAGGTCGGACGGGGTGAGGCGGGATCCGCGTTCGAGCTGGGCGACGACCAGGTGCTCCTTGCCCTCGACCTTGATCCGGCTGAGGTCGAGGCCTCCGAAGAGGATCTGCATGGTGCGTGCGATGTCCTCGATGCTGACGCCGAGCGCCGCGGCGCGGTTGCGGTCGATGTCGACGCGGAGCTCCGGCTTGTTGGCCTCGTAGCTGACGCGGACGTTGGTGAGCAGAGGAAGACCCGCGGCGTTGGTGAGGGAGCGGAGGCGGTTGGCGGTGGCGATGGCCGTGGTGTTGAGCGCGTCGAGGTCCTGGTTCTGGAGGACGAGCTCGAACGGCGAGCTGTTGAAGCTGACCTCGATCGCCTTGGGCAGGTTGGCGATGGCGATGCCGCCCTCGACCTCGGCGAAGAAGCGCTGCGCGATGCCGCCGGGGCCGTTGACGATCTCCTCGGTCCCGCGCCGGCGTTCGGAGCGGTCCTTGAAGGAGACGAACACGATGCCGAAGCTCGATTGGCCGGGGCCGCTGAAGCCCGGCGCGACGATGGCTCCGTAGCTCTTCACCTCGGGGGTCGAGGCGATGATCTTCTCCGCCTTCTTGAGCTGGCGGTCGGTGAACTCGCTGGTGGACCCGTTGGGGGTGAGCACGATGGCGAACATCCGGCCCTTGTCCTCCTGCGGAAGGAACTCCTGCTCCAGCGCGCGGTAGGCCACGACCATGAGGGCGAAGGTGGCGACCATGACGAGCACCAGCGCGGCGCGGTGGCCCAGCGACCAGCGGAGCGCGCCGAGATAGCCCGAGGTGAGCCGGTCCAGCGACCGCTCGAAGAACCCGAAGAGCCCGTGCGGCTTCTCGTGATGGATGGGCTTCAGGATGCGTGCCGCCAGGGCGGGCGACAGCGTGAGCGCGACCAGCGCCGAGATGGCCACCGATCCGGCGACCGCCACGGCGAACTCGACGAAGAGCCGGCCGGTCGTGCCCTTCAGGAAGGCCAGCGGCGTGAACACCGCGATGAGCGAGATGGTGATGGCGATGACCGCGAAGCTGATCTCCTCCATCGCCTTCAGCGACGCCTGCATCGGCGGCATGCCCTCCTCGATGTGCCGGTAGATCGCTTCGAGCACGACGATGGCGTCGTCCACCACCACGCCGATGCTCAGCACGAGCGCGAGCATGGTGAGGATGTTCACCGAGTAGCCGAACAGATGGAGAAGGGCGAAGGTTCCGATGAGCGACACCGGGATGGCGACCGTGGGGATGATCGTGGACCGCACGTTGCGGAGGAACACGAAGATGATCAGCACCACCAGCGCGAAGGCCACGGCGAGCGTCCCCCAGACCTCGCTGATGGCCTGCTCGACGTAGACGCTGGCGTCGTAGGACACGCTCAGCTCGGCGCCGACCGGCAGTGTCGGGCGCAGCATCGCGATCTCGGCCTTGATGGACTGGGCGACGGTGACGGTGTTGGCCTTGGCCTGTTTGACGATGCCGAGGAACACGCAGGGCTTGCCCAGGGCACGGGCGATGGTGCGGTAGTCCTCGACGCCGCCCTCGGCGCGGCCGATGTCCTGCAGGCGCACGAGCGTCGTGCCATCGGCGCGGATGACCAGGCGGTTGAACTCGTCGCTGGTCTTGAGCTCGCCGCGGGTGAGGATGGTCATCTCTCGCTCGAGGTTCTCGACCCGGCCGCTGGGCAGCTCGATGTTCTGCTGCTGGAGCGCGCGCTGGACGTCGAGCACGGTGACCTTGCGGGCGGCCATCTTCTCCGAATCGAGCCAGAGCCGCATGGCGAAGCGCTTCTCGCCTCCGATGGTGATCGACGAGACGCCGGGGACGCCCTGGAGACGCGGCTTGATCTGGCGCTCGGCCAGGGTCGTGAGCTCCAGCGGCGAGTAGCGGTCGCTGTTCAAGGCGATCCACAGGACCGGCTGCGCGTCGGAATCCGCCTTGGCCACGATCGGTTCGCGGATATCGAACGGCAGGGCGCCGCGCACGCGAGAGACGCGGTCGCGGACGTCCTGCGCGGCGACGTCGATGTCGCGGGAGAGGTCGAACTCGATGCTGATGCCGCTCACGCCCTCGCGGCTCTGCGAGGTGAGGGTCTTGATGCCCTCGATGTTGTTGATGGCCTCCTCGAGCCGTTCGGTCACCTCGGTCTCGACCACCTGTGCGTTGGCGCCCGGATAGATGGTGGTGACGCTGACGACCGGCGGGTCGATGTCGGGAAGCTCACGGACGGGCAGGCGCGACAGGCCGATGAGGCCGAACAGCACGAGCGACAGGTTCAGCATCGTGGCCAGGATCGGCCGCTGGATGGAGATCTTCGAGAGGAACATGGGAAGAGGGCCGGAAAGCCGCGAAGCCGTCCGGAGGGGTCAGATGGCTAGTCGCGGTACGGCGCGGTCGCCTCGGCGCCGGCGAGCTTGACCGGCGCGCCCGGACGGAGCTTCTGCACGCCTTCGACCACGACCATCTCGCCGGCGGTCAGGCCGGTGAGCACCTCGGCCTTGCCGGCGAGCCGGAGGCCGAGCTTCACGGTCTTCATCACGGCCGTGTTGGTGCTGGTGATGGCGAAGACCGAGGTGGTGTCGCCGTTGTTGACGATGGCCGGCTCGGGGATGACCAGCGCGGTCTCGCGGAGCTGGAGACGCAGGTCGAGATTGGCGAACATGCCGCCCTTGAGCCTGCCGTCGGGGTTGACGATGCGGGCCTTGACCAGCGCGGTGCGGGTGCCGGTGTCGAGCTGCGGCGAGATGAAGTAGACCTCGCCCTTGAAGACCGTCGCCGGATATGCGGCGACGTGGAACTCGAGCGTCTGGCCGATGCGGACCTGGCTGAGGTAGCGCTCCGGCACGCCCATCTCGACCTTCACGGTGTCGAGGTCGACGAGGACGGTCAGCGGCGTCGCCTTGGAGATGACCTGGCCGGGGCTGATCCGCCGCGCGCCGGTGATGCCGCTGAACGGGGCGGTGACGCGGGCGTCCTTGAGCAATCGCCGCTTGAGGTCCACGCCGGCCTCGTTGGCGGCGAAAGAACCGGAGGCCTGGTCGTACTCCTGCTTGGAGATGAGCTTGTCCCGGAACAGATCCTTCACGCGGTCGAACGAGTTCTTCGCGAGCAGCAGGTTGGCCTCCGTCTCGGCCAGCTGGGCGGCCAGCTTGGTCTCCTCGAGCGCGACGAGCAGGGAGCCCTTCTCGACCCGTTGGCCCTCCTCGAACCCGATCTCCTTCACCAACCCGTCCGCCTCGGCGAGGACCTCGATCGATTCGTTCGGTGTGACCGAGCCCACCAGCGAGACGGTCTCGCTCACGGCCTGCTGGCGGGCGGGCACGGCGACGACCTGCACGGCGAAGCCTCCGCCACCGGCGGCGGCGGGCGCGGCGTTCTTCTTGCAACCGACCGCGCTCAGCGCGACCAGCAGGAGGCAGGGCAGGAAAAAATTTGTTCGCATCGGGCAACTCGGATGATGCGGCAGCTTCCCGGACGCCCGCGGACGTGGCCAGCGATTTTTGCCCTCGCGACGGCCCGTGGACGTTGCTTGCGGCCGCCGGCCGGCCGGGTGTTCCTTCGGAAGAATGAATCCCGGAAACATCGCCTCGCGCCTCCCGGGCCCCCGGTTCCGGGCTTTCACGCTCATCGAGCTCCTCGTGGTCATCGCCATCATCGCGATCCTGGCCGGGATGCTCCTGCCCGCGCTGGCCAACGCGAAAGAGAAGGCCTTCCGCACGCAGTGCGTGAACAACAACAAGCAGCTCGCCCTCGCGATGCAGATGTACGCGCTCGACAACCGCGACTATATGCCGTGGCCGAACTGGGAGCAGACGACCACCGGATGGCTCTATCAGCCGACCGCCGGCCGGGCCCCGGACCTGCTCAAGACGAACGAGGCGCCGTTCATCGAGGCGGGTCTCTTCTGGCCGTATCTCAAGGAGCGCAAGGTCTACAACTGCCCGCTCGACCGGACCAATCACATCTCCTGGCAGAAGCGGCGGCAACGGCTCTCGAGCTATATCATGAACGGCGCGGTCGGCGGCTTCGGCCGCCTCGAACCGCGGACCTATAAGCTCGGCGCCTTCAACCCGGCCGCCTATGCGATGTGGGAACCGGACATCAAGAACTTCAACGGTGTCTGGGGCCCGAACGTCGGGCACGACGCCAGCCAGTATCCGTCCGGGTCCGAAGGCGTGGGACGCCGCCACAAGAAGGGCGCGGTGATCACCGGCTTCAGTGGGCAGGTCCATTTCATCCGGTTCGAGGACTTCCAGAACGAGCAGAAGTCGAACAAACCCGGCCTGCTCTGGTGCGTGCCGGATTCGAGGACCGGCGAGTGAGATGAATCAGGCCCCGGGGCCTTCGGGTGCGGTCAGAAGAGGCGGGCACTTCGGCGAAAGCAGCGCCGAGTTGTACTCTGCCGTATCGCGGATCTGGGATCCGCAGGCGCTGCGGCCGGTGGGCGTCCGGGTCTTTCCGACGCCATGCCGGGTGCAACTCGGCGATACGGCAGCAAACCTGCGCTACGAGTGTCCGCCGCTTCCAATCGCACCCCAGGGCCTTCTTTGAGCTGTACATCGACGCGGGGCCGCGGGATAGCCATCGAGTTATGGATTCGATCTGCTTGATCTGCGCTGTCCCCTTCCGAGTGGAAGCAGGCGCTGATCTGAGACCGGTCGATTGTCCTGCCTGCGGCGCTCCCAACGCGGTCGTCCCGAGCCGGTCCGCCGGCCGCCCCGCGACCCAGGGCCAAGCCGTCGCGATGCCCGCGTTCGCACCGGGGCGAAGATGGCCGGTCTTGGCGGTCCACTGGCGATGGGTGGCATGGGCGGCCGCGGCTCTCCTGGTCGTGGGCATCCCGTGGGTCGTCTGGCTCGGACACCTCTCGATCGATGCCGTGGGCCCGCTGTATGGGATGCTGGGCTCACTGATGCTCGCATTGGCTTTCGTCCCGTTCTATTTCTTCCCGACCGTGATCGCCGCGGTCCGGGGACATCGGGAGGTCTTCGCGATCTTCATCCTCAACGCTCTCCTGGGCTGGTCGTATGTGGGCTGGGTCCTGGCGTTGGTCTGGGCGAGCCTTTCCAAGGTCCGTTGACGGGTGCCGGTCGGTGGTTGCGGGCCGCGGTCGCCCTGTTTTCCTTGGCGACGACCGGCCCTCCTCACGGCTATTTCTCCTGCGTGAGCTTCCCGCCCCTGTCGCAGCGCCGAGCGTCCCGCCGATCCGGATTCACGCTCATCGAGCTCCTGGTGGTGATCGCCATCATCGCGATCCTGGCCGGGATGCTCCTGCCCGCGCTGGGCAAGGCCAAGGGCAAGGCGCTCCAGACCCAGTGCTTGAGCGACTATCGGCAGCTCGGCCTGGCGTGGATGCTCTATTGCGGCGACAACGCCGACAGCCTGCCGCCCAACGAGACGGTCCTGAGCGGCGGACGCGAAGGCGCCAACGCAACGGCGCGGACGTGGGTGACCGGCAACGCCTACACCGACGTCGACACCACCCACATCCAGCGCGGGCTGCTGTTCCCGTACAACCAGTCGGTCGGGATCTACCGGTGTCCGGCCGACCGCTCGACGGTGCGCGACCAAGGGAAGATCAAACGTTCGCGGAGCGTCTCGATGAGCGCCTACATGAACGACGAGCCGGACCCAAAGGACAAGACCTGCTGGCACAAGCTCGGCCAGATCGGGGTCCCGTCGCCGAGCAAGGCGTTCGTCTTCCTCGACGAGCACGAGAACAGCATCGAGAACGCCCGGTTCGTCGTGACGCAGCCGGGCGAATGGCTGTGGGTCGATTTCCCGGCGGTCCGCCATGCCGGCGCGCTCGCATTGAGCTTCGCCGACGGCCATGCGGAGGCGTGGCGCCTGGTGTCCGCGGATTCGAAGCGCATCGGCAAGATGCCGCCCTACATCCAGAGCCAATCGGTCCGGCCGAGAGATCCCGATCTCGCCCGCTTCCACGAAGGTGTTCCGAAACTGCCGCTGTGAAGGGCCGGCCGGCCCGGAGGCTTTTTCCGGTTCACCTTCCGGGGCACTTCGCGCCAAGGTCTGCGCCGTGAAGATTCCATCCTCCGTCGCCCTCGGACTCCTGGTCACGGCGGTCTCGTCGCAAGCAGCCGAGCTGAGGGTCGACGGCCGAAAGTTCACCGTCCCCGACGGGTTCACCGTCGAGCTGGCCGCGACCTCCAAGCTCGCGCCGCGTCCGGTGAGCGGTAGTTTCGACGACCGCGGCCGCCTTTACGTCACCGATTCGTCCGGCTCCAACGAACCGCCGTCCGAGCAACTGAAGGATCCCGCGTCCCGGATCCTGCGGTTGGAGGACACGGACGGCGACGGCGTCTTCGACAAGACGGTCGTGTTCGCCGACAAGGTGATGTTCCCGCAGGGCTGCCTGTGGCACGACGGCTGGGTCTACGCGGCGGCGCCGCCGAGCATCTGGCGCTTCCGCGACGACGACGGCGACGGCGTGGCCGACCGCCGCGAGGAGTGGTTCAAGGGCGGCACGCTCACCGGTTGCGCGAACGACATCCATGGCCCGTATCTCGGGCCGGACGGCTACATCTACTGGACCAAGGGCGCGTTCTCCGAGCAGACCCACAAGCTCGGCAACGGAAAGACCCTCAACGACAAGGCCGCCCACATCTACCGCGCCCGTCCCGACGGATCGGACCTCGACGTCATCATGTCCGGCGGCATGGACAACCCGGTCGAGGTCGCCTTCACGCCGGAGGGCGAAGCGCTGTTCACCAGCACGTTCATCGACTTCTCCCAGCCGGGTTTCCGCGACGGCATCGGCCACGCGGTCCACGGCAGCGTCTTCGGCAAGGTCAACGACGTGCTCGACGACGGCCGAGTGAAGCGCCCGGGACCGGATCTGATGCACCCGTTCCACCAGGCCGGCCCGGCGGCCGAATGCGGCCTGGTCCGCTACGAGAGCGATGTCTTCGGCCCCGGTTTCCGCGACAATTTCTTCGCCACGACCTTCAACCTGCACAAGGTCACCCGGCACGTGCTCCGTCCGGACGGCGCGACGTTCGCGAGCACCGACAGCGATTTCCTGGTCTGCGACGACCTGGATTTCCATCCGACCGACGTCCTGCCCGACGCCGACGGGAGCCTGCTCGTGGTGGACACCGGCGGCTGGTACCGTCTGTGTTGCCCGAGTTCCCAGCTGGCCAAGCCCGATGTCATGGGCCGCATCTATCGCGTGCGGAAGACGGGCGCGCCGAAGGTGGCCGATCCGTGGGGCCTCCAGCTCGCCTGGGACGCGGCCGCGATGGCTGAAGCCGCCCCACGCCTGGACGATCCGCGGCCCGCGGTGCGCGAGAAGGCCGTGACCGCCTTCGCCTCGATGGGCACCAACGCGGTGCCCTTGCTCGCACCGCTTCTCAAGGACAAGTCGCCGTCGCTCCGGCGCAACGCGATCTGGGCCTTGGCCCGGATCCGCGACCGTTCGGCCCGGCGCGCGGCGCTGATCTCGCTCAACGATCCCGACGACGGCGTGGTCCACGCCGCGCTCAAGGTGATCTCCACCCTGCGCGACCGCTCGGTGCTGCCCAAGGTCACCGGGCTTCTCGCCGAGACGAACGCGCCGGTGCTGCGTGCCGCCGTGGAGAGCTTCGGACGCACCGCGTCCCCGGGCATGGCGATGATGTTGTTCAACGTGGCCCAACGGGAGGACGCGCGGCCCGGCGGGCTCGATCCGACGGTCGAGCACTCGTTGATCGTGGCCCTCATGGACCTCGGCGATCCGGTCGCGACCCGGCTCGGGCTGAACCACAACCGCGCCGTGACACGCCGGGCGGCGCTCATCGCGCTGGACCAGATGGACGGCAGCGACCTGAAGCCGACGGAGGTCACGCCTTATCTGGCCGAGGATGATGTGCGTTTGCGCACCGCCGCGGCATGGATCCTTGGTCGTCATCCGGAGTGGGGCGAAGAACTGGCGGGATGGTTCCGCACGAAGCTGTCGGATCCGGCGATCGTCGCCGCGAAGCTCGCACCGCTGGAAGCGCAGCTCGGCATGCTCACCCGCGCCGTGGCCGGGCAGGGGTTGCTCGCCGATGCCGTCAGCCAGCCTGCCTTCCGGGATCCGACCCGCTCCGCCGCCCTCGCCGCCATCGCCGGAGCCGGCCTGAAGGAACCGCCCGCCGCTTGGCGCAAAGCCGTCCTCGGGCTGCTCGACCCGCCGTCGAAGGACCTGGCGCCCGCGGCGGTCCGCGCCGCCCGCGGTTTCGGCGGAGATCCGGCCCTCTCCAAGGCCCTGCTCGCGCTGGCCCGCGACAGCGCGCAACCCGGTCCGCTCCGGCTGGACGCGCTGACAGCGGTGCCGTCCGGAAGCGCGCTCGGGGCGGTCGAGGTGGAGTTCCTGCGCGGACGCCTCGCCCCGGCGAACGAGCCGGTCGTCCGGGCCACGGCCGCCGGCGTCCTCGCCCGCGCGAAGCTCGATGCCGCTCAGCTCACCGCGCTCACCGTTGACCTGACGTCCGCCGGCCCGCTCGAGCTCGACAAGCTGCTCGGCGCGTTCGAGGGCGGCGGCGACGACGCGCTCGGCGGCAAGGTGGTCGCCGCGTTGCGCGCCGCAAAAAGCGCGAAGGCGCTCAGCGCCGCGCAGATCAAGCCGCGCCTTGCGAAGTTCCCGGCCGCGACCCGCGAAGCGGCGGACGCCTTCCTCACCACGCTCGGCATCGATCCGGTGAAACAAGCGTCGCACCTGGAGAAACTGCTGGCCGAGGTCCAGCAGGCGAAGGGCGACGTCCGGCGCGGACAGGCCGTCTTCAACGGGCCCAAAGCGGCCTGTTCCGCGTGCCACCGGATCGGCTATGTCGGCGGGAACGTCGG
Organism: uncultured Verrucomicrobiota bacterium; assembly: GCA_903916195.1. Lineage (GTDB taxonomy): Bacteria > Verrucomicrobiota > Verrucomicrobiia > Limisphaerales > UBA9464 > CAIVQB01. The sequence goes on along the minus strand of CAIWVP010000058.1, from coordinate 30,757 downwards.
ACCCGAGCTGACCAAGATCGGCGAGGTCCGGAGCGAGCGCGACCTGTTGGAGAGCATCGTCTATCCGAGCCAGAGCTTCGTCCGCAGCTACGAGCCGATGACCGTGGTCACGAAGGACGGTGAGGTGTCCAACGGCATCGTGGGACGCGACACGGCCGAAGAGCTGGTGCTGGTCACCGGCCCCGGCCCGGAGGTCCACATCGCGAAGGCGAAGATCGCCGAGATGCGTCCGGGCACGCTGAGCGTGATGCCGGCCGGTCTCGACGAACAGCTGACCCGCCAAGAGCTGGCCGACCTGCTGGTCTTCGTGAAGAACGTGCGTTGGCGCTGAGCGGGACCGCGACACGAAAACGCCGCGCCCGGGATCGGGCGCGGCGTTTTCTTTTCCCGCGGTCGGGCGGCGACGCCCGGCGCTTCAGTAATCGGAATCGGGTTCGAGCGGCGGACGGACGCCGTACTTCTTCTTGAGCGTCTCGAGCACGGCGAGCGGTTTCATGCCGCCGGTGCAGGTCGGGTCGCTGAGCGACGCCGCCGCGGCGAGCACGCCGGTGAGCAGCGACTTCTGGAGCTCCCAGCCTTCGTGCAAGCCGAGCAGCACCCCGGCGCAGAAGGCGTCGCCCGCGCCGGCGGTGCCGGCGATGTGCTTGTCCGGCACCTTGAGCGACGGTTGCCAATGGTCCTTGCCATCGCGCGTCCGGGCGAAGCAGCCCTCGGGGAAGTGGATCACCACGAGCTCCTTCACACCGTGCTGGAGGATCGCGCCGGCGGCATGGCGGAGGGACACGGTGTCGAGCACGCCTTCCTTGCGGATGCGGAAGCCGGTGACCTGGCCGGCCTCGTATTCGTTGATGATGGCGTAGTCGCAGTGCTTGAGCGCGGGGACGACGATGGTCTTGAAGCGGTCGCTGGCCTCGCTGACCACGTCGATGCTGGTCTTGATCCCGGCGGCCTGGGCGGCGGCGAGCAGCTTGGCGGCAGGGGTGATGCCCTCCTTGTTGACCGCGTCCAGCTTGTCGAGCAGGAGCAGGTAGCCGAGGTGGAAGATCCGGGCCTTGGACTTGGTGAAATCGATGTCCTTGGCGTCCCAGAGGGCGTTCGCGCCGCGGGAGTGGAAGAAAGTGCGCTTGCCCGTGCCTTGCACGGTCATGACATCGGTGTAGCTGGTCGTCGCGTCGGCCGTCGACTTGAGGTACTTCGTGTCGATCTTGTGCTTCACCGCGTCGGCCAGGATCTGCTCGCCGAGAGCGTCCTTGCCCACGAGGCCGGCGCCCATCAGCGGGAACTCCACGCCCATCTTCGAGAGGTCGAGCAGCACGTTGTACGGCGAACCGCCGGTGCCTTGGTGCTGGCTTTTGATGTTCGCCAGTTGCTCGGCACCGGGATAGGTGTCGATGAGCTTGACCTGGTCGATGATCCAATTGCCTCCGGCGAGGATGCCGGATCGTTTGGAGGCTGCGCTTGCTTTCATGCGTGTAGGGACGGGTGCCACGGAAGGGGGGTAACCCTATGTCTCCGTGGTCGGGCCACAGCGTAGGGGAAGGCCTGCCGCGATGTCTCTAAAGAATTGAGGCCCCGGCCGATCCGGGGCGCTTCACCACCAGAGATAGTCGATATTCGGGGCCGGGGAGGTGTTCCAGTTCTCGAAGCCGGGCGGGAAGACGAGGTTCCCGACGTGGCCATCGGCGTACATCATGTTCCAGCTGCGCTTGCCCCGGTTGTTGTGCCAGATGCTCTTCGCCTTCGTGCCGGCGTTGACCCGGCCGTCGCCGGCATCGCGCGAGCCCATCCACGGCCAATCCCCTTGCATGATCTTCGTCGTGGGCCGGAGCGCGGCCTCGCTGGTCTTCATCGGCCTGCCTTCCGGCGTGTTCGCGCCAGCGGCCTTGTCACCGGTGACGTGCTTGACCCGGTACCAATCGACGGACCACATGGGCAGGTAGCTGTTGCCCCAGCCGAGGAAACACGATTTTGCCTCGGGCCAATAGCTGTCGCCCTTGTCCGAAGGACAGCGCCACACCTCGAAGGTGTTCCCCGCATAGACGTTCAGCGGGCGGTTGGTCTCGCCGGGCGAGTTGTGGACCGCCACCGTGCCGTTGGTGGGCCGTCCGCCCTGGGTGGCCCAGCTGCCGTGCACCGGGAAGGAGTCGCGGTTGTCGTCCGCGTACATCTGGTAGGCGAGGTGCTGCTGATGCTGGTTGCTGACGCAGCGGATCGAGGCGGCCTTGACCTTTGACCGGCCCAGCGCGGGCAAAAGCATCCCGGCCAGGATCGCGATGATGGCGATGACGACGAGGAGCTCGATGAGCGTGAAGGCGGCGCGGGATGGAGTCCTCATGGATCCCCCTTGCCTATACCTGCCACCCGTCGCCTGCAAGCGGCCGATCGGTGGTTCGCGGGCATCGGACGGGGCGCCCCGGCCGTCGCGCATCGGCCCGATGGAGGCGCAGACATCGCGAGCGCGGGCAGCAATCGCGGATCCTCGCGTGGCACCGGGTTTTCGCTAGCGGTGGAAAGGGCCGGCGGTTATCTCCATCGCATGTCCCTCCATCGTGTGGTGATCTGGTCCGCAGCCCTCGCGTGCGCAGTCCTCGGCACGTCGGCGGCCGCGCCGTCCCCGGGCGCCGAGGCCATCGCCAAACTGCCGCCGGCCATCGGTCGCGCCGTGGACTTCAACCGGGACATCCGGCCGATCCTCGAGACCAGTTGCGTGAAATGCCACGGCCGCGGCAAGGCGAACGGCGACTGGAAACTGGACACCCGCGAGACGTTCCTGCAGCCGGGGGAGTCCGGACCGGCGGCGATCCTCGGCGACAGCGCCAAGAGCCGTCTGATCCACCTGGTCGCCGGCACCGATCCGGATGATGTGATGCCCAAGAAGGGCTCGAAGCTGACGGCGGAACAGGTCGGGTTGCTCCGCGCATGGGTGGACCAAGGGCTGAAGTGGGATCCGCAGGTCACCTTCGCCAAACCGCCGGCGAAGAACCTCCGGCCGCGCCAGCCCGAGGTGCCGAAGGGGAAGGCGACGCATCCGCTCGACCGGTTCCTCGACGTGTACTTCGCCGGCCACGGCGTGAAGCCGGCCCGCATCGTGGAGGACCGCCTGTTCGCCCGGCGCGTCCATCTCGACGTCGTCGGGTTGCTGCCTTCGCCGGAGGAGCTCGAGGCCTTCGTGAAGGATCGTGCGCCGGACAAGCGGGCCGTGCTGGTCGCGCGGTTGTTGGCCGACAAGCAACGCTACGCGCAGCATTGGCTCGCGTTCTGGAACGACCTTCTCCGGAACGACTACAGGGGCACCGGCTACATCGACGGCGGCCGCAAGCAGATCAGCGAGTGGCTCTACGCGGCGCTGCGCGACGGCAAGCCGTACGACCAGTTCGTGCGCGAGCTGGTGGACCCGACCTCGGCGAGCGAGGGCTTCTCCAAGGGCATCGTGTGGCGCGGCACGGTGAACGCGTCGATGACGCCGCCGATGCAGGCCGCGCAGAACATCGGGCAGGTGTTCATGGGGGTGAACCTGAAGTGCGCCTCGTGCCACGACTCGTTCGTCGACGACTGGCAGCTCAGCGATGCCTACGGCCTGGCCGGCATCTACGCCGAGGGCGCGATGGAGATGGTCCTGTGCGACAAGCCCACGGGGAAGGTCGCGCCGCTCAAGTTCCTCTTTCCGGAGCTCGGCGCGGTGGACCCGAAGGCGCCGAAGGCCGCACGCCTCTCGCAGCTCGCGAAGATCATCACCAGCCATGAGAACGGCCGGCTTCCCCGCACCATCGTGAACCGTCTCTGGGCGAAGCTGCTCGGCCGCGGACTCGTGGAGCCGCTCGACGTGATGCAGAACGAGGCCTGGAGCGCCGATATGCTCGACTGGCTCGCCGAGGACCTCGTCGCCCACGGCTGGGACCTGAAGCGCACCTTGGCGATGATCCTCACCTCGGAGGCCTATCAGTTGCCGTCGGTCGACCTGCCGGACAAACCGGCACCGGATCTCGTGTTCCGCGGCCCGGGCGTGCGACGGTTGAGCGCGGAGCAGTTCCGCGACGCGTTCGGTTCGCTCGCCGGGGTCTGGCACGACAAACCTGAGGGCGGCCTCGACCGCCTGTTGATCGAGCCGGGTGAAGCCAAGGCGCTGGCGGCGGATCCCTTCTGGATCTGGGGCGACGCCCATGGCGCGACCGGCGTGCCGGCGTCTACGAACTGGTTCCGGCGCACGTTGGTGCTCACCGGAGCGCCGACCGAGGCGACGTTGTTCGTCCATGCGGACAACTCGGCGAAGGTCCACGTGAACGGCGACCGCGCGCGCGGCACCGATGCGCCGGAATGGCGCCAACCCGGCGTGTACGACCTCCGCTCGCGCCTGAAGGCCGGCACCAACCTGATCGCCATCGAGGTCATCAACGGCGGCGGCGGCGGTCCGAACCCTGCCGGCCTGTTGGTCTACGCGAAGCTCCGCGAGAAGGTCGGCGCCTCGGAGCGCGTGCTCGACATCGCATCCGACGGTTCGTGGAAGGTGTCGGCCCAGCATGCCGAGAAGTGGCGGGACGTATCGTTCGCCGCGGATTGGCCGGCGGCCCAGGTCCTCGGACCGGCATCGATGGCGCCATGGGAGCTCGGCCGGAGCTTGGCGGGCACGGTGGCGGGCCGGACCCTGTACGGCAGCATCCGGGCATCGTTGTCCGATGCGGATCCGCTCGCGCTCGCCCTGGGGCGTCCGAACCGCGAGCAGGTCACCACCGTCCGGCAATCCGCCGCCACGACGATCCAGGCGCTGGAGCTCACCAACGGCGACACCTTGGCGAAGCTGCTCAAGCGCGGCGCGGAGCAGCTGGTCGCCACGAACACGGACGGCCGCGTCCTGGTCGACCGGGTCTTCCGCCAGGCGCTGAGCCGTCCGCCCACGCGAAAGGAGCTCGACCTCGCGTCCGGTCTCGTCGGCCAGAAACCCCGTCGCGAAGGCGTGGAGGATCTCCTGTGGAGCGTCGCCATGCTACCCGAGTTCCAGCTCACTTACTGATCCGTCGAAGTCTTGGCCTCGCCTGAAAATTTGCCGGTCTCGGAACAGCCGACCTGATACCTGACACTCTGCGCATGAACACTCCTGATTTCACCCGCCGCGATTTCGTGAAGGGCCTGGGCGCCGCCACCCTCGGCGCCTTGGGCGCCGGATATCCGCGCCAGCTGCTGGGCGAGGAGCCGATCGAGAAACTCGCGGCGACCGCCGACACCGTGATCGTCCTGTGGATGGGCGGCGGCATGGCGGCCACGGAGACCTTCGACCCGAAGCGCTACACGCCCTTCGAGAAGGGGATGGACCCCAACACCGTCCTGTCGACCTTCCCGTCGATCCCCACGGCCGTGGACGGCATCCGGTTCAGCGAAGGCCTCGAGCGCACCGCGAAAGTGATGGACCGGGGCACGCTCATCCGCAGCTACACCGCGGGCGACCTCGGGTTCATCCTGCACTCGCGGCACCAGTTCCACTGGCACACCGGTTATGCGCCCCCGCAGACCGTCGCCTGCCCGCACATCGGCGCGGTCATCGCGCGCACGCTCGGGCCCAAAAACCCCGCGGTGCCGGCCTTCATCAACATCGGCCAGCGGTTCGATGTCGGCGAGGGCGAGGAGCTGAAGGCCTTCACCTCGGCGGGCTTCCTCGGGAGCGAGTTCGGTCCGTTCAACGTGGCCTACCCCGATTCTGCGAAGGACGTCGTGACCCCGCCGGGCGGCATGAGCCCGGGGCGTTTCGAGGACCGCGACAAGTTCTTCCGGCGTCTCGTCGAGGCCTCGCCGGTCGGTCAGCTCGGCAGCGGATACCAGAAGGATTCGTTGCTCCGGTCGCTGGACAACGCTCACCGCCTGCTCGGATCGCCCGCGGCCAAGGCCTTCGACCTCACGCTCGAGAAGCCGGAGACCATCGCGAAGTACGTGCCGGGCGGATGGGATTTCAGCAAGAAGCTCGGCGGCGACCAGAACCGGGAAGGCAGCTACGAGAAGGCGAACATCCAGCGCTTCGGTCTCGGATGCCTGCTCGCGCGGCGGCTCGCCGAGGCCGGCGCGCGCTACATCGAGGTCACGACCGAGTACATCCCGTTCCTCAACTGGGACACCCACGAGCACGGCCACGAGAAGCTGACGAACATGAAGGTCGCCATCGACGGCGCGATCTCCCAGCTGGTGCTCGACCTCGAGGAGCGCGGCATGCTCGACCGCACGCTCATCGTGCTCGCGAGCGAGTTCAGCCGCGACATGATGCAGGAGGGCAAGCCCGACCGGCCGATCCAGGACCAGGTCCCGGTGCCCCAGAAGATCGAGTCGCTGACGCACTATGGCATGCACCGCCACTTCACCGACGCCGGTTGCGTGCTGCTCTTCGGCGGCGGGATGAAGAAAGGGCACCTCCACGGGCTCACGGCCGATGAGCGTCCGTGCAAGACCATCAAGGACCGCGTCGTCATCGAGGACCTGCACGCGACCATCTACCGCGCGCTGGGCATCTCGCCCAAGCTGTCCTACGAGATCGAGAAACGCCCGTTCTACGTCACCCGTGACGGCCTCGGGAAGCCGGTCGCGGATGTGTTCGCGCGCGGTATCTGAACCCGGCGCGGCGGCGGCCGGCCACGGTCCGGGGTCCGCCCCGCGTCCGTCCGTCCGTTACTGCGTCGGTTTCTTGAACTTGGAGTCCTCCGGGTTGCCGCCGGTGCCGACATCGGTCACGCGGAGCGTGAAAGTGGCGGTGTCCGGTTTCGTCCGAAGAAGCCGGTGGGCGACCTTGATGCCGCCGACCTCCTTGTAGTCCTCGTAGATATCCTGGGCCGGCTGCATGCCCGCGTCGGTGTACGCCTCGTGGTCCCAGCGAGCGAGCAGGCCCGTCGCGGTGGCGAAGAAGAGCTTCTCGGTCTTGCCGTCCGCGGTGATGCCTTCGACCACGTCGCAGGGGACCTCACCGACCTTCTCCGTGCCCTTGACCGCGAGCTTTCCAAGGCCGCGACCGGGCTCGATCGGGCGCCAAAAATCGGCCTGCCGGACCAGGTCCTTGAGCTGGTCGCCGGTGATGTCCTGCACGTTGCCGCCGGGCATGCTGACCCACGCCGCCGGTCCGTCGGTGCCCACCACGATCGTGCCGCCGTTCGGGATGTCGATCGCCTGGAGCAGCTTGTCCGGCGCCTTGGCGAGGCTGACGAAGTTGACGGTGACACCGGGCATCACCGCCAGTTCGAGGTCGCCCTTCAGCGAGCGGACCGTCTGAGCGCGCAGGGCCTCCTCTCCGCCGAGCGCCTTCACGTGGCGGGCGATGAGCGCTGCGGCGCCGGTCGGGACGGGGGCGGTGGGCTTGGCCTCCGGCGCAGGTTTGGCGGCGGGTTCCGCGGCAGGCGATGAAAAGGCCAGAGCCGCTGCGAGGACGGGCAGTAGGACGGTTTTCGGATCCATGACGAGGAGCGGGGCGGGCTTCGGGACGCGGGGTCGGACAACGGGATGTGGGTGATGCTCAACCGAAGAACGAGCGGACCTGCGCGACCACGTGGTCCGCCTGCGCGTCGGTCAGTTCCGGATACATCGGCAGCGGGAGGATCCGTCGCGAGACGGATTCGGACACAGGGAAGTCGCCGGTCTTCCAGCCGCGATCGGCGTAGCACTTCTGCAGGTGGAGCGGCTGCGGATAATAGATGATCGTGGGCACGCCGTTGGCGGCGAGGTGCGTCTGGAGTTCGTCACGCCGGTCGGAGAGCAGGGCGTAGACGTGATAGATGTGCGTGTTGCCGGGCGCGGTCTCCGGCAGCTGGAGCGGCAATCCGGCGAGACCGGCGTCGTAGCGCGCCGCGATCTCCGCGCGGCGGGCGTTCCACCCGGCGAGGTGCGGCAGCTTCACCCGCAGGATGGCCGCCTGCAGTTCGTCGAGCCGCGAGTTGTAGCCGTGGATGTCGTGGAAGTAGCGGCGCTCGATGCCGTGGACGCGTAGCATCCGGAGCTTCTGGGCGAGCGCCTCGTCGTCGGTCACCACCATGCCGCCGTCGCCGGCCGCGCCGAGGTTCTTGGTCGGATAGAAGCTGAGGCATCCGAGCACGCCGTGGCTGGCGACCGGTTTGCCGTCGCATCGGGCGCCGATCGCCTGCGCGCAATCTTCGACCAACGGGATGCCCAGCGCCGCCAGATCGTGGAGGGGGGCCGCCTGGCCAAAAAGGTGGACCGGGATGATCGCCTTCGTCCGCGGGGTGATGCGTCGGGCGACCTCGGCCGGATCGAGCGTGAAACGGCGCGGATCGATGTCGGCGAAGACCACGCGGGCGCCGACCTGATGGATGCTCTCGGCCGGCGCGATGTAGGTGAACGGCGTGGTGATGACCTCGTCGCCCGGACCGATGTCGAGGGCGCGGAGCGCGAGCGTGAGCGCGTCGGACCCGGAATTCACCCCGATGCCGTGCTTCGCCCCGCAGAAGGCGGCGACCTCCTGCTCGAACGCGGCGACGTTCGGGCCGAGGATGTAATGGCCTTTGGCGAGGACGGCCTCGACGGCGGCCAGGGTCTCGGTGCGGAGCGCGGCGAACTGCGCGGCGGGATTGAGGAAGGGGACGTTCACAGTGGGCGACCGGGAGCAGAATGGATAGCTCCCCATGAGCGCAAGCGCGGGTTCAGGCCGCGGCGGCACGGAAGGCACCTCACGGTGCCGTGGTCCGGGCCGCCGGGTTCAGCGTCCAGGGCGTCGGGCGCCGCTGAAGCGCTGGCTCCAATAAGGATCCGTCAGCGACGAGAACATGACGCCCTTCGTGGTGCTGGCGTGGGCGAATTCGTTCCCGCCCATGCTGACGCCGACGTGCGAGACCCCGCTGCCCGTCGTCTGGAAGAAGACGAGGTCGCCCAGCTGGATCGCATCGGGAGAGACCTTCGCTCCTTTGAGCCATTGGCCGCGCGAGGTGCGGGGCAATCCGAGGGAGGTGACCTCCTGGTAGACCTTGTCGGTGAAGCCGGAGCAATCGATGCCGTCGCGGTCCTGTCCGCCCACTTTGTAAGGCACGCCGAGCCAACGGGTCGCCGCCATCCGCCAGCGTCCGGCGTCGGCGACGGTGGTGGATGCCAACCGCGCGGCCGGCGTGTTGCCACCGTCGGGCCAGTAGGGCAGACCGGTCTGGGTCTTGACCTTGGACATCATGCATCCGGTGCCGAGCAACACGGAAGCGACGAGAGCGGCACCTAGCAGCGGGTTTCTCATGGAGGACGGGGCGGGACGGAGAATGGAAAGGAAGGTCATCGCGGGTGATATTCGGCCTGCGCTTTCGGCAGGAGCGCCTTGAGGTTCGCCACGCGCTGGTCGTCGGTCGGATGCGTGCGGAGGAACCATGGGGTTGCTCCGCTTTTCTGGCGGTTGAAGTCGCCGAAACGCTGCCAGAACGCGACCGATGCGGCGGGATCGTACCCGGCGCGGGCCATGTAGAGCAGGCCGATCTCGTCGGCCTCGGATTCTTGGCCGCGACTGTGGGGCAGGGCGACGCCGAGCTGTGAACCGACGCCGTAGACCTGGGTGAAGGCCGGTCCGTATGCCGCGTACTTCGAGCTGCCGAGAATCGAGCCCGCGATCTGTCCTCCCATCTGGAGGCCGGCGGCCTCGGTCATGCGTTCACCGCCGTGGCGGGCGACAGCGTGGGCGACCTCATGGCCGATTACCGTGGCGAGCCCGGCGTCATCCTTGCAGATCGGCAAGATCCCGGTGTAGATGCCGACCTTGCCGCCGGGCAGGCAAAAGGCGTTGGCCTCCTTGCTGTCGAACACGACGAACTCCCACTGGGCGCCCGGCAGCGATGCGACGGCGGCGATGCGCTTGCCGACGCGCTGCACCTGCTCATTCAACTTGGGGTCGCGGCTGATCGGCACCTCCTTCTTCATCTTGTCGAACTCGGAGAAGCCGAGCTGCATCTCCTCGCCTTGGGAAAAGATGTTGACCTGACGGCGTCCGGTCTCGCTGACGGTCGTGCATCCGGCGAGCAGCACGAGCGCTGCGACCGGTGCCAGACAGCAAGAGATCTTGTTTGCGAGGAGATGGCTCACGCGTCGACTCAAGCACGATCCGCCCGACGGGACAAGCGGCGGGACACGCAGGGGTGCGATCCGAGATGGCGGATGCACCCCTCCCATCGCGGAAAGCATCCCGCATCGTCCCGCCGGCTTTCCACTCACTCCTCGGCGGTGGTCAGCTTGGCCAGCACGCTGAGATCCTCGAGCGTGGTGGTGTCGCCCTTGATCTCGAGGCCGCTGGCGACCTGTTTGAGCAGACGCCGCATGATCTTCCCCGACCGGGTCTTCGGCAACGCCTCGGCGAAGCGGACCTCGTCCGGTTTGGCGACCGGTCCGATCTCCTTGCCGATGTGGTTGCGCAGCTCGTTCTTCAGCTCCGGCGTCGCTTTGATCCCGGTCTTGAGCGTGACGAAACAGACCAATGCCTGTCCCTTGAGCTCGTCCGGACGGCCCACGACAGCGGCCTCGGCCACGCTCGGATGGCTGACCAACGCGCTCTCGACCTCGGCCGTGCCGATGCGGTGGCCGGCGACGTTGAGCACGTCGTCGATCCGGCCGACGATCCAGAAGTAGCCGTCCTTGTCCTGACGACATCCGTCACCGGTGAAGTAAGCATGCTTCACCTCCGACCAGTAGGTCTCGACGAAGCGTTTCGGATCGCCCCACAGGCCGCGGAGCATGGACGGCCACGGTTTGCGGATGACGAGCTTGCCGCCGGTGCCCTTGGGCACCGCCTTGCCATTGTCGTCCACCACCTCGGGCAGGATGCCGAAGAAAGGCAACGTCGCGGTGCCCGGCTTGGTCGGCGTGGCGCCGGGGAGCGGGGAGATCATGATGCTGCCGGTCTCCGTCTGCCACCAGGTGTCCACGATGGGACAACGGCTTCCACCGATGACCTTGTGGTACCACATCCACGCCTCGGGATTGATCGGCTCGCCGACGCTTCCGAGCAGCCGCAACGAGGAGAGATCGTGCTTCTTCGGCCATTCGTCGCCCCACTTCATGAAGGCGCGGATCGCGGTCGGCGCCGTGTAGAGGATGCTGACGCGGTATTTCTCGATGATGCGCCAGAAACGGTCGGGCTCGGGCCAGTTCGGCGCGCCCTCGTACATCAGCGCCGTGGCGCCGTTGGCGAGCGGGCCGTAGACGATATAGCTGTGGCCGGTGACCCAGCCTACGTCGGCCGTGCACCAGTAGACGTCCTCCGGCTTGAGGTCGAAGACGTATTTGGACGTGAGCTTGGCGCCGAGCAGATAGCCGGCGGTCGTGTGCAGGATGCCCTTCGGCTTCCCGGTCGAACCGCTGGTGTAGAGGATGAACAGCGGCGTCTCCGAACCGAGCTTCGCCGCCGGGCATCTGGAGGTGACGTACTCCAGCTCGCGATGCCACCAGAGATCGCGGCCTTCGGTCATGTGCACCTCGTTGCCGCAGCGCCGGACCACGACGACCTTTTCCACGCTCTTGGCGAGCAGCGAGCCGTCGGCGGCTTTCAGCACGAGCGCGTCGTCGACGTTCTTCTTCAGCGGGACCACGGCGCCGCGACGGTATCCGCCGTCGGCGGTGACGATGAGTTTCGCGCCACAATCCGCGACGCGGTCGGCGACGGACTGGGCGCTGAAGCCACCGAAGATCACGCTATGGATCGCGCCGATGCGGGTACAGGCCAGCATCGCGATGGCCGCTTCGGGGACCATCGGCAGGTAGAGGATGACGCGGTCGCCTTTGCCGACACCGTTCCGCTTGAGCACGTTCGCGAACCGGCAGACCTCGCGGTGGAGTTGCGTGTAGGTGAGCACGCGTTCTTCGCCGGGTTTGCCGTCGGTGGCGGGCTCACCTTCCCAGATCAGGGCGGCCCGGTTCGCGGTCGGCGTGCCGAGCCAGCGGTCGAGGCAGTTGGCGCTGACATTGAGCTGCCCGCCGATGAACCATTTTGCGTAAGGCTCCTTCCACTGGAGCACCTTGGTGAAGGGTTTCTGCCAGACGAGCTCGGCCTTCGCTTGCTTGCTCCAAAACCGGTCCGGCGACTTCACCGATTCGGTCCACAGTTTTTTGTAGGCGGCGAGACTCTTGACGTGCGCCTGGGCGGCGAACTCCTTGGCGGGTGTGAAGACGCGGTTTTCTTTGGAGAAGGACGTGATGTTCTGGCTCATGGCACTTGGAGAGAGACGGGCGGAGCTTGGGAAAGGAGCCGGGACGAGTCAATGAAAGTGCCCTCAAGCGGCCGGAACTTGGCTCGGTAGAATCGTCTGCCCGGACGCCGCCGCGGTCCGCGCAGAGGTCGCGGTCCAGGACCTCCCGGCGCCGGACGGTCTTGGAGCCCCCTGTTCCGGACGGAACGATATCGGCCCGGATGAGCGCCGGTCTGCCCGGCGGTCGTCCCTCCCACTCACGCCAGACCGAGCGCCTTCACCACCTCGACGGTCGAATGGGCCTTGTTCAGCGTGTAGAAGTGGATCCCGGGCACGCCTTCACGGATCAGCTCCTCGCACTGCTTCGCGCAGTAGTCGATGCCGAACTGCGTCACCGCCGCATCGTCGTCGCCGAGCTCGTCGAGGCGGGCCACGAACGACGCGGGCAACGCGGCGCCGCACATCGCCGTGAACCTCTTCGTCTGCCCGCGCGACACGACCGGCAGCATCCCGGGGATCAGGGGCACGTCCACTCCGAGGTTTTTCACCAGATGGTCGCGCATCCGGAGGAAATCAGCGTTGTCGAAGAAGAGCTGGGTGACCACGAAATCAGCCCCGGCGCGGATCTTGTCGGCGAGAAATCCCCAGTCGGCCTCGCGCCCCCCGGCCTGGGCGATATGGCCTTCGGGGAAACCGGCGGTCCCGATATCGAACCCGCCGATCTGCTCGAGATACGCGACGAGCTCGCGCGAGTAGCGGAACCCGCCTTCGGTGGCCGTCCATTCGCTGCTGCCCGCGGGAGGATCACCGCGGAGGGCGAGGATGTTCTTCACACCGCGGGACCGGGCGTCGGCGATGACCGACGCGAGCTCGGCCTGGGTGGCGTTGACGCAGGTGAGATGCATCATCGCGGTGAGGTGGAACTCCTTCTGGATCCGTTCCACGATGGTGAGCGTCTTGTCCCGGGTGCTCCCGCCGGCGCCGTACGTGACCGAGCAGTACGACGGCCGGATCGTCATCAGGGCAGGAAGGGTCTTCTCGAACAGGTTCCGGTCGCCCTCATCGGTCTTCGGCGGAAAGAACTCGATGGAAACGGCGGGCTTGCCGGCAGCTTTGGCGGCCACGTGGAGGTCGTGGATGTTCGAGATCACGGCCAAGGTGTATGCCGCAGCCGAGGTGTCGACAAGATACAAATCAACGAATCCGAATCCGTTGATGCGTCATGATCCGACCGATGCTCTCCGCGGGGTCCAGCCCCTCCGGTCGTCCGTTGGGCGGACCGCGGATCGTGGGAACGAGCAGGGCTGGACCGGCGCGGCGGAATGTCGTTCGCGGCCCCCATCGGGCCGGTCGGATCGCATGGGTCCGAAGGGCAGGGGAGCCCCGTCCGCGGCGGGCATGATGTCGGGTCCTGGCTCGTCCGGCTCGTCCGGCCTACGGCTCGACCGGTTCCGCCGTGTTGCCCACAAACTCTTGCCGACACTTCATCCGACGAGCCCGAGCAGGTAGTTCAGCACCAGGTCGGGCAGGTCGAGCGAGTAACCGCCCTCCAGGATGCTGAAAGTCGGCACCCCGAGCGCCTGTATCTGTTGACCGAGCCAGAAGAAATCCTCGCGCTCCAGCGTGCCGTTCGCCAGCGGGTCCTTCACATAGGCATCGAAGCCGGCCGAGACGCCGAGCACCTGCGGTCCCGTGGCCGCCAAGCGTGCCAACGCGCGGCTGAAGATCTCGCGCCACGCTTCGCGCGAGGTCCCGGGCGGCACGGGGAAGTTGAAGCAGTTCGGCTCGACATCGACCGTGCCCGTGCCTGGATAGCAGGGCGATTGGTGCACAGAAGCGAAGGCCACGCCGTCCGCGCCCCGGAGGATGTCCTCGGTGCCGTTGCCGTGGTGGACGTCGAAATCGAACACGGCGACGCGCAGGCCCTGCGCCTTCGCCTCCAGCGCCGCGACCGCCATCGAGCCGAGATAGCAGAAGCCCATCGGGTGTTCGCGCGTCGCGTGGTGGCCCGGCGGGCGCAGCAGGCTGAACGACGGTTCGCCGGCGCGGGCGAGCTCCAACGCCTTCAAAGCGCCGCCGACGCCGCGCCGCGCGTGGTCGCCGATGTCGGGGAAATACAGGGTGTCCCCGTCGAAATCCTGCGGCGTCGCGAGGCGGTCGAGATGCGACCGGGAATGGGCGCGCAACAGCTGCGCATCCGTGACCGGCGCCGGCTCGGCCCATCGGAGCGCGAGGCTCTTCTGCGAGCGGAGCAGCTCCGCGGTGCGGCTGACGCGCGCCGGCTTCTCTGGATGGCCCACGCCGCGATAACCGGTGCAGCGCGGATCGGTGATGATGGTCATGCGCGATGAGTAGGCGAACGTCGCGGCGAAGCCAACCTGTTCGCCCATCGGAGTTCTGCCGGAGGGTGACTTGGACGTGACCGTCTCATCATTGCTTGGACAGCAACTTGGCCACCAGAAAGGCGTCCGCGTCGGAGTAGCGCTCTGACTTGGAAAATCCTGGAACCAGCAGATGGCACTCGTGTCCGACCCTATCCGATCGCTCCTTGAGTTTCACACCGAAGATCGGGTGATGGATTCCGTGGCCGGCGTCCCTTGAGGGGAGATCCATCTCGGCGCTACAGGTCATGAACAAGGGGGGGTCGAAGGAATCGAGATGATTGATCGGTGAGAATTCCACGTAGAGGTCCCGGTGCTTGTCGTGATTCGTGAGGACGCCTTCGAAGGTGGATTCGCCGACCGCCATGCAGATCATCGGATGCTTGAGGACGTTCGGGCCGAGCCAGCCCTCGATGACCTTGGGGTCGATCGATGTCTGTCCCACCATCACCGCGGCTGCGCAGACGCGGGACGATCGACGCAGCACGGGGTCCGCCGCCTTGGGGTCGGCGAGGTCGTCATGCAGCAAGAGCCACATCGATGTGCAAGCCCCCGCGCTGGGCCCCGTCAACGCGATGTGCTTTGCATCGATGTTCCAATCGGCGGCTTTGGTACGAAGGAACTGGATCGCCCGTGCCGCATCGTGGACCGGGGCGGGCAGCGGATGCTCCGGAGCCAGTCGGTAGTTGATGGCCGCACAGGAGATTCCCTGGTCAAGAAACGACTGGAATGAGGGCATCTTCTGCCCCTTGTCCCCTGTGATCCAGCCGCCTCCATGGATATAGACCAGCAGGGGGCGCGGTCCAACGCCATCGGCCTTCCAGAAGTCGAGGACGTTGCGCAGGTTCGGTCCATAGGAGACATCCGGATACGTTCGTTCCCGTTGTTGTGACACATCGACGGCGAGCATCGTGCCGACGCCGGCCAACAGTGATAGGATGGCAACGAATTGTTTTTTCACACTCATGGCTGTGCCCTGCATCTTACTCCCATGACGAGGACACGTCCCGGTCATTTTTTCGGATGGCGCAAGCTCTGGGACACGGCGCGCGGGACGCGATGTTTGCCCACCGCGTCGCTACGCCAGTCGGAGGCCGTGAAGTGTCGCGTGGTGCGGCGCGGTGCGTACAAGCACCCGTGCTGATGGATGGACATGAACTCAACCCCTCATCCCATCCTCACTGCAGCCGCAACCTCCGCCGCTGGCAGAGCCCGGCGAACGGCTCCGCTGCGTCCGCATCCGTCGCCGCCCGGGGCGTTGCTGCCGTGGATCAGGCGGGCGGTCCGCCGAAATGCGCCTTGTGCGCGGCGTAGCCGGCTTCATCGCGGGACATCGCCTCGATGGTCGCGATCAGCGGCTCGGCCGCGGCGAGCCCGGAGAACACGGCTTTGTCGCCGATGGCGCTCTCGATGACGAACGTCGGCCGCTGCGAGACCTGGAGCGCATGGAACTCCGCCGTCGCCGCCCGCGCCCGCGCCTCGACCTCCGGGGACCGGGCCCGGGCGAGCAGCGCGGCGGCGTCGAGGCCGGTGGCGAGCGCCGCGACCTCGGCAGAGACCTCCCAGCGGCCGACCTTGCGACCTTCGCGCAGCGCAGCGTGGGTGATGGCGAGGCGCGCCCGGTCGTCCTCCACGCCGAAGTCCTTGGCGGCCTCGGCGACGAGATTCGGGGCGAGATATTCCGCGAGCCCCGGCTCGAACCATCCCGGGCTCAGCATGTACGGCGACCGCACCATCAGCCCGCTGCGGCGGTAGAACCATTCGATCTGCTCCACGGAGGTCGGCAGCCCGGAGGCATCCATGAGCGCGAGCTTCCAACGGAACTCGACCCGGTCGGCGTAGCGTTCGCGGAGTCCGGCCCACATCGGATCGGCCCAGTGGCACCAGGACGAGACGACTTCGAGGTAGTAGGTGATCTTCATATCGCGGTGATCTTCAAGAGGTGCGCCGGCGGCGTCCCGACGATGCACATCGGCATCGGACTTGGATAGGCCGGGGACAATCGGGTCCGGGGGGCGGTCCTGGCGCGGCTCAGTTTCCTGCAGCCTATCGATCCGCCAAGAACATCACGGAGCGATGTCAGCCATTAGCCGGGGGGTGAGGAGCGCAGCGACGACACCCCCGGATACTGTGGGCCAGCGGCTCGCCCCCGGCAGGGGTCGCAGATCCGTCAACCGGGTCGTGGTCTGGCACCCCTTGTAGGATGCTTGTCCCCTCGCTTGTCACCGGGGGTGTCGCTGTCGCTCACCCCCCGGCTAATGGCTGCCAAGCCTCCGGCTTGCAAAGTCGACGCCACCTCCCGGCAAGAAACGGAATTGTGCCCGGACGATCCTTGGGGGCTAGAGCAGCAGGCGCTCGATCTCGGCGTAGCCGGAGACCACCGCGTGGGCGTCGGCCAGCTTCTCGGCCGGGAGCGAGTTGGTGATGCCGATGACGCGCATCCCGGCCGCCCGGGCCGCGGCGACGCCGGCGGCGGCATCCTCGATCACCACGCATCCTTCCGGCGCGACCCCGAGCCGTTCCGCGGCGCGGAGAAAGACATCCGGCGCCGGCTTGCCGCGCAGAACGTCCTGCGAGCTCACCACCACCGGGAAATGGGCCTTCAGGCCGCGCATCCCGAGCACCACCTCGATGACCTCATGGGACGATCCCGAGGCGACGGCGAGGCGGGTCGAAGCCGCGAGCTTCGCCACCAGTTCGGGGATCCCCGGGAAGATCGGTCGGGCCTCGCGGATCAACTGAAGGAAGCGATCCTTCTTCCGGAGGGTCAGTTCTTCGAGGGTTTGTTCCGGCTGGTGGCGCGCCACGAAATCGATCCACACCGCCTGGTCCGACCGGCCGTAGTAGTCGGGGAAGTGGATCCCGTGGGTGTCGCCGCGGCCGAGATCGCGGAAGACGTCGAGGAACGCCTGCTCGTGGCGCGGCTCGCTGTCCACGATGACGCCGTCCATGTCGAAGATGACTGCCGAATAAGGTCGCATCGGAAGCCACCGATTGGCGGCGATCCGGGGGCCGGAGGCAAGCAACGATCCCGTGATCGCACTCGCCCGTTGATTCCCGCTTGGGTTCCGCTTCACTCCGCGACCAGTCGCATGAACAACGCCACCCCCGCCTCGCTCGGTTATCGCATGCCCGCCGAATGGGAGCCGCACGCCGGCACCTGGTTCAGCTGGCCCCGCCCGGAAGGCATCAGCTTCCCAGGCAAGTACGACACGGTCCCGCCGGTCTACGCCGAGCTGATCAAGCACCTCGTCACCGTCGAGGACGTCCATATCAACGTCTGGCACGCCGAGATGGAGGCCTGGGTGCGCGGGCTGTTGACCGGACTGGGCGTGCCGCTGGCGCGCGTCCGCTTCCACCACTTCCCGAGCTACGAGCCGTGGTGCCGCGACCATGGTCCGATCTTCGTGGTGCGGGAGCAGGACGGACGGCGGGAACGGGCGGTCGTCGACTGGGGCTACAACGCTTGGGGCGGGAAATATCCGCCGTTCGACCTCGACGACGCGGTGCCGCAGCACGTGGCGAAGCTGCGCGGGCTGCCGCTGTTCTCTCCGGGCATCGTGATGGAAGGCGGATCGCTGGAAGTGAACGGCCGCGGCACGTTGCTGACGACCGAAGCCTGCTTGCTCAACCCGAACCGGAACCCGCATCTGACCAAGGCCCAGATCGAGCAATCTCTTCGGGACCACCTCGGAGTGACGAACATCCTCTGGCTCGGCGACGGCATCGTCGGCGACGACACGGATGGCCATGTCGACGACCTCACGCGTTTCGTGGACCCGACGACGGTGGTCACGGTGGTCGAGGAGGATCCGCAGGACGAGAACCACGCGCCGTTGAAGGAGAACCTCGAGCGGCTGCGGACGATGCGGGACCAGGACGGGCAACTGTTGCGGGTGGTGACCTTGCCGATGCCGGGCCGCATGGAGCACGACGGCCAGCGTCTGCCGGCGAGCTACGCCAACTTCTACATCGCGAACGGCATCGTGCTGGTGCCGACGTACCGCGATCCGAGGGACGCGGCGGCGCTGGAGATCCTGCAGCGCGAGTTCCCGGACCGACGCGTCGTCGGGGTCGATTCGACCGAACTGATCTGGGGTCTCGGATCCTTCCACTGCATCTCGCAGCAGGAGCCGGCCTGAGCCGTGGGACGGCGCTTCGAGCGCGCTGGATCAGAGGTACTGCCGGAGCGCGGCCACGAGGAAGTAGATCCCGCCCGCGGCGATCGCGACCGATCCGGCGCGGTGGACGCGGGCGGCCGATCGTTCGCCGAACTCGGCGCGGTTCGCCCGGACGGCGCACCAAAAGGGCAGGCCGACCATCAGGTGGCCCAGCTCCACGCCGAGGCAGAAGGCGAGGATGGCCATCGCGAGGGACGCGCCGCCGGTGCCGCCGATGGCATCCACCAGGCCGCCGGCGAACCCGAGCCCGTGCACCAGCCCGAAACCGAACGCCAGCGCCAACCGCGATCGCGCTCCGGCACGTCGGGGCGACACCAGGTTCTCCACCGCGACGAACACGATGCTCGCCGCGATGAACGGCTCCACGAACCAAGGCGGCAGACGGACGTAGCCCAAGGCGGACAGCGTCACCGTCAGCGAATGCGCCAGGGTGAACGTCGCGATGAGCCTGAAGAAATCCGCCAGACGCACCGCTGCCAACGCGAGCGCCGCGAGGAACAGCAGGTGGTCGTATCCGGTGAGGATATGGTGGATGCCGAGGCGCAGGTAGCTGGTGAAGGAGGCCGATGGATCCGAGGCCTTGAATCCGGCCATCACGTCGGATCGGGTGGGTTTCATCGCCGGGACCGGCAGGCCGGGCGGTCCGGTTGTCGATGCCATCGCGGACGAGGCCGGCGTCGGCGCCGATGCCGAGGGCGCGTTCGTCGGCATCTTCAGCGCGAGCGTGAAGGGAAGGTCGACCCGGACGATCCCGGCCGCGATGTCCTTGAGGCCGGCGTCCTTCACGGTGAGCGCGTAGGTGACGTCCCACGGCACGCCCGGCGCGTAGCGATGCTCCTTGAGCGTGGCGTGCCCGAAGGTGATCTCACGCGGAGGTCCGGCGGCGCCGAAACGGAACTCGAGGTCAAATGCGGCGTGGGTCCGCTCCAGGTAGAGCGGCGAATCCGCGGGCTCCGTCGCGCCGGCATCGCCGACGAGCTGCCAATCGAGGACCTCGCCGGAAAGGGGCACGCCGTCGGCTTCTAGTTTCAGCGACTTGAGCAGGTAGCCGCCGTGGTGGGTCAGCGCCGTCTGGATCGCGGCCAGATCGGTGAGACCGTTCGTGGGGACCGGGACCTTCTGGACCACGGCGATCTCGCGGAGCGTGGCGCTCACGCGCATCACGAGGCGGTTGGTCTCGACGACGACCCACCACGAGTCCTGCAAGAACGGGTGGGCCTGCGCGACATCGGCCAGGAGCCAGAGCAGGAGAGCCACGACCCATGGGACGACCTTCGCCGAGGGCGAGAAAAAGGGCAGGCGCAAGGCCTGCCCTCCGATGCCGTGCGGTGTCGACCGGCGCATGCTCACACCTTCTCGGGCACGACGAACGGGTAACGGTATCCGCGGCGGAGGAGAGCGTCCGCACGGTCGTTCCCGATGAAACGCTCGGTCGTCGGATCCATGTCGAGCATGGCACCGAGGGTGAGCGGCGAGCGGTCGAGGTCGACGCCGTTCGCGGCAAGATGCCCGACCATGCGGTCGAAGGTCTCTTTGGCGGCGGGGCTGAAGGCGAGGTGGTCGCGGATGCCGTCGACGTCGTCGGTCCGGCCGAGGCGGTGGCTGATGTTGCCGGTATGGCAGAGAGCGCTGCTGAGGTGGCCTTGCTCGATGTCGGCGTTGAGCTCGCCGCGGTTCCGGCTGCGGACGGCCTTGATGAAGTTGGCGTAGTGGTCGCCGCCGCCCTTGAACTGGCGCATCAGGTTGCCCTTCTCATCGTAGGCGGTCGCGCTGTCGTAGCTGGGGATGACCATCGAGCCGCCGGCGCAATCGACGACCACTCCGATGCTGGCACCTTTGTAGTCGGGCATGTTCTTCGACCAGAGCGCCGCGGATTGGAACTCTTTGCCGCGGGGCAGGCCGCGCACCTCGAAGATCATCGGCGCATCCGGATAATCGTGGAGCACGAACTGGGTGTTCGGTGTGTTGCCGTCGTCGCGGTAGCCGAGCCGGCCACCGACGCTGATGATCCGCGGGCTGAGCGCGTTCTGCCGGAGCGCCCAGCGGGCGATGTCCATCTGGTGGATGCCCTGGTTGCCGACGTCGCCGTTGCCGGTCTCGAACACCCAGTGCCAATCGTAGTGGAGGTTCTTGCGGAGCAGCTCGGTCTTCGCCGACGGACCGCACCAGAGGTCGTAGTCGACCGAATCAGGGAGGGGCTGCGGGCCGGCGGCCCTGCCGATGCTCTGGCGCGGCTTGTAACACAACCCTCGGGCGAGCTTCACCTCGCCGAGGCCGCCGCTGTGCAGCCAAGCGATTGCCTCCTGGAGCCCGGGGTTCGAACGGCTCTGGGTGCCGGTCTGCACGATCCGGTTGTGGCGCCGCGCGGCGCGGACGATCTGGCGGCCTTCCCACACGTTGTGCGAGACGGGCTTCTCGACGTAGACGTCCTTGCCGTGCTGGCAGGCCCAGATGGCCATGAGCGCGTGCCAATGGTTCGGCGTGGCGATGGAGACCGCGTCGATCTCGCCGCTCTCGAGCAGCTTGCGGACGTCGGTGAAGGTCTGCACCTCGTTGCCCTCGTCCTTCAGCTTCTGCGCCTGCGCGGCGAGCACCTTCTTGTCGACATCGCACAGGGCGACGAGACGGACGCCCTTGAGCTTGCGGAAGCCCTCGATGTGGTCTTTGCCGCGGCCGTTGAAACCGATGACAGCGACGCGGATGTCGCCGTTGGCGCCGGCGGCCCGTGCCCACGATGCGGCGGGCAGGGCGATGGCGGTCGCGGCGAGCGCGGACGACTTGAGGAACGATCGGCGGTTGGTCTTCATACGATTCAGGTGGTGTGGCTCGGACCGGTCGGTGCCGGTCGCTCGGTCATCTCACGGTCTTCAGATACTCGGCGTGGCGTCCGGCCACATCGGCCGCGGCGGCGTCTCCGTCATGGAAAACAAACCGGTAGCGGAACGTGACTCGTCCGCCCGCCGGGACCTTGAGGTCGCCGGCGCCTTTCGGTTTCTTTTCGAAATCGTGCAACCCGAAAGGGTTCGCGGCGAACAAGCCGTAATCGCGGACGTGCCACGTGGTCGGATATCGCGGGTTCGACGGATGGTCGAAAAGGGCGACACCGACGGTCCGTCCGCCGACCGGACCGGAGTAGTCGCACCATGCTGCGTGCTTGCCCCAGGTCTCGCCGTCGCGGATGCCTTCCGAGTTGAGGATGCGGCCTTCGCCGGCCTTCTTGGCGGGTTGGGCGAGGCGCATCGTTTCGGCGAGGCGGATGGCCATGGTGCCTTCCTTGGTGTCGCCGAACGTCAGTTCACCGTCGGTGGCGAAGACGGTGACCGAGAAATCCATGATGCGTTCGCCGCCGCGCGGACGGTGGAAGGTCATCGTGCGCTCATCCGACGCGATGGTCTTGCCGTCCTTGGCGACCCAGCGGTTGCGGCTTGTGAGCACGCCGGAGTCCTTGCCGGAAGCGATCTTGGCAAAGGACTGGTGGACGGTGCGGCCGGCATCCTTCTGCTCGCTCCAGAAATCCACGCCGTTCACATCGCCATGGGCCCACCAGAGCGCGTGATGGTGCGGATGGTCCTGCTCCTCGCCGGGAACGTTCTCCTGCGGCCAGCGGCGGGTCATGTGCTCGCCGTTCGGCCCCAGGATCGGGTAGAGGAACGGACGCGAGACGTCGCGGAACCGGTATTCGGTGAACAGCTTCCCGTCGAGCTCGACCCGCACGACGTCGTTGGTCTCGGTGAGGGTGACGCCCCGGGTCCCGGCGCCCGCGGCCGGGGTCCGGCAACCGGCCGCGATCCAAGCCGATGCGACGAGCCCGCAGAGCAAGGAGAGCCGGAGGACGGGGGGACGCATGGTGGCCATGAGCAAGCCTCCGTCCCCGCGGCGCGGCAACGGTTTTTTCGGGAAATGCTCCTAGGCGTGGCCTGCTCGGCGAAGGCCGCGGTCAGAAGCCGATCCGCAGGACCTCGGATTGCTTCAACCAACCGAAACGTTGGGTGGCGGTCTCCTCGACCATCAGCCATCCGCCCTTCGTGTCGCGGACGCGCAACTCGGCGGCGGCGGGCACGGCGAAGGTCGCTCTTGCCTCGTCGAGCGGGCTCTGGCGGACCGGCGTGTCCGGGGCGAGCACGACGGCGTCCGGTTCGCCCGCCCGTTGCTTCACGGCGGCGAAAAGGAGCGCGGACAACACGATGGCGACCGCTCCGGAACCGCTCGTGAACCCGCGCAACGCCGCGTGGGCGACCGGACTCACGCGGCCGGCGGCGAGCATGGCGAACCAGATCCAGACGGCGCCAAGCGCGAGCCAGGCCCATTCGTCGAGCTTCAGCACGCGGAACGCGGCATCGGCATCGTCCGAGGATCCCAAGCTGTTGCCGATCTTGGTGCGCAGGACGGCAAGGTCGGCGCGGACGTCGGCATCGCGAGGATCAAGAAGGGTGGCGCGGCGCAGGTGCGCGAGGGCCGGACCGGGGCGTCCGCTCTGGTAGCAGGCCTGCGCCCAGTTCCGTTCGAGGGCGGGCGAGGTGCGTCCGGCGGCGCCGATCTGTTCGTAGGCCTTGGACGCCTCGACGGCCTTGCCGAGCGCGAGCAAGCGGTTGGCGGACTCGAAGGCCGCGTCGGCCTCCGCTGCGCGGGCCGTCGGCGCCATGCCGAGGAAGAGCCAAGCGGAGAGCAGCGCCCCGAGGAGCGAGGCAAAGCGGTCGCGCGGATCGGTTTTCCGGTCGTTCATCGTTTTCCCTCCCATCTCCGGAGCGCGGTATCGACGGCTTCGGCATCGGTCCGGAGCGATTCCAGCTCGGAGCCGGTGGCGTTCCGCGAATAGCGCGCGAGGTCGAGCGCCGCGAAGATCCGTCGCAGGCACTCGGCGTCCTCGTCGGGGAAACCATCCCGGACAAGGCGCGTCTCGACCACGTCCGCGGTGAAGGCGCCGGCCGGTCCGCCGAGCGTGAGCGCGAGCCGTTCTTGGACCGCCCGGTTCAGCGCCGCAGAGAAGGCTTCCGCGTCGCCGGTCCGTGCCAGCGTCGACAGCGTCCGCAAGGCTTCGACGGCGCTCTGCTCCTGCCGTTGGCGGACCGTCCGGGACGTGTCGCGCGGACGGGACCGGATGCGCAGGACCACGACCAGCGCGAGATAAGCGGTCGGCGGCAAGGCGAGCAGCCCGATGAACCACGGTTGGTGGACGACCGGCGCGCCGGTTTCCGACCACGCCCCGATCCGCGTCGCGAGCGGCCGGAACTCGTTGGCCATGGGCCGAGGGGCAGGGGAGGACGACGCGCTCGGGATGTTGCCCACCGGCTGGACCTGGGCCGCCAGCGAGCCGCGCACCTTCAGCGGCACCGGGCGTTCGTCGAGCGTCTCGTAGCGCTTCGCGTCGGGATTCCAGAACGAGAAGGGCGGCCAAGCCACCTCCGTGATGTCGCCGTGCTCCGGCACCAGCACCTGCTCGAACGTCTTCACGCCTTCCAGTCCGAGCTCGTCGGTCGGCTCGAAGGAGTTCGTTCCGGCGTAGGATTGGAACCCTTTGCCCGGAGGGAAATCCGGCAACCGCAGCGCGCGGAAATTGCCGCGCCCGCGGACCTTCAGCCGGACGGTGACCGGATCGCCGACGGAGACGTTGGTGGGCGAGGCGGTCAGGTCGAGCGTGAAGCGTCCCACGGCGCCGTTGAAGCCGGCAGGACGACCCGCGGCGGGCGGAGCCATGACGCGGAGGGTATTGGTCTCGCTGGCGAAGGTCAGCCGGCGCTGCTCGCCGCCGTTGCCGAAGAAGCGCGCGAACGGGTCGCGGTTCCGGTTGCGCGACTGGAGCACGAAGATCGTCTCGACCTCGGCCGGCCCGAGCGGGAGCTCGCCGGTCTTCACCGGCGTGAGCGAGAGCTTCCAGGTGACGACCCCGTAGATATCGGCGCCGATGCGCTCCTGGCCGGACTGCCGCTTGCCCTGCTGGTCGATGGTGAAGCCGTCCATCCTCAGCACCGGGTTGGCCGCGACATCCTGCGGCGACTGGCGGAAATAGAACTTCACGTCCACCGGGAACGTCTCTCCCAGATAGCAATCGGGCTTCGGCGTCACGACCTTGACGAAGCCGATCTCCGAGAGCTCCAGCCCTTTGCCGACCCGCAAGGTGACCGGGTTGCTGACGAGCCTCTTGCCGTCCACCTCGACCGCGAGCCCCGGGATCTCGACGGTGCCGGCGGCGTTGGGCTGCACCGTGTACTGGTGGACGACCGACGACGAACTGGTGCCGTTGGCGATGCTGTACTGCTGGCTGCTGCCGCTGAACTGGATCGTGGCGTTGGCGATCGGCGGCAGCTGCGGGGCGCCGATGCGGCCGCAGTCGGTGAAGACCAGCTGGAGCGTGGCGCTTTCACCGGCCGCGACGTTATCGGGCTCGATGCGCGCCGTGAACGAAGGTGCCGCGACGAGCCGGAGGCCGCAGGAGACGAGGACCAGCACCAGCATCGCGGCAAGGTGCAGGGCACCGCCGAGGCCGCTGGCGCAGGAGGTGGAGCGCCAAGTCCGTCGCGGACCTCGGGGTTCTTCCGTCATCGGCTGTCGTGCGGGGATCACCATGTCTTGCGTCTGCGTTTTTGCTCGGGGGATTCCTTGCCGTTGCCCGACTGGAACACGAGCGCTTTCTCTTCGGCCTTCTGGTTGTCGAGCAACCGCGCGGCCTGGGCCGGGCTCATCTCACCGGGTTTGGCGGTCTCTTCGGAGGCTTCCTGGGCCTCGCCGTCTTCGCCTACTTTTCCGGTTTCCTTGCCGTCCTGCTTCTGCGCCTGTTGCTTCTCCTTCTGGCCTTGCTCCGGTTTGCCGTCCTTCTTGGGATCCGACTTGGCCTGTCCGGACTTCTTGTCCTCCTGCTCGCCCTTCTTTCCGGCCTGGTCTTTGTCCTGGTCCTTGCCCGGGTCGTCCTTCTGTTGGTCCTGCGGGTCTTGTGGTTTGTCGCCGGACTGCTGTTGCGGGGGCTGCTGATCCTTGCCCGGGTCGTCCTTCTTGTCCTTCTTGTCCTTATCCTTGTCGCCTTTCGGTTGCTGCTTCTGGGGCGGCGGCATCTGCTTCATCAGCTCCTCCACCCGTTGGCGCATGTAGGCAAGGTTCGACGCGGCGTTGGTGTCCTTCGGATCGAGGCCGAGGGCGGAGCTGAAATTCGTGAGCGATTGCTGCCAGGCCTGCAATTTCGCCTGCGGCTCCTTGGCCTGTTCGCCGATCAGGTAGCGCGAGTTGCCGAGGTTGTAGTACGCGCCCTGCTGGAGCTTGAGGTCGGGCGACGTGAGCGCGGACTCGAAGTGGGCCGCGGCGTTGGTGAAGTCGCGCATCCGGTAAGCGGCATCGCCGGCGTTGAAACGGTAGCGCGGGTCGTCCGGCCGTTCCTTCGCGAGTTTCTCGAACTCGGCGCGGGCGCGGGCGAAATCCCGCTTCTCATAGGCGTCCAACGCCGAATCCGCCGAGGCCGCGCGCGCGCCGGCGGTGGATGCGCAGAGCACGGTCGTCAGGGCGGCGATGGCGAGCGCGCGGCGAAAGGAGCGGATCCGGTGGCTGCCGGGTGTCGCGATGCCGTCCATCCGCCGGTTGCTGGGGGGCGTCATTTTCATCAGGCTTCCACCGTCCTTCCCGTCGGGGCGAACGTTCTCCGCGGTTCGCGAGGGCGGGGTGATTGCTCGGGCATCAAGACCTCGGCGATGAGCAGCAGGACCGCGATGCCGAGCGGCCACTGGAAGCGCTCGGTCCACTGGCGGATCTTGCCGGACTTGAGGTCGGTCTTCGGCATCGGTGCCAGCCCCCGCTGGTAGAGGGTCTCGATCGTCTTGCGGTTCTGCAGCGGGAGATGGAACCCGCCGCCCGCTTCGGCGATCTGCCGCAGCATCTCCTCGTTGAGGCGCGATTTCACCGCGTTGCCGCCCTCGTCCTTGATGAAGACCGGGTTGCCGTACGGGTCCCGGGTCTTGAGCACGGCACCGTTCGCGGTCCCGACGCCGAGGGTGAAGATGCGCGCGCCGTCCTTGGCCGCTTGGCGCGCGGCCTCGATCGCACCGTCTTCTTGGTCCTCGCCGTCGGTTATGATGACGATGGCCTTGGCCCCGGCGCTGTCCTTGGTGAACGCCGCCGCGGCCTCGCGGATGGCGTCGCCCAGCGCGGTCCCTTGGACCGGGATGGCCTCGGTGTCGAGCGCTCGGACGCTCTGGCGGAAGGCCTCGTCGTCGAGAGCGAGCGGGACCTGGAGGAAGGCGCTGCCGGCGAAGGCGACGAGGCCGAGGCGGTCCGTCTTGCTGAAGGCGAGCAGGTCGAACGCGGCGAGCTTGGCCTTGGCGAGGCGGTCGGGCGCGACATCGTCCGCCAGCATCGAGCGCGAGACATCGAAGCACACGACGATGTCCAATCCCGAGGCCATGGTCTCCTCGTCGGTGTACCCCCAGCGCGGTCGTGCCAGGCTGATGAGGATGGCGACCACCCCGGCCGCCAGCAGGACGCGCTTCACGACCTGGCGCCATGGCGAGACGCCGACGGTCAGCTGCGCGAGCAACCGCGCGCGGACGAACAACGCGACGGCGCGCTGCTTCTTCTGCCACGTCCACCACAGGAACGCGGCGGTCAGCGGACCGAGCAGGGCCGCGAGCCAGAGAAAATGGGGGGAGGCGAAGTTCATCACGGATCAGATGCGGGACGCCGGGTCGCAGCGCCGGGGGCCGGGGGCGGGGTAGGGGGGGGGCATGGCTGGACGACCTTGATGACCCTCGTTCCGGGCTCCGCGTTCACGGAAGTTTCCTCCACACGGTCTGTCCCAAGAGGAGCTCCAGCGCCAGCAACGCCAAGGCGGGCACGACGAACCAGCTCATCAGCTCTTCGTAGTAGGCGTGCCGTTTCTGCTCCTGTTCGGACTTCTCCAGCTTGTCGATCTCGGCGTAGACGCGCCGGAGGGTCTCCGTGCTGTCGGCGCGGTAGTATTTGCCGCCGGTCTTCTCGGCGATCTTCTTTAGGGTATCCTCGTCGATGTCCACCGCCTGGCGCACGTACACCTTGCGGCCGAAGGCATCGCGGGCCGGCATCGGCGCGAAGCCGCGGGTGCCGACCCCGATGGTGTAGACCTTCACGCCCAGCGCCTGCGCGGCTTCGGCGGCGGTCAGGGGCGGGACCTTGCCGGCGTTGTTCTGCCCGTCGGTCATCAGGATGACGATGCGGGACTTCGATCTCAGGTCGCGGAGCCGGTTCACCGCGGCGCTGAGCGCAGAACCGATGGCGGTCTGGTTGCCGTCGATCGCACCGAGCTCGAGGCGTTTGAGCACCCGTCCGAGGAAATCATGGTCGAGCGTCGGCGGCGCGGCGATGAACGCTTCGGTCCCGAAGGCGACCAGGCCGATGCGGTCCGCTGGACGGTTCTCGATGAAAGTGGCGAGCACGTCCTTGAGCATGGTCAGGCGGTTCACCCGCTCCCCGCCCAGTTCGAAGTCCTCCGCCGCCATGCTGCCTGAAAGATCCACCGCGACGGCGATGTCGATGCCGCTCGCGCGGAGCGGGGCCTGTCCGCCGCCGACCTGCGGCCGTGCCAAGCCGACGAACAGCAGCGCCAGCGCGAACCAACGGAGATTGACGAGGAACGCGCCCGCCCGGCTGCGGCTCAGCTCGGTGATGCCTTTGACCAACGTCAGACTGGAGTAGATGAACGCGCTCTCACGGCCGGTCTTGCCGCGGAGCCAAGCGAGCAGAGGGATGGTGAGGAGGCCGAGAAGCCACCAAGGCGATGCGAACGTCATCGGGATGAGGAACGCCGGATGTGGATCGCGGGATGTCGCATGGCGAGGGGCGCTCTTTTCCGGATCTTCTCCGGGGCGGCGGGCGGCGGGTTCATGGTGCTTTGCCCACGGGAGGCAGCGAGGGTGGCAAGATCGGCGGTGCCGCTGCGGCAGGAGCGGAGACCGTCGCGGTCTGCATCACGAGGTCGAGCGCGGCGGCGTGCAGGGCCTCGAGGTCGGTACGAGCCGGCTCGAACTTGGCGAACTTCACCAGGTCGCATCCGGTGAGGAAGCCGGCCAAGGACTCCTTGTGGCGTTCGTCCAGCTCGGCGTTCTTGGAAAGGTCGACGAGGAACTCCTCCGTCGTCTGGTCCGGCGCCTTCAGCCCGAAGCGTTCCTCCAGGTAGGCGCGGGTGATCTCGGACACGGCGGTGCAGAAGCGCTCCGGATGGTCGAGCAGGGCGAGCGCGGCATCGAGTCGGGTACGGGCCCGTTCGTCCGGCGGGATCCTGTGCGCGCGGGCCGTTCTCGGCTTGCGTCGGCGCCAGAGCCACCAACCGAGCCACAGCAGCGCCCCGAGCAGGGCCGCGGCGGCGATGCGGCCGAGCCAGGTCCCGATGGTCACGATCTCCAGCGGCGGCTTGATATCGTGGAACTGCGGGGAGGACGCGGCGCTGTTCACGGCCCTGGTCGCGGCGTTCGTCGCGGCAGCTGCGACAAGGCAAAAGGCAAAAGGCAAAAGGCAAAAGAGAGACGTGCGGCAGCGGGGTCCGTGCCTTTTCCCTTTTTCCTTTCTCCTTTTTTCTACAGCTCTCATCCGCGTCTCCTCCGTTTCTCGCGGGTGTCGAAGAACCGGGCCAGGGCCCGGTCGTACGGCTGGTCGGTGCGGACGCGGATGGCGTCCACCTTCGCGCCGCGGAACAGGCGGTCCAGCTCGCGCTGGGTCTTCTCCTGGCGGTTCGCGAACGCCGTCCTCCGGCGTCCGTCCGATGTGTTGATCTCCACGAGCTCGCCGGTCTCGGCGTCCTGGAGCACCAGCCGACCGATGTCCGGCAGCACGAGCTCGAAGGGGTCGATCACCTGGACCGCGACGACGTCGTGCTTGCGGCTCGATTGACGGAGCACGGTCGACGAGGTGCGGCCGAGCGTCTCGCTATGGACGGCGCGGCGTTTGAGGTGCGCCATGACCTCGGCGCGGCTGGGGTTCGTCTCGCCGAGGAAATCGGACACGACGACCACGACCGAACGGTGCGGCAGTATGCGGTTCACGAACTCCAGCGCGCCGTTCAGCGAGGTGCCGCGGAACTTCGGCTGGTGGTAGAGGATGTCGCGGATCACTCGGAGCACGTGCCGGCGGCCCTTCCGAGGCGGGATGTACTTCTCGACCGTCTCGGTGAAGAGCACGAGCCCGACCTTGTCCTGGTTGCGGATGGCGGAGAAGGCGAGCACCGAGGCCAACTCCGCGGCGAGCTCGCGCTTCGATTGGTCGCCGGATCCGAACATCCCGGACCCGCTGAGGTCGACCACCAGCATCACCGTCAGCTCGCGCTCCTCGCGGAACTTCTTCACGAACGGATGGTTCATCCGCGCGGTGACGTTCCAATCGATGGCGCGGACCTCGTCGCCCGGCTGGTACTCGCGGACCTCGTCGAAGTCCATCCCCTGGCCCTTGAAGGCCGAGTGGTACTGGCCCGCGAGGGATTCGCTCACGAGCCGCTTGGTGCGGATCTCGATCTGGCGGATCTTCTTGAGGAGCTCTTTGGGGATCATCGGACGACGCGGGATTTCTCCTCGGGCGAGAGTTCGGGCCAGACGGCGAGGCGGGCCGAGGCGGCGAGCACCCGGGCGTTGGAGGCGGCGTCGAAGGACAGGAATCGCGGACAATCGCCCACCAATGCCGCGGCGACGTGCATCGTGTCCATGCTCCCGACGGTCAGACGCGGGGCAAACCGGTCCAAAAGCGCCCGAGCCTTCGCCGCCACCCGGTCCCAGACCACCGGCTGGCGCAACCACATCTCATCGTCGAAGCGGGCCTGGAGCCGTTCCCACGCCTCGCTGTCGCTCTTCCCGGTGAGCCGGGCGAACACGCCCCGGCATTCCAGCTCGGTGAGCTCGCCGACGACGACCGGAACCGCATGACGGCGCATGAATTTCTCCGCGAGCCCGCTGTTGGCGGAGCGGAAATGCAGGCCCACGACGAAGTTCGTGTCGGCGTAGTCCATCAGCGGTCCCGGAGGAGAAGTCCGGCGAGGAGTCTCTCGTCCACCGGCGCCTGGCTGTGGACCCAGCGGAAGTGTTCGTCCCAATCCGGCGCCGCCTGCTGGGACTTTGCGGCAGGCCTGCCG